>NZ_CP027859.1:1500000-1795495 GCF_005519465.1 Streptomyces clavuligerus | reverse complement strand
CGCAAGCGCGGTAGTGGGATTCCCGCAAGCGGGAATCCTGTGCGCTCCGCGCACGCAGTAACAACAGCCGGCTGCTGGCTGTGGGTGCGAGTCGGGGACGGCAAGGTCAGCATTATTGAAGTCGCCTCTAGAGTGATGCAATGTGCAAGGTCAGCAGCTGGCGGCCTCCTGCACTCCGGGTTGGGGCTTGGGTTACGAAGCGGCCCCGAGCGTCGGTGACAGATTTACCCGGTACGACCCCGCTGACAGACTGTCATCCATGTCCTGTCCCTGGGTGAAGGCATGCAGATGGGGTAGGTCGGCTGCCGCCCGGACTCGGGCGATCCAGTCCATGAGCATGTCGGCGTTGCCGACGTGCCGCGCCAGGAGCGGGGCGGGCTGCTCGGTCCCCATGACCCCGACCTTCCGCCATAAAATCGGTTAGGTTAGCCTAGCCTCATGTTGATCGCCTCTGTCCGTGAACCCGACGTGTCGACCGCCGCTGCGCCGTCGCAGCGGTCCGCGTCGGCGATCGGCGGGGTCGAGGCGGGCCCGGGGGTGCCCGCAGTCGTCGACGGCAGTGGGCCCACTTGAATTCGACGATTCACTACGTCGGCGTCCCTTAGTCCAGCGCGACGAGCCGCGCAGGAGGCTGGGGTCGTCCCACTCCCGCATGGCACCCTTATGCCCGAATATATCCCTTCTTATCCGCTTTATTAGCTTCACTCTCTCACCGCCGCCGTGGTCCTCACGCGCTGCACGCACCAAGGAGAACCATGTCCGATCCCACGGCTGCCCCGACGGCCACCCCTGCCCCGGCGCCCCGCCGCACCCGGGTCTGGACCCGTGCCGCGGGTCTGGCCTTCGCCGCAGCCCTCGTCCTGACCGGCTGCGGCAGCGGCACCTCGGGGTCCGGCACGGACGACAAGACCTCCGCGGCGAACCCTTCCGGAGCCTTCCCGGTCAGCATCGAGCACGCCCACGGCATCGCCACGATCCCCGAGAAGCCCAAGCGCGTCGTCACGGTCAGCTGGATGAACCAGGACGTCGTCGCCGCGCTCGGCACCGTACCCGTGGGTGTCGACAAGCAGTGGGGCGGCGACAAGGACGGCTACCACCCCTGGTTCCGCGACCAGGTGGAGAAGCTCGGCGGCGAGCTGCCCGAGGTCCTGAACTACGGGGACTCCGGTGAGATGGACTTCGAGCAGATCCTGTCCCTCGACCCGGACCTGATCATCGGCCTCTACTCCGGGATCTCGGACGTCGACTACAAGCGGCTCTCCGAGATCGCGCCCACCCTCGCCTACACGAAGAAGCCCTTCGACGGGGGCACCTGGCAGGACATGACCCGCACCATCGGCAAGGCGCTCGGCGAGACCGAGAAGGCCGAGAGCCTGGTCACCGAGGTGGAGGGTGGTCTCGCCACCGTCGCGAAGGAGAACCCCGAGTTCCAGGGGAAGACCTTCGCCTACGGCATGGCCCTCGCCCCCGGGGCCACGGAAGCCTCCCTGTATCTTGACTACGACCCCCGGGTCCGGCTGCTCACCGAGATCGGCTTCGAGAACACCCCGTCCATGAAGGCCATCGCCAGCGCCGTCCAGGGCGCCAACTGGTACGGCGGGGTGAGCATGGAGAAGCTCGACAGTATCGAGGCGGACGTCTACGTGGGCTGGGCCAACAACCCCAAGGAAGTCACGCACTCGCTGAACGATCCCGTCTTCAAGCGCTGGGCGCCCATCCAGGACAAGAACTACGCCTTCCTCCAGGACCCCACCCTTTCCATGGCCACCAGCGCACCGACCGTGCTGTCGATCCCCTGGGCCATGGAACGGTACGTCCCGCTGCTCGCCGACGCGGTCGCGGGCAAGGGCGCGGTGGACACCCCCGCGTCCTGACCCCGTCCAGCCGTACCGCAACCGCCGCAACAGCACCGCCTTACTCGCGAGGATCACCCGTGACGACCGCATCACCCCCCGGTGAGACCACCCCCGTACGGCGACACACGCCGGGCCCGTACTCCGGTACGGGCCCGGCCCCGCGTCACCGGCGCCGCGTCGCGGTGCTGGCCGCCGCTGTCGTGTTCCTGCTCGCCATGACCGTCCTCAGCGTCATGGTCGGCGCCCGCGGGATCGCCCCGGGCACCGTGTGGGACGCCCTGTTCCACTTCGACAGCTCCTCCGACGAGCAGGTGATGGTCCGTGAGCTGCGACTGCCGCGCACAGTGATCGGACTGCTGGTGGGTGCGGCACTCGGCCTCTGCGGAGCCCTCATCCAGGCGTTCACCCGCAACCCTCTCGCCGACCCCGGCATCCTCGGCGTCAACGCGGGCGCCGGTTTCGCCGTGACCTTCGCGGTCGGCGTGCTCGGTCTGACCGACCCCACGGAGTTCATCTGGTTCGCGCTCGCCGGAGCCTTCGCGCTGACCGTCCTCGTGTACGTCCTCGGCTCGCTCGGCGCTGACCGCGCGACCCCGGTGAAACTCACCCTGGCCGGTGTGGCGCTCACCGCCGTGTTCAGCGGACTGACCTCCGCGCTCACCCTCAAGAGCCTGAAGACCCTCGATGTCACCCGGTTCTGGGATGTCGGCTCCATCGGGGGGCGCTCCCTGGACGTCCTCCCGGTCGCCCTCCCCCTCATCGGGGCCGGACTGCTGCTCGGCCTGTTCAGCGCCCACTCGCTCAACGCTCTGGCACTCGGCGACGACAGCGCCCGCTCGCTCGGCGTACGGCTGGGAGCGACCCGGGCGTGCGTCGTCCTCGCCGTCACCCTGCTCGCCGGAACCGCCGTCGCCGTCGCCGGTCCCATCGCCTTCATCGGGCTGATGGTGCCGCATGTGGTGCGCTGGTTCACCGGCCCCGACCAGCGCTGGATACTCCCCCTGACGGTGCTCGTCGCCCCTGCCTTCCTGCTGGCCGCCGATGTCGTCGGGCGCGTGGTCCTGCCCTCCGGGGAACTGCGGGTCGGCCTGGTGACCGCTCTGGTCGGCGCCCCCGTCCTGGTTGCCCTGGTCCGGCGCCGGAACGCGAGCGGACTGTGAGCATCCATTCCCCCCGGAGGTACGAATCCACCATGGGCCCCGATCGCGCTCCCCTCCCCGGGCAGCCCCCCGTACATGTCGATTTCGGACGCCCCGGCTGGAACCTGCGGCGGGCGGGCGCCGCGCTGCGCGTGGACCGCCGCACCGTTGTGGTCTGTGCCGCACTCGTCACCGCGATCCTCGCGCTGGGCGTGCTGACGCTCGGCACCGGGTCCATCTCGCTGACCCCCGCGCAGGTGGTGACCGCGCTGCTGGACCCGGAGTCCGACCGCCGCGCACGGCTGGTCGTGGTGGAGTGGCGGCTGCCGAGACTGCTGTTCGCCATGGTCTGCGGCGCCGCGCTGGCGGTCAGCGGGGCACTCTTCCAGTCCCTCACCAAGAACCCGCTGGGCTCGCCGGACGTCATCGGCTTCTCGGCCGGCTCCTACGCCGGGGCCAGTGTGGTGATGCTGTTCCTCGGCTCCGCCAACTATCCGGCGATCGGAGCCGGCTCGCTGATCGGCGGGGCCGCTGCCGCGTTGGTGGTCTATCTGCTGGCCTACCGGAACGGACTGCACCCGTTCCGGCTGATCGTCGTGGGCATCGCGGTGGGCGCCGGTCTCAGCTCGCTCACCTCGATGCTGCTGCTCTCGGTGGACCCGCAGCAGGCGATGCTGGCGGCCACCTGGGCTGCCGGGTCCCTCAGCGGGCTCGGATTCGAGCAGCTGGTACCCACCGCGGCGCTCTTCCTCCTGCTGCTGCTCTGCTCGGTCGCCGTCGTCCGCCCCCTGACCCATCTGGAGATGGGCGACGACATGGCGGTGGCCCTCGGTGTGCGGGCGAACCGCGTCCGGCTCGCCGGGACGGTCGTCGGGGTCGCGCTCACCGCTCTGGTGACCGCCGCCGTCGGCCCGATCGCCTTCATCGCCCTGGCCGCCCCGCAGATCGCCCAACGGCTGACCAGAGGCTCCACCACGCTGCGGATCGCGCCCGCGGCACTCACCGGCGCCCTGGTGCTGGTCGCCGCCGACTACACCGCACAGCGCGCCGAACTGCCGGTGGGGGTGGTGACCGTCTGCGTCGGCGGGGCCTATCTCGCCTGGCTGCTCGCCCGTCAGTACGCCACCCGCCGTTGAACCCCGTTCCGCCGCCCTCCCGAGGACCCCGCATGCTCTCCGAGAACGACCGCCCCGGACCGGACCGCGATTCCGCGGCGAACCGTCCCGCCGCCCCGGCAGCCGCCCGGCTGGAGGTGCGGGACGTGACACTCGGCTACGCCCGCCGCCCGGTCTGTGAACACCTGGACCTGCGTATACCCGAGGGAGCCTTCACCGCGATCATCGGACCCAACGCCTGCGGCAAGTCCACCCTGCTGCGCGCGGTGGCCCGACTGCTGACACCCGGCGCAGGGCAGGTGCTCCTCGACGGCCGGGCGATCTCGGAGTACCGCTCCAAGGAGGTGGCGCGGCGGCTGGGGCTGCTGCCGCAGACCTCCCTCGCTCCGGACGGGATCAGCGTCGCCGAACTCGTCGCCCGTGGCCGCTATCCGCATCAGCGGATCACCCGGCAGTGGACGGCCGGGGACGAGCAGGCGGTCGCCCGGGCGATGGCCGCCACCGGTGTCACCGAGCTCTCCGGCCGTCTCGTCGACGAGCTCTCCGGCGGGCAGCGCCAGCGGGTCTGGGTGGCGATGGTGCTGGCGCAGGAGACTCCCGTACTGCTGCTGGATGAGCCGACCACCTTCCTCGACATCGCCCACCAGATCGAGCTGCTGGAGCTGTTCGCCGATCTGCACCGGTCCGGCCGCACGCTCGTCGCGGTACTGCACGACCTCAACCACGCCGCCCGCTACGCGACCCATCTGGTCGCCATGCGGGACGGCCGGGTCGTCGCCGAGGGCCCGCCGTCCCAGGTCATCACGGCCGATCTGGTGCACGAGGTGTTCGAGCTGCCGTGCCGGGTGGTGCCGGACCCGGAGACCGGCACCCCCATGGTCGTTCCGCTGGCCCGCCGCCGGGGCACCCTGTGAGCCGGGCGGAGGGTCAGAGCGCCGGATCTGGCGCGGTGCCCGGGGTTCCGGCCGGAGAGCTGTTCAGGATCGCGCTGCTGCGTGGTGGACGGGGGCTGCGACTCGGCCTCACCACCGTGGGCTTCATGCTCCACCAGCTCTGCGAGGCGCTGGTGCCCATCCTCATCGGCGTCGTCATCGACCAGGCCCTGGAGCCCGGCGACCCCGGTGCGCTGCTGCGCTGGCTCGCCGTCCTCGCCGGCGTGTTCCTGGTGCTGTCGCTGTCGTACCAGCGGGCCGCGGCGGCGATGGTCGGCGTCTACGGCCATGCGGAGCAGGAGCTGCGCCGACTCGCCGTGACCCGGCTGCTCGACCCGTTCGGGCTGCGCCGCGCCCCCGGCCCGGGCGAGGCGCTCTCCCTGGTCACCTCCGACAGCTACCGGGTGGCGGGTGTCTCCTGGAGCGTGGTCGAGCAGGCGGCCACGCTCACCGCGATCCTCACGGCGTCGACGGCGCTACTGCTCATCTCCGTCCCGCTCGCGGTGGGAGTGATGGTCAGTACGGTGCTGGTCCTGCTGCTGATGCGACGGCTCGCGGCCCCGCTGGAGGCCCGCGGCCTGGCCGAGCAGGGCTCCGCGGCCCGGGCCGGGGAGGTTGCCACCGACATGATCACCGGGCTGCGGGTGCTGGCCGGGATGCATGCTCAGCCGGAGGCCGCCGCCCGGTACCGGGCGGCGAGCGACGCATCACGGCGGGGCGCGGTCGCCGCGGCCCGGGCCGTGCTCTCCTACTCCGCCCTCAGTCAGGTGCTGTCCGGGGTCTTCCTCGCGGCGCTGGTCACCGCCTCCGGTTGGCTCGCCCTGGACGGGCGGCTCACCATCGGACAGTTGGTGACGGTCTTGGGGCTCGCCCAGTTCCTCCAGGGGGCCCTGGCCCATGTCGGGACGTTCGCCTCCGACTGGGCCCACAAGCGGGCCTCCGCGCGGCGGATCGCCGGACTTTTGTCCGAACCGGCCCTGATCGCCCCGCCGGTGTCCGGTGCGGGGCAGAAAGCAAATAAATCAGAAAAAACGGAGAAAACAGATAAAACCGACGGCGTTGACGCGTCCGGAAGCCGTACGCGCCACAAGGTCTCCGCGCCCGGTCCACGGACGGACGGGTCCGCTTCTTCCGGCGACGCCCGCGTCCCCGGGGCGGTCGGCGGTGCCCCCGCGCCACGCCCCGGTGCGGCGGTTCGGATGCCCGCCGCCCGTACCGCGTCGGCCGACCCCGGGCCCGGGACCGTCTGGTACCCGCCCGGCCACGGGGGTCCGGTCGAGCTGGTGCCCGGCGCGTTGATCGGAGTGGTGCCCCGGGACCCGGGCCACGCGCGGTGGCTCAGCGACCGGCTGGGCTGCCGTGTCCGGCCCGTGCGCGGGGAACTGCTGATCGACGGGGCCGACGCGGTCGACCTCGGCCCCGAGGCGGTCCGCGCCCGCATCGCGGCGCCGCCTCATCAGGGCACCCTCTTCTCCGGCACCCTGCGCGCCAATCTGACCCCGCCGGGCGGAACCCTCGATCCGGCCGTGGTCCGGGCGGCGATGCTGGACGAGGTACTGGAACACATCGGTGGCCAGGACACCGAGATCGGGGAGCACGGTCGCAGGCTCTCCGGCGGGCAGCGCCAGCGGCTGATGCTCGCGCGGGCGCTGCACGCGGAGACACCCGTGGTGGTCCTGGACGAACCCGCGACGGCGGTCGACCCGGTCACCGAACGGCGGATCGCCGAGGGGCTCGCGGAACTCCCGGGCACCGTCCTGCTGATCACTACCAGCCGCATTCTGCTCTCCACCTGCGACCGGGTGGTCGACCTCACGGACACGGCGACCGGGGACGCCGCCGCGCCCCCCGGCGGCGACGGCACAGCGGACGACCAGAACGGAACCCCCCGATGAACCCGCCCGCATCCACCTCACCTCCCACGCCGCTCCCCGGCACGGATGACGGCACCGGCCCGGTGACCGGAACGGACGCCGCGCCCCCACCCGACGCACCCGGCCCGGCGCGCCCCCTGCTCCCCGTCGCGGGACCGGGCCGCACCCGGCGGGAGATCCTCCGGCGGCTCGCCCGGCGACGCGGGCGGCTGACGGTCACCCTGCTCGTCCTGCTGGCCGGCACCGCGGCCTCCCTCACCGTCCCGCCGCTCCTGGGCGCTGTGGTCGACACGGTCGTCGACCGCTCCGGGCACGGCCGTCTGGCCGTTCTCGGCGCGGCCCTCGTCGGCGCCTCGCTGGTGGGCGCCGCGCTCACCTGGCAGGGCGGCCGGATGCTGATCGCGCTGATCCAGGACACCCTGGCCGGTCTGCGGGAGGACGTGTTCGACGCGGCGGTGCGGCTGCCCGCCGACACCCTGGAGTCCTCCGGCAGTTCCGATGTGGTCTCCCGGGTCACCGGCGATGTCGAGGCGATCTCCGAGGCGGCGTCGGAGGTGCTGCCGGACATCACCACGGCGGGACTGACCATCGCCCTCACCGTGACCGGCCTCGCCGTGCTCGATCCCCGTCTGGCCCTCGCGGGACTGGTCTGTCTCCCGCTCCACTGGTACGCCACCCGCCGGTTCCTGGCCCGTTCGCACCAGGTGTACGGAGACATCCGCCGGCTGGAGTCCGCCCGCGGGCAGACGGTCATCGAAGCGGTCCGGGGCGCGGAGACCATCCGGGCCTACCGCACCCAGCGGACCCATCTGACCGAGCTGGCCGTGCGCGGCGAGCGGGCGATCGACCGGCAGTACGACGGGGCCCGGCTGCGCAACCGCTTCTACGGTCTGCTGCACACGGCGGAGTTCGTGGGCCTGGCCACCGTGCTGGCGGTCGGGTACGCGCTGCTCGGCCGGGGCGCCATCACCCTGGGCGCGGCCACCGCCGCCGCACTCTACTTCCACCGGCTGTTCGGTCCGATCGGCGTGCTGCTCACCAGCCTGGACGACATCCAGCGGGCCACGGTGGGTCTGGCGCGTCTGGTCGGGGTCATCGACGCCGCTCCGCCGCGCCCGGCCTCCCCCGCACCCGCACCGAACGCCCGGCGGTCCCCGGCCGTCGGCGTGACCGGGGTCTGGTACCGCTACAGCGGCTCCGCCCGCCCGGCGCTGCACGATGTCTCCCTGACGATCCCCGGTGGCGCGACCGTGGCGCTGGTGGGTGCCAGCGGTTCGGGCAAGAGCACCCTGGCACGGCTGGTCGCGGGGGTGGGCCGACCCGACCGGGGCCGGATCACCACTGAGCCCGGTCGGCAGGACGCCCTCCGCTATCTCGTCACCCAGGAGGTCCATCTCTTCAACGGCACACTCGCCGACAACCTCCGGCTCGCCCGGCCGGGCGCGACCGATGCCGAACTGGTCGCGGTACTGCGGGAGGTGGGCGCCGACTGGGCGCTGGAACCGGGGCTTGGACTGGACACGGTCCTCGGCGGCCCGGACGGAGCGGACCTGGACGACGGATCGGTCCAGCATCTGGCGCTCGCCCGGGTGCTGCTGGCCGACCCTCCCCTCCTCGTACTGGACGAGCCGACCGCGGAGTCGGGTCCGGGGAGCCGTGTCCTCACCGCGGCGCTCGCGCGGGTCACCCGGGACCGTACGAGTGTGATCGTCGCGCACCGGCTGGAGCAGGCCCGCGCCTGCGACCTCATCGTCCTCCTCAAGGACGGCCGGGTGGCCGAGGAGGGTACCCACGCCTCCCTGCTGGCCTCGGAGGGCGAGTACGCGTCCCTGTGGCGGGCGTACGCCGGCCGCACCCCCGATGTCACGGATGACAGCGGCACGGGCGGGTACGGTACGGCCCGGGCGCCGGGCCAAAGGCACCGGGACGTGACCGGGGCGCCGGAGCCGGGCACCGCTGCACGGACCGGCAGGGAGAACTGAACCGTGGAGATCTATGGGGCCGTTGTCGCCCGGGGCGAGCACCTGACCGCCCGTATGATCCGCGCGACGCTGACCGGGGCGATGTCCACCTCGGCGGGGGTGGGCGACGAGTAGGTGCGGCTGCTCTTCCCGCACGGCCCGGACCGGGGCGATCTGTCACTGCCGGTGCGGCCCGAGGCCGCCGGGCCCGGGGCCGCCGAGATCGGTATCGGCTTCGTCGGGCATGGCCACGGGGTGGCGGCCACCCGGGCGGCGGTGGCCCGGCCGGGTGACCCGGTGGGCCTCAACGCACCCACCGGGCTCCACGGCCCGCCCGCCGATGCCGTCCGGCAGATCCTGACAGCGGATCCGACCGGACTGCCCGTGGTCGCACGGCTGCTGGAGAACACCCCGGAGCACGTCGCGACCCGGGGGGTCCTGGCGGTGCCGGACGAGGCGTCGGCGCAGCCGCTGCCGTTCCGCCCCCGGACCAGGGTGATCTGGACGTACAGGGGCAACGGGTACTCTCCCGGCCGACTCGCGGAGCTGGTCGGCGCGGCCCTGCCCGAGGACAGCGATCTCACGGGCGCCTGCCTCTGGACCGCCGGGGGGCCACCGCCCCGCGCTCCGTGCGCAAGCGCCTCCGCAGGACCCCGGGCCTTCCCTCGGAGCGCTTCAAGGTCGTCGGCCACTGGCTGCCGGACGTCGGCTCCGATTCCCGGGGGCCCTTCCCTCGTCCGTGAGGGCGGAGCTGGAGGCGCTGTGGGAGGACCCGTCGGAGGACCTGGGGGTCGTCACGATCGCCTACGAGGAGCGGCTGAGTGGCCTGGTCCTGTGAGCACGGGCCTGTGACCCGAGCCGGGCGGGCCGCCGCCGATCGGCTCCGGTCCGGGCCCCGGCCCAGGCTCCGTGGCGGGCGGTGCGCGGAATGGCCGACGGTCGGCCCCGGGCGTCTCAGCGGGCCGGTGCGGTGGACTCGTCGAGCGCCTCGGTGATCGCGCCGGGCAGCCAGTCGCCGGTGTGGGAGACGGGGAGACCCAGCTCTCTCGCCCGGGCGTTGCTCATGGCGTAGTGGCGGTCGAAGGAGTAGGGCGACGCCTCCTGCCCGGCGGCGACGGTACGGAACCGGGGCCGTCGCCCGGTCCGGGCGGCGATGGCGGCCGTCAGGTCGTGCACATCGAGCAGGCCGTCGGAGCAGGCGTTCACCGGGCCGGTGAAGTCGGTGTCGGTCGCCGCCCGGCGGAGCAGGTCCGCCAGCTCGGTCCAGTGGATGTAGACCGAGGGCAGCGGCCGTTCATGCACGGCGATCTCGGTGCCCTCGGTGATGTGCCGGACGTAGTGGGCGAGTCTGCCGGTGAAATCCCTTGCGCCGCCGCCGAGTACATGGGCGGCGCGCACGGAGGCGAAGGCGAAGGCGGCGTCCCGGGTGAGGACGGCCTCGGCCTGGCGCTTGCCCTCGGAGTAGTGCGCGTCCAGGAACTCCTGGTCGCCCCAGGGCAGATCCATCCGGACGGGCCAGGCGGCGGGGTCGACGTTCCCCTCCGTCAGCAGGGTGTCGTGCGGGACGGGTGGCAGTGCCGCGGTCGCCGGGTTGTAGACCTCGATCGTGGACGTCATGACATAGCGCCGGGTACGGCCGCGGAAGATCCGCGCGGCTGCCGCCGCCTGCACCGGGCTGTAGCAGAACTGGTCGACGACGGCGTCGAAGACACGGGAGCCGAGGGCGGCGGCGAGGGCGGATTCGTCGTTGCGGTCGGCCACGACATGGTCGACGCCGGGGGGCGGCGGGAGGGAGCCCCGATTGACCAGAGTGACCTGGTGTCCGGCGGCCCGCAACCGCCGGACCAGGAGTATGCCGATGTAACGACTGCCGCCGATGACGCAGATTCTTTGCATGTCCCCATCCTGGGAGCGCTACCGTCATCAGTGGAAGTACTCGAAAACTGGATACGTGGAAAGGAAAACTGTTGATCGATGTGCAGCGGCTGCGCGTTCTGCGGGCGGTGGCGGAGCACGGCAGCTTCAACCGTGCCGCGGCGGCCCTGCGCCTCACCCCCTCCGCCGTCTCCCAGCAGGTGGCCGCGTTGGAACGGGGTCTCGGCACCCGGGTCGTGGACCGGAGCACCCGCGGGGTGACCCTCACCCGGGCCGGTCGGGTCATGGTCGGGGCGGCGGAATCGGTCGCCGCGGAACTGGAGCACGCGAGGCGGCAGGTCGACCAACTGGAGACGGGCCGGACCCGTCTCGCTGTCGCCACCTTCACCAGCGGTGGCCGACTGCTGCTGCCCGGTGCGCTCGCCCGGCTGACGGCCGCTCATCCGGACACGGTGCTCCATGTGCGGGAGGCCGAACCGGAGGACAGCCTGCCGCTGGTCCGCCGGGGCGCCGTCGACCTGGCGCTCGCCTATCACTTCGACGGCCCGCTGCCCGGGCAGCCCGGTGGGCGCTCCGCCGTGGAGTGGACCCCGCTCCTGGACGACCCGCTGCGGGTCGTCCTGCCCGTGGGGCACCGGCTGGCGGACCGCGCGTCGCTCGGCATCGCCGAACTCGCGGGCGAGCCCTGGGTGCTGGGGTGCCTCAAGACGGAGGCATATCTGCGGCGGTACGCCGAGCGCGCCGGATTCGAGCCGGAGGTCCGCGGCACGACGACCGACTACTTCTTCGCGCGCTCCCTCGTCGCCGCGGGCATGGGGATCTCCCTGATCCCCTCCATCGCCCTGGCCCCGAGGATTCCGGGGGTGTGCACGGTCCCGGTCGAGGAACCGGCCCCGGCACGGCACATCGGCATCGCGACGGTCACGCGACGCCGCGACCACCCCCGGCTCATCACCCTGGTCGCCGCGCTCCGGCAGGAGGCGGCGGCCGTCGGCACCGGGTGAGCCAGAGCGGCGGCCGGAAGGTGAGCCGGAGCGGCGGCCGGGAGCGGAGGTCTGCCGGGCCTTCGTCGCCCGTCGCGCGGCCGGCGGAGACCCCGTCTGTCTCCAGGCGCCGGCCGAGCGTGGTGGAGGGGAGCGCCGGGACCGCGTGCGGTCCTCCGGCAGGGACGTCCCTCCCGGGGAGCCCTCCTCTCGGTGACCGGCCTCGGGGCCCGCAGGCCCGTCCGACGCGCCCTGAGGGAATGGTTGACAGCCCTCGGGATTGGCGCCACCGTAAAGAATCTCCCACGACCCAAAGGCGGAGGTCCTCCTTGGCCGGTTCATCGGCACCACGTTCGGACACCTGCCTCATCGAACGGGTACGCGAGCATATCCCGCTCATCCGCTCGCACGCGGCGCGCGGGGAGCAGCGGCGGCGGGTGACGGCCGAGGTCGTCGAGGCCCTTTCCGGGACCGGGATCTACCGTATGAACGTTCCCCGTCACTACGGGGGTTATCAGTCCTCGCTGCGTACGCAGATCGACGTGTTGAGTGAGGTCTCCGTCGCGTGCGGGTCGGCCGGGTACATGGCGATGATCCAGACCGGGACCTCGTTCATCGCGGCTCTCTTCCCCGACGAGGCTCAGGACGAGATCTTCAGCCGTCCCGATGCGCGGGTCAGTGGCACTCTCATCCCGGGTTCGAGGGCCGTTCCGGTGGACGGCGGTTATGTGGTGAGCGGGAGATCTCCTTTTGCGACCGGCTGCCAGGATGCCGACTGGCATCTGCTGACCGCGCTCGCCGACACCGGGGACGGCCCGCCGGAGACGCTGTGGCTGGCGATCCCCATGACCGATCTCACGGTGCTGGACGACTGGGACGTCACCGGTCTGACCGGGAGCGGCAGCAACACTGTCGTGGCGCAGGACGTTCATGTGCCCGCGCATCGCGTCCTGCCGGTGGAGCCGTTGCTGGCGGGGGTGTTCCCCTCGCAGCGCAGTGGCGCCGACCCCTTCTACCGGATGCCGGTGCTGCTGCTGTTCATGGTCTGGCTGGCCGGGAACGCCCTGGGGCTGGCACGGGCGGCCCTGACGGAGTTCGGGCAGCGCATCCAGCAGCGGGGCATCACCTACACCTTCTACGAGCACCAGAACGAGGCGGCGGTGACGCATCTCCAGTTCGCCGAGGCCACGATGAAGGTCACTTCGGCAGAACTGCTCACCGCGGGCCTGGTGGAGCTTGTCGAATCCAAGGCGAGCAGCGGGGAGCCCTACACGACGGAGGAACGGGCCCGGATCAGGGCGCAGGGCGGGTACATCGCGCGGTTGTGCAAGGAGGCCGCCGACCTGGTCGGGAGCGCTTCGGGCGCCTCGTCCCTGCACCGTGAGGTTCCGATCCAGCGGATCGTGCGGGACCTGAACGCCCTGAATCTGCACTCGTTCGTCAATCCCACGGCCAACCTGGAGCTCTACGGCAGGGTGCTTTCGGGGCTCGACCCCAGGACGCCGTTCCTCTGATGTGCCGAGCGGGCTGTCGCGCGTGGTCCAGCGTGTGCGCACGCCCTGCGGCTCCGGCTCCGGCTCCGCATGTTTCTCCCTTTCCGGTCGGGCAGTGCGATCGATCCACATCCTGAGGTCCGAGGGTGGCCAGGGGCAATAGTTCCCGGGTGTCCCGGACATCCGAGACGCGTTCAGGGCGCGGGGCGGGTGTTCACGCAGGTCGGACGGGTGCCCCGGAGCCGTCCAGGGACACGGGACGGCCTCGTCACGCGAATGCGCCGTCCCCACGGTGATTGGCGGAGATCGTCGTTGCTCTTCCAGCCTTGGGGACATGAGCATCGGCGGCATGAGACCCTCACCGTCCCAGGACTTGCAGAGCCTTGCCGATCCGGCCGCGTTCCTGGCGGCGTTGCGCCGGTTGAAGAACGATTCCGGGCTGTCGTACCGGAAGCTGGAGGCACGTGCCGCGGCCGCCGGGGATGTTCTGCCGCGCAGCACCGCGTTCACGCTGTTGCACCGGGAGATCGCGCCGGACCCCGATCAGTTGGCGGCCCTCGTCCGGGCCTGCGGGGATGGGGACCGGGTGGCGGAGTGGCTCGCGGTCCGGGACCGGATCGTGTGGAAGGAGGCCGTTCCGCCGCAGGACAGGACGGTCCCCCGGCCGGCGCGGGAGAGCGGCACCGGCGTGGCCCTGCGGTTCCCGGGAGGCGGAACGCGCCTGACTCTGGCGGTGTCGGTGGCGGTGGCCCTGATCGCGGGCGTGGGGACGGCGGTGCTCCTCCACCGCCACAACAGGGCCCCTTCAGCGCAGACCACGGCCGCGCCCACTGTCTCACCGGCGCCCCGGGCCGGGTTCACCCTCTTCGAGGGGCGCAGCCGGGGCGGCTCGACGGCGGCCAGTGTGGGGTACCGGTACTGGGACACCCGGGACGGCTGGTACGGCATCGAGTACGTCGTGCCGCACTCACGGGATCTGCGTGAGGGGCGGAGGGACGGCTGGGGCGGCACGCTGCGCATGCACTACGAGGACCGCCATGGCAGCCACGTCACGAGCCTGACGGTGAACACCGACGGTCATCCCGACGTGGGCCAGGACAGCGTCCGCTACGGGTTGAAGAACGTCTGGTTCGATGTCTGTGACTCCGGGCAGCCGGATCGGCTCCGGGGCTGTCAGCGGCTGCGCATGGCGCGGTGACCTCGGCGTCGTGAGGCTCGCCAGGGCCGTTCCCGATGGGGGTCGTCCCCCGGCGGCGCGTGCTGGACGGGCGTGGGCCCCCGGCCGAGAGGAACTCGGCCGGGGGCGCCCGGGTCATGCTGTCCGGCGTGGTACCGGCGGCCGGTGCGGGTCAGCCGACCGTGTACCGGTCGTAGATGTCGAGGAGGTCCTCATCGGCATCCAGCCAGATGTCCGGAGGCATCCGGCACACCAGTGCCGACAGGCGTACCAGGGCCAGCAGCCCCGGCAGGGCCGCTCCGGCGGTCGGCCCCCGGCCGAACTCCCACTCCTGGGCGGTCCGCTCCAGGAGCCGGTGGTGTGCCTCGGCCTCGGTGGTCCCGGAGTCCTCGTCCGTGAGGTGCCAGAGCCCCTCGGTGGGGATGTTCCGGCACCACCCGACCAGACGCCTGCGCAGCAACGGGTCGGCGTCCTCCCAGGAATCCGGCAGCCGCTGCCCGCCGAGTGCGGCGAGCGCGTGCTCCTCGGCCTCGGCGAGACGCTCCGGGGGCAGCGCGAGCACGGTCAGCGCGAAGGGGTGCTCACCGTGCCAGTGCCGCACGAGCACGGGATGGGTGTCCGTCATCCGACGCATATATCTGTCTTGCCCATCAGGTAGTTGGTGTCCCCGTTGCCTACGGTGGAACGGATCTTGCTTCCCGTTCCATTCCTGCCGCTGGCGATCATGAACTCGCCCACGTCCACGCAGGAGTGGCACCTCACCGGGACCCCGGGCGGCCACGGTCCACGACGGGATGTCGCCGGTGCTTCTCTCGCTGCTGCCGTTCCGTGATGCGTGCGCGGGTACTCATCCCTGGGCTGTGGGCCGGACGACGATCTCGTTGACGTCCACGTCGGCGGGCTGGTCGATGGCGTAGCGGATCGCTTCGGCGATCGCGGTGGCGGGGATCGCGATGCCCATCTGCTCCCGCACCGCGTCCTTGATCCCGCTGTCGCCGATGGAGGCGGTCAACTCGCTCCGGGTCAGGCCCGGACTGACCACGGTGACCCGCAGTTCCCGACTCTCCTGGCGCAGCCCCTCCGACAGGGCGCGTACGGCGTGCTTGGTGGCGCTGTAGACGGCCGCGGTCGGGTCGACCTTCAGTCCGGAGACGGAGGAGATGTTCACGATGTGCCCGCCGTGCTGGTCCCGCATGAGGGGCAGGACGGCGGCGATGCCGTACAGGACCCCGCGCAGGTTCACGTCGATCATGCGGTTCCACTCGTCGACCCTCAGCGCGTCCAGGCGCGACAGCGGCATGACGCCGGCGTTGTTGACCAGGACGTCGACGCGCCCGTACCGGTCGTGGGCGGTGTGGACGAAGGACCGCACGCCGGCCGGGTCGGTCACGTCCAGCGCGATCGGCAGGGCGCTGCCGCCCCGGGCCTCGATGTCCTCGGCGAGGGCGGACAGGCGTTCGGTGCGCCGTGCCCCGAGGACCACGTGGTGGCCGACGGCGGCGAGCGTTCGGGCGGTGGCCGCGCCGATACCGCTGCCGGCTCCGGTGATCAGGACCACCTTGGAAGCGGCCGTGGTGGACGGGTCGGTCATGGTCTTCCCTTCGGAGCGGGTGACGGCCGCGGGGGACGACGGCCGGTGTCGCCAGGATGCGTCCGGTTCCGCGCGAGCGGCAGGGCGGGGCTTCCTGGGTGTGCCGCTCCCAGGAACCGGCGGCGTACGATCGGGGCATGAGCGGCAATGAGCTGGGGGAATTTCTGCTGGCGCGTCGCTCCCGGATCGGCCCGGCCGACGTGGGCCTCCCCCTTTCCCGGGGCCGTCGCGTGAGCGGGCTGCGGCGTGAGGAGGTCGCCGTCCTGTCCGGAGTCAGCGCCGACTACTACACCCGTCTGGAGCAGGGCCGGGAGAGGCATCCCTCCGGCCAGGTCGTCGACGCTCTCGCGCGGGCCCTGCGGCTGGAGCCCGACGCCTGCTGGCACGCCTACCGTCTGGCCGGGCTCGTCCCGGGGGAGCAGGCGTCCCCGGACGTGGAGCGGGTCGCGCCGGAGCTGTTGCAGCTGATGCGCGCCTTCCCCGCCGCGGTGGCGTATGTCGTCAACCGGCGTCTGGACGTCCTCGCCTCGAACGCGCTCGCCGACGCCCTGCTCTCCCCGCTCACGGAACCCCGGAGCATGGCCCGGTCCCTGTTCCGCGACCCCGCGGCCCGCGAGTTGTTCGCCGATTGGCCCACCGTGGCCCGTGACACCGTCGCCACGCTGCGGCTGGCCCATGGTCACGAGCGGAACGACCCGCGCATGCGCGCCCTGATCGACGGCCTGCTCGCCGGGAGCGAGGAGTTCGCGGAGCTCTGGAGCCGTCAGGACGTCGGCCGCCTGGGCAGCAAGGCCAAGACCTTCCGTCACCCGAGGGCCGGGCGGCTGACACTCGCCTATCAGACGTTCGAGGTCCAGAACGCTTCCGGCCAGTACCTCCTGGTCGGCACCGCCGAGCCCGCGAGCCCCGACGCCCGCCGCCTGGCTTCGCTCACCGGCCACCGCACCGGGAGAGACCGCGCCGAGAGCAACGGGGGCGAGCGGAGCGGCACGGCCGATCGGCGGTGACGGAGACCGCCGAGGCGCCCGGGAACCGTCCCCGGCACTCCCGGAATGTTGTCGTAACTGCTATCGTTACAACGAGAGGACGGGAAGGGAGGTGGACGGCATGGGGGCCAACAGCAGGCTGACTGTCGCCGCGCACGCCCTGACCTGGATCGGGCTGTATCAGCGCCGTGGGCATGAGGTCGCGACCTCCGAGCAGATCGCGTCGAGCGTCAACACCAACCCGGTGGTGATCCGCCGCCTGCTGGCCCAACTGCGCGAGGGTGGCCTGGTCGACTCACGAAGGGGTACCGGGGCAGGCTGGATGCTGTCGCGGGACCTGCCGACGATCACTCTGCTCGACGTCTATGAAGCGGTGGAGACGGGGCCGGTCTTCGCTCTGCACCCCGCCGCGCCCGACCCCGAGTGTGTCGTGGGCCGGGGCATAGCGCCGGTACTGGGCGCCGCCTACGACGGCGTCGAGGCGGCTCTCCGTGCCGAGCTGGCGAGAACCACACTGGAAGACGTGCTGCGCGACCTGCTGAGAGACACCTAGCTTCGCCTGCGGATCGCGGTGGGGCGGCGCTTTTCGCGGCCCTCATCGTAACAATAGTAGTTACATCAAGTTGGGGAGAATGTCATGGGACAACTGGACAACCGGACCGCCCTCGTGACCGGGGCCTCCACCGGCATCGGACTGGCCATCGCCCGGCGGTTCGCCGCCGAAGGGGCGACCGTCTACCTCACCGGCCGCCGCGAGGCCGAGCTGAAGAGTGCCGTCGAACAGGTCGGCGATCGTGCCATCGGTATCCGGAGCGACGTATCGGAACTCGGGGACCTCGACCGGCTCTTCGCCGGGATCGCCGAGCGCAGCGGCCGTCTCGACATCGTCGTGGCCAACGCCGGCGTCGGTGACTCCGGTCCGCTCGGCACGATCACCGAGGAGGAGTACGAGCGCACCACCTCCATCAATCTCAAGGGCACGGTCTTCACCGTCCAGAAGGCGCTTCCGCTGCTGCCGGCCGGTGCCTCGGTGATCCTGCTCTCCTCCAGCGCGGCCCTGCGCGGTGTCCCGGGCCTGGGCGTCTACGCCGCCACCAAGGCGGCGATCCGCAGCCTCGCCCGCACCTGGGCCGCCGAGCTCGCCGACCGCGGCATCCGGGTCAACGCCCTCACCCCCGGCCCCGTCACGACCCCCGGCGCCGACGAGCTGCGGGCCGCGCTCCCGCTGGACGACCACGCCGGGTCCGCCGCGCCGACCCCGCTCGGCCGGTCCGGCCACCCCGACGAGGTCGCCGCGACCGCGCTCTATCTGGCCGGGGCCCAGAGCTCCTTCACCACCGGCGCGGAACTGGTCGTCGACGGCGGCGCCACCCAGCTCTAGTCACACGGGCCGCCCGGCGCGATCGGCCGCTACGAGATCCTCACCCCGGACGACTCCCCCGCCTCCGCCGGATTCCCGTCGCTGGGCCCCTTGAACGCGGCCCCGCCGGGGTCCTGGCCGGGGCAGGTACGCCGGAGCGGGTGCCGTCCCCGTGGCCGACGGGGAACCCGGCCCGCGCCAGCGCCGGATCGACGGGCGGCGTCGGCCAGGACCCGCCGCCCACCGGAGGAAGACCTCGACGGCGCAATGGACGTCCTCGCGCGAACGCAGCAGTGCGACCTCCGCAGGGCGAAGTCCGAGACGGTGAGGACGCGGTCGGGTCCCCGGTCGGCCCGATCGAATCCGGGCAGCGAGCCGCCGCCCGGACCTGCCTGGTGGGCGCGGTCGATCCGGCCGCGCCCGTCGGGGCCGTGTCCAGGGCGCGGTGCGGCTCGTCCTACAGCACGCTTCATCGTCGATGTGGCGATGGCGGTCTCCCGGCACCCGCGTCCCGCCGGCCGGTCGACCCGGACGCGGCCCTCTCCGAACTCATGGCCCGGACGGCCGCCGGACTGCGCGAGGCGGTCGCGCCGCCGGCCCCGGCGGTCGGCTGAGTCCGCCGCAGGCAGGGGCGACACCAGCGAGGGGCCGCGGTCTCTCAGAACCACTCATTTCCGCGACAGAAGTGCATCGGACAAGCCGAGCTGGCGGCGGAGTGCCTGTCGGCCGAGGGGGGTGACGGCGACGGCGCGCGTGGTACCGACGGAAGTGATCCAGCCTGTGTCGAACGCGTGGCAGCACAGGGCGGCGCCGACGGCGCCGGCCAGGTGGGGGCGGCGTTCGGTCCAGTCCAGGCACGACCGTACCGACGGCCGGCGCGTGCCGGTCGGGACGGTGATGCCGAGATCTTCGAGCCAGGTCGCTCCGGCGCCGGTGAGCCCGAGTCCATGCCCCAGGTCCAGCAGCCCCCGCTGGAGCATCGCGTCGGTGATGGCGACCCCGACGGTCCCGGCAAGGTGGTCGTAGCAGGTACGGGCGTGGGCGAGGGCGTGTCGGCGGCCGGACGCCGACAGGGAACGGGGTGCCGGGGCGCGCTCGGGCGCCATCGCGGCGAGGCTCTCGACCAGCTCGGCGACGTGCGGACCGGCCAGACGCACATAGCGGTGGCGCCCCTGCCGCTCCTCGGCCAGCAGGTTTCCGCGGACGAGCGCGTGCAGGTGCTCGGTCGCGGTCGAGGGCGCCACCCCCATGTGACGTGCCAATTCCGTCGCTGTCCACGCCCGGCCGTCGAGCAGGGCCAGACAGAAGCCCGCCCGCGTACCGTCGGCCAGAAGCTTCGCCACGGCGGCCAGGTCGGGACCGGCTGTATGTGCGCGCTGCATGTCCATATGGTCCATTGTCACCTGAAACACTTCGGCCTCGGCCGAAACAACCGGACCCTAGGCTGTTCGCCATGAACACGGCACTTCCCAGCACTCTGCCCGCACAGACAGTAGCCACCCACCTGGAGATCGAGCCGAGCATCCTGTACTTCGGGACGCCCGTGGTGCTCCTGTCGACAGAGAATCAGGACGGCTCCTTCAACCTCGCGCCGATATCCTCCGCATGGGCCCTCGGGCGGACGGTGGTGATCGGACTCGGCCGTGAGGGGCAGACCGCGTACAACCTCGGCAGCCGCCCCGACCTGGTCATCAGCATGCCTGCCCCCGCCCAGTGGCCGGCGGTGGAGCGGCTGGCACCGCTGACGGGCCGGAGTCCCGTGCCCACGAGCAAGCCCAAGGGCTGCCGCTTCGAGCCGGACAAGTTCGCCGCAGCCGGTATGACCAGCGAACCTTCCCATCTGGTCCGGCCGCCTCGGGTCGCCGGGTGCCCGATCCAACTGGAGGCCCGCGCGGAGCGGGTGCAGCCGGATGCCTCCGGGGACTTCGTCATCGTCGAGGCCGTCGTGTGCAAGGTGCACGCCGACTCCCGCATCGTCGTTCCGGGCACCGACCACATCGATCCCGCCGCCTGGAGCCCCCTCATCTACAACTTCCGCCACTACTTCGGACTCGGCCCGGAGCTCGGCCACTCCTACCGCACCCAGACACCCCGTGACTTCGAGGGGCCTGCGGCAGAGCCCGCGCCCGCCGGCACAGCGCCCGACTGAGATCAGGCGATGTCGCGCAGCGGGGTGAAGTCGACGAGCGACTGCCGGACGGTCTCCGCGAGGTCCAGGGGCGTTGTGGAAGATCACCGCGTTCATGAGCAGAACGTTGGGTTTCATCGTCTTCTCCTGCTCGACGGGGTCGTTGTCCGCACCGGCTGGGCCTGCGCAGGGCGACCACATCGAAGTTCTGGGCCAGCGGCGTGACCCGCCCGCCCGCAGTTCCGTTTTGCGCTGCATGTTCTGGGTGGCCACCCCGGTGTCCTGGGGCGCTGGGAGGGCCGCCGCCGGGGCCGGGGACCTGGAGGCGGCCGCCAGCGCAGGCCGGTCACGCCCCCGCGCGGATGCCGGTCCACCGGCGCGGGGCGCGCTGTCGCTGTCGAGGGACACCGGTGACTTCACCGCGCGCGGCACTGCTCTCCACCGGGACAACCCCACCACCGAGGGCAGACTCGCCCTGCTGACCACCCTCAACGCCCTCGGGGAGACGCTGCGCGAGCGCGGTCACGCCGACCAGGCCCTCGAACACCATCTTCACGGGCTGGAGCTGTGCCGTGCGGGCTATCGCGGGCTCTCGCCCCATCTGCTCGCCGTCTATCAGGCGCTGACCCTGCGCCATCTCGGCGAGGACTACGCGGCACTCGGCCGCTGGGAGGAAGCCGAGGCACCGCTGCGGTAGGCGCTGACCGCTTTCGAGACCGCGGACTCACCGGCGCTCAGCGGACCCATCCAGCTCGATCTCGGGCGTGTGCTGTGCCGCCTCGACCGCCCCGAGGAGGCGCGCGCCGTCCTCGCCGGCGCCCTGCACACCCTGACCGTCCACCACCACCCTCTCCAGCGAGAGGCCGCCGCCGAACTCCACGCCCTGGACCCCGTCGCTCGCTGACCCCCAGCCCCGGGGTCCTGCCGTGCCGGATATCGGCGTACGGGCCGTTCACCTGTACGCCGGCACCGGGTCCAGGTCCGGTGGACACCCACAGCCTTCGCATCGGTCCGGCGGAGGCCGTGACGCATGTCTTCGCCGGAACCGGCCCGCCGGACGACGCGAACGGAAAGCCGGGGGCCGTGGCCTGCGGGCGTCCGCGCGGGTCCGGGCCGCGTGCGGGCGGCAGGTGCCGCTTCCGAGGCGGCGACGCTGGTCCCCCGGCTGATCGCCGACGGGCCGCGGCCCGGCCCGGCGGCGGTCTTGCGGACCGAGGCCCGCTCCCGGGGGCGGTCGGCGATGTGGAGATGGACGGCTCCCCCGAGAACTGTAGTTACGGGTGAGCCGTGGGGCCCACGAATAGGCCTCTGTCCCCTCCGCGTTCTCGGTGACCGCCCGGCGAACGTGAGGAGATCCCGCTCAGCCCCGACACCGCCGACCGCGGTCGATGACGGCGGCGGGCCGACCTCGGCCGACGGCCGGCCAGGACCCGGCCGAACAGTTGCTGCCCACGCCCTCGGCGCTGTGCCGCTGCCCGAGCGAGTGGACCGCGACCGGACTCCGCTGATACCTCGGCGGGCCCGGCGAGCGCACCCGGTTCATCGCCCTCTCCACCGGTGCGCCGCCACCACGGTGATCCAGCCCCGCACCCTGACCTGGCCGCAGCCAGTGGGTGGGGCGCGGTCACATGCGGTGCTCCGCCGGGGGTTTCACCGCCGCTGCCCCGACACCGAACCGGCACCGGGGCAGGGGGCACGACAGTCAGGTCACCAACAGGGCGTACTGCTGCCCGAGTAGGGTCCGTACTCGCCGCCCCAGTGGACACAGGAGGCGGTGATCTTCACGGGTCCGGCGTAGTACGAGTACCTCCCTTTGTCGCCGCGCAGACCGCCGGTCCGGGACTCGACCCAGGCCCCGACGACGACGTCGTTGCCGATCGCCGACCCTTCCTTGAAGGTCACCACACACGCCGAGTTGCCGTTCCGGAGCAGCCACACCGTCGCGTGGACGAGCCATCTCTGATCCCGGACGGTGTAGCCGCTGCCGCAGACGGATTCCGGGGTCGCTGCGGGCCCGGTGCTCGCCTGTGCCGTCCCTGTGGTCGAGCTGAACCCTGCCAGCAGAGCGGCGGTGCCGAGCAGGGCCGACGCCCGGTGTCCGAGATGTCGCATGACGGTCCTCCTGCGCTGTGTCGGGGTGGTCCTGTACGCGGTTGCGATGAGCGCTTCGGGCGGGTCGGATCCGTCAACCGGACAGCCTCCGGGCGGACGTTGTCAGATTCCGGCACCGATGCGCCATCGTCAGGTCCTGCCGAGTTGAAGTCGGTCCATTACCCTGTACAGAACCGGCTTGATGAACAGTGGGCATGCCAGAATTTCGGGCCCACGGCCCGTTTCCGGTCCCGGAGCCGACCGGAAACGAAGTGCGATACAAAATGATGCCAGTAATCGCCACAGCCGGAACTGCTGAATTCAGACAGGCTCGCTCCGCATGAGATCGAAAAGAACTCGCACCCCCCATGCGCACCAGAGGTGCACATGTTTGAGAGGGTGTCTCCCGAGACACCCTCTCAAGGATCTTCACTGGTGCGCCCGATAAGCCTCCCACATCATCCAGTGCAACAGTTGATCCCGGGTGGCGGAGTCCGCCGACGGCAAGGACTCGAAGTCCACGGTGGATACATCGATCCTGCCGAATGTGCATCTCGGTCGTTCAGCCACTGCAAGCGTGAAAGAGTGCGGGAAGGCGGCCACCAAGCACATCCAGCTCGCCTCAGGGGAATTTTCCGGCAGGTAGGGAATGAGTGCGAATCTCTGGCTTCCTTCCAGATCCAGGCCCGTCCCTTTCCTGCTGTATCCTCGACGGTTTGCGGCAGCCACCAGCTCGCGCATTCCAGTGATCGGCACCGTCTTCACGCCCGCTTCAACCGGAATCCCAAACCACGAACTCACATGAAAATCTTTCCGTGCGAACAAACGCAGCCGGCTCATCTGTTGTGATCCTTCAACTCAAGGCACTCCCTCACGCAGCCATATTCGGAATCCACGGGCTCGGCCCGCAAGCCGCTCGGCGGCCTGCGGGCTGAGCCCGGGCGCCTCCCCGACGAGGACCGTGCCGCCGTGCCGCCGTCGTCTCAGCGCACCAGGTCGGTACTGGAGATGCCCGATCCGGACTTGACCATGGCGGCGAAGGTGGCGTTTCCGTTCTGCTTGCCGCTTCCGGCGTAGAACTGGAGAGTTCCCGCGTCGTCCCGGGCGAGCAGATCCGGCTTGCCGTCCCCGTTGACGTCTCCCGGAGCGAATACCGTGTGGTAGATCTGCCAGCCGTGGCCTATCTGTGCGCGCGTCCCCAGCGTCCCCGTGCCGGTACCGGGGTACACGAACAGCGCTCCGGCCTTGTCGCGTGCGATGACGTCGGCCTTGCCGTCGCCGGTGACGTCGCCAGGGGCGAGCACGGTGTCATAGATGTCCCAGCCCTGCCCGATGCGGATCTTGGCGTCCACTCTGCCGTCGCCCTTGCCCGGGACGAGGTAGAGGTCACCGTTGTCGAAGGCGACGAGCAGGTCGGCGATGCCGTCCGCGTTCATGTCGGCGCTGGAGTTCAGCGCCGACGCTGCCTGCCACCCCCAGCCGACCTTCTGCGGCGTGGAGAAGAACAGTTCGCTCGTGTGGCCCGGGTGGAAGAGGAGGTCCCCGGTGCTGTTGATCGAGTACAGGTCCTCGCCGCCGCCGTCGTGGTCGACACCCCGCCCGATCAGGCGCAAATCGCTCATGCCGGCGCCCACCTTGCAGGGAACGGGGTCCAGTACGCCGTTGGAACGTCCGAAGTGTCGCCAGAGATCGCCCGCCGCGTCGCGGCGGAGCATGTCCGCCATGCCGTCATCAGGGTTGTTGCAGAACGACCAGGTCGCGGCACCTCGGTAGGCGTAGTGGTCGGACACCGAAGAGATCTGGGGCAGGGCGTCGCCGGCGACGTTCTTGAAGTGGTTCCTGCTGAGGAAGATGTAGTCGAGCTTGGCCTCCGGGTCGGGGGCCTTCGTCATCAGCGTGGGAGCCCCCGAACGGCAGTGGCCCGCAGGCCGGTTGAGCGAGGAGCACGCGGCCGTGAACCGGCTCGTGTCCGTCTCGTCGGCCTCCGTGAAGCGGCCGGTGCCCCCGGAGTGGCTGTAGAAGGAGTCGAGGACCGGGGAGAGCGGCGCGTTGGCCTGGCCGCCGCTGTACCGGGGGTTGAAGTCGCCGCCCAGGACAACGGGGATGCCCTTGTCGATCCAGGAGTTCGCGGCAACCGCCAGCGTCTCGGCCTGTTGTTTCGCGACGGAGGTGTTGTCGGAGTAGAGATGGACCGAACAGCTCCGGGTGGTGCGCCCCTGAAGGGGGGCGTCCACACACAGGGTCGTCCAGCGCTCCGTGCCTTTCTCCAGGCCCGTGGCCAGATCGATGACCTGGTGGTTGGTGATGGCCCCCTTCGTGAACACGGCGAGGCCGTAGTCGCCCTCCACAGCGTTCGGAACGGCGTCGTCCTTGCAGAGATCCTGCGAGGTGTCCCCGGCGGGGGTCTGGGTGACGGTGAAGGAACCCGTGTAGCCCTGAGAGCCCAGCTTCTGCTCCAGCCTGGTGAACTGTGTACGGCAGACCTCCTGGAGGAGGACGACGTCCGTCTTCCAGGCCATGGTCTCGTCGTACACCTTCTGGACGCGGTTGGTGACCTCGTCCGCGGTGGAGCTGCACGCCTCCCAGTTGCCGCAGATGTTGTAGCTGAGGAAGCGCAGAACAGGAGCGGAGGCCGGGTTGACGGTGTCCGCCTGCGCGGAAGGCGTCAGGGGGGTGATCAGACCTGCCACGGCGAGGACGCCAGCGATGGCGGTTCGGCGGATGCGCATGGCGAGTCCTCAGCTGTAGATGTTGTAGCCGTGGCCGATTTTGGTGGGGCCGGTAAAGGTGCCGTCGCCGATGCCCATGTGGGAGTGGAGGTCGCCGTTGGCGTCCCGGGCGATCAGGTCGGCGACACCCGTGGAGTTGATGTCACCGGGGCCGGTGATGGCGTTGTACTTGTTCCAGCCGCCGCCCAGGTCGGTACGCCCCGTGAAAGTACCGTCACCCTTACCCATGTACGAGTACAGGCGGCCGTCCGTACCGCGGGCGAGGAGATCCGGCACGCCGGTCTTGTTGATATCACCCGCGCCGATGATCGTGTCGTACTGGTTCCAGCCGTGGCCGATCTTGGTGGGACCGGTGAAAGTACCGTCACCGACACCCATGTGCGCCCAGAGATCGCCATTGGCATCACGAGCGACAATGTCCGCGACACCGGTGCCGTTGATGTCACCAGCGCCGACGATGAGGTTGTACTTGTTCCAGCCACCACCCAGGTCAGTGCGGCCCGTGAAAGTACCGTCACCCTTACCCATGTACGAGTACAAGTGACCGGTTGCCTTGTTACGGGCCAGAAGATCCGGCACACCCGTCTTGTTGATATCACCCGCGCCGATGGCCACGTCGTACTGGTTCCAGCCACCACCCAGATCCGTACGACCCGTGAAAGTACCGTCACCCTTACCCATGTACGAGTACAGACGGCCGTCCGAACCACGCGCGACGAAGTCGGCAACACCAGTCTTGTTGATATCACCGACACCGATGATCGGAGACACCCCCACCGCCATCGGAGGCTCCGGCTCGCCGCAGTTCTTGCTGACGAACTCCTGCGTCCCGCCGTTGTATGCCACGCCGTCGAAGGTGACGGGCTGACCCGTACCGTTGAGGGTCTCTTCGAAGTGCAGGTGGGCGCCCGAGGAATTGCCGGTGTTGCCGACCCTGCCGATGGTCTGGCCCGCGATCACCGAGGCACCGGCGGTGACGTCGACGGCGGAGAGGTGTGCGTAGTGAGTGGTCCAGCCACCACCGTGGTTGATACGGACGCGTATGCCCGCCCAGCCCCCGCTGTCTCCCGCAACCTCGACAGTGCCGGCGGCACTGGCGGCCACGGGCAGTCCCGTGTCGTCACCGGGATAGCGGTTGAGGTCGACGGAGTTCGTCGGGTTGTGACCTGCGTAGGTGCTGGCCGTCCATATCTCGCCGCAGGGGGCGGGGAGTTGGAAGTCGGGGCGCTCGGCGGCCTGCGCCCCGGACGCTCCGAGGGTGAGCGTTCCCGCCGAGATCGCGACGACAAGGGCAGCGTTGAGCGAGCGACGCATGGGCATGAAGAATCCTTCGTTGAGGAAAGTCAGGGGAGAGAGGCGGAGCGGGCGGCGGTTCCCGGAGCGGTCCGCGGGGTCCCGCCGCCCGTACCACGGGGAACGGCTTTCTCGACGGGGTGAGACCGGAGATCAGCCGTAGGTCAGGTGTGGTTCAGCTGTAGATGTTGTAGCCGTGGCCGGCCTTGGTGCGGCCCGTGAACTTGCCGTCGCCGATACCCATGTAGGTGTACAGGTCGCCGCTGCCGTCACGTGCGATCAGGTCGGCGACGCCCGTGGAGTTGATGTCGCCCGGCCCAGTGATCGCCGTGTACTGGTCCCACCCCGCGCCCAGGTCCGTACGACCCGACAGAGTGCCGTCGCCGATGCCCATGTAGGAGTACAGGTGGCCGGTTGCCTTGTTGCGGGCGAGGAGGTCGGGCACGCCGGTCTTGTTGATGTCGCCGACGCCGACGATGGTGTCGTACTGGTTCCAGCCATGGCCGATCTTGGTAGGACCGGTGAAAGTACCGTCACCGACACCCATATGCGCCCAGAGGTCACCGTTGGCGTCCCGGGCGATCAGGTCGGCGACACCGGTACTGTTGATGTCACCGGCACCGACGATGAGGTTGTACTTGTTCCAGCCACCACCGAGATCGGTACGGCCTGTGAAAGTACCGTCACCCTTACCCATATACGAATAGAGACGGCCATCGGTGCCGCGAGCCAGAAGATCGGGCACCCCCGTCTTGTTGATATCACCGACACCGATGACCATGTCGTACTGGTTCCAGCCACCACCCAGATCCGTACGACCCGTGAAAGTACCGTCACCCTTACCCATGTACGAATAGAGACGGCCGTCCGAACCACGCGCGACGAAGTCCGCCACACCCGTTCTGTTGATGTCACCCACACCCACGATCGGCGACATCCCCGCCGCCATCGGAGGTGTGGTGGGGAACGGGTCGGCGGGGTCGGAGCCGAGGCCCACCCGCGGGCCGCAGTGGGGCCACTGGCCCTCGCCGGCGGCGTCGAGCAGCTTCTCGCCGACGGTTATCTGCTCCTCCCTCGTGGCCTGGTGCGGGTAGGCGGCGTACTGAGTACCGCCCATCGACTGCCAGGTGCTCAGGCTGAACTGGATTCCGCCGTAGTAGCCGTTGCCTGTATTGATGCTCCAGTTGCCTCCGCTCTCGCACTCGGCGAGCTTGTCCCACGTGGCGAGCGAAGCCGCACTGGCGGAGCCGCCGGCCAGGGCGGAAGCGGCAAGAGCAGCGGCGGCGAGGACACCGGCGGCCTTGCGTGCTCGGGGCAGGGTCAGGGACAGGTGACGCGGCATGAATGTCTCCGGGGATTCGGGGGCGCCGGGCGCAGGGAACCACGGCACAGGGGGAGGAAAGAGGGAGGGGAGGGAGGATCGGCGCGCGGGAAAGGAGTCCGCGCGCCCGCCGGTCAACCTCAGTTGTAGATGTTGTAGCCGTGGCCAATTTTGGTGGGGCCGGTGAAAGTACCGTCACCGACACCCATGTGGGAGTGGAGGTCGCCGTTGGCATCACGGGCGATCAGGTCGGCGACACCCGTGGAGTTGATGTCACCGGGGCCGGTAATGGCGTTGTACTTGTTCCAGCCACCACCCAGGTCGGTACGCCCCGTGAAGGTACCGTCACCCTTACCCATGTACGAGTACAGGCGGCCGTCCGTACCGCGGGCGAGGAGATCGGGCACGCCGGTCTTGTTGATATCACCCGCGCCGATAATGGTGTCGTACTGGTTCCAGCCGTGGCCGATCTTGGTGGGACCGGTGAAAGTACCGTCACCGACACCCATATGCGCCCAGAGGTCACCGCTGGCATCCCGGGCGACGATGTCCCCGACACCGGTGCCGTTGATGTCACCGGCACCGACGATGAGGTTGTACTTGTTCCAGCCACCACCGAGATCGGTGCGCCCGGTGAAAGTACCGTCACCCTTACCCATGTACGAGTACAAACGGCCATCGGTGCCGCGAGCCAGAAGATCGGGCACCCCCGTCTTGTTGATATCACCGACACCGATGACCATGTCGTACTGGTTCCAGCCACCACCCAGATCCGTACGACCCGTGAAAGTACCGTCACCCTTACCCATATACGAATACAGACGGCCGTCCGAACCACGCGCGAGGTAGTCGGCAACACCGGTCTTGTTGATATCCCCGACACCGATGATCGGAGACACCCCCACCGCCATCGGAGGCTCTTGGTCCACTCCGCCGATCGGCGAGACATATCCGCTGACGCGCTGGGTGTTGTAGTAGCCGGCGGCGGTGATGGTGCCGTAGGTGACGGCTCCGCTCTGGTTGCCGCCCACCGTGGTGATCGTGCCGTCGGAGTTGATGGACTTCACGAGGGCCACATGGTCGGCGTATCCGGCGCCGTTGTAGTTGAAGACCACCGCGTCACCGACGTGCGGGGTGCTCTTCAGCCCACCGTTGTACTGGCCGAAGCTTCCGGCGGCTGCTGTGAGCCCGCCGACGTCCACACCCGCCTGGGCCCAGACCCACTTCGCGAAGTCGGCACACCAGGCTTGTCCACAACTTCCGTAATAGCCGGATCCGCCTGCACTGTTGGTGTCGCACGGGCCGTTGCCGAGGTTCTGCTCCGCTATTCCTATGATCGTGGAACCCACGCTGGCGGAGGCGGGCTGGGCGCCGGAGAGCATCAGGGCGGGAGCGAGCAGGGCAGTGGCGAGCATCCCTTGCAGGGTGCGTCGAACGGAAATCTTTGACACGTCATGTCTCCTGTAAATCGGCATGCTGAAGTTCTCGGCACGCGCGTGCCGAGTGAACTGAGAAAGAACCGCACCGCGCGAAAGCGCGACGAACACGGACAGCGGTACCGTCGATCAGAGGTGCTGCTGCCGGTCAGGTGGTGCTGCTCAGGGTGCGATCGTGACCTTCGCCGTGGCCATCCCGGCCTGCTGATTGGTCGGCTGTGAAACGGCGTACACCTGGAGTTCGGTGGCTCCGGCACGCAGACCGGTGTCGACTGAGACCCGGTAGCGGATCGTCGTCGTGGCGCCCTTGGGCAGCGGCGCCCCACCGGTGGCGGCAAGGAGGAAGTCCATGCCCGAGGCCTGCGGCAGGAAGACGGGCTGCCAGCTGCCGGTCGCGGGGTCGAAGCGCTCCAGGCGCCCGGCCACCGAGCCGAGCGGGGCGAGCCCCCCGTCGTACTGGTCGAAGCGGACCACGGGTGCGATGAGCGGGTGGTCGGTGGCGCCGGTGTTGCGCATGGTCACGGTGAACTTCAGCGGTGCGCCACCGGGCACCAGCCGCGGTGAGGCGGGCAGTCCGGTGATGTCCACGGTGAGTCGCGCGGTCTTGGCCACGGTCAGCCGTCCTTCGGGAAGGCGCTGCTGCTGTCCGGCAGGCGGGGGCGTGGCAGGCCGGTGGGTGGCAGACGCCGGGCGGCTCGGTTTCTGCGGGGTTCCCGATTGATGCGGAGTCCCCGGGGCCGCGCTTGGCGTCGGCAGGGGTTCGGGTGCCCGGCCTGTCGGGCCGGTATCCAGGGGCTCGGGGGCCTGCGAGGCATGGGCTGCTGCGGCGTGGTCCGCGCTGTCGGCGTCGGAGGGCGGGGTGACCGCAGTGGCCGCGGTACGGGCGTCAGGGACGGTCGGATCGGAACTGGCGCAGGCGCCCAGTGATCCGACGAGCCCGGCGACGAGCAGAACGGCTGCGGCGAGCCGCCGGGGCGAACGAGGGTTGGAGTCGATGAACGTCAAGACGGGTTGCTTCTTCCGCACGTGGGCCGATGGCAGGTGAATCTCGGGTGCTGCCCTGGCGGTCAGCCCCAGATCATGTCGTTGCCGGGCCCGTAGGCGACGACGGTCACGGCGGTGGTGGAGGAGTGGTTCTCGGCCGACTCGGACCGGGCCCCGTGGGCGGCGCCGAGCGCGCCGAGGGAGAGGGCGGCAACCGCGTCGGTCTTGACGAGGGCGCTGCGAAGCATGGTCGTGATCCTTCTGTGTGACGTGATGGTCGCTGGTGCTTCGCGTCCCGCGGTGGCGCTGGGCTCCGGTGGTGTCCTTCAGGGGTGCCTGGCTGACGAGTTCAGCTTCGTCGCAGTTCAGACGGGGTGGAAGGGTGATCAGGTGGACGGAAAGGGCCGTGGACGGATCTGTCCACCATGAGTCGGAGAGGACAGGAGGCGCTCGTGGAAGGGGGCCGCCCAAGGCACTCCTGCGTCCGGCCCTGCTGTATGCCGAGCAGTTCGGCGAGCGCGGGAAGCGCCCGTTCGAGGGCCTGTCGGCTCTCCGGCGGAAGACCGTCCAGAGCGCGATGGAGGGCTTCCTGCCCGCCCGGTCGTAGCGGTTGAGCAGGTCGATGGCAGGCGGCGAGGCCACGAGGCGGACCGTGCACAGATCGGTCGAGGACGGTGTGCGCTCGACGATGCCGGAGGCGGTTGTGGTGCGCACCAGGTCGCTGACCGTGGAGGGTGCCACGCTCAGTCGAACGGCAAGCTCCCCCGACGTGAGTGAACCGCCTTCGGAGAGGACTCGCAGCAGTTCGGTCTGCGCTTCGGCGAGATCAGGCAGATCCTCGGCCTCGCGGGTGCGCAGCACGGCGCGTCGCAGTTGGTTGATGATTCGTCCGAGGCCGGTCGCGGTGTCCAAGGGCTCATCACACCCCGATCGGACAGTCGGACACAGAATGGTCCTGCAGGGAAAATGAATCTGTCGCCAACGGATGCGCAGGAGGCACCCCATGACCGTCAGCGGAGCGCACGAGACCACCGTTCAGAACCCCGTTCCCCCGCAGGACCTCTCCGGGGTCGTCGGCCACCGCTTCATCTACACCTACGCCAACGGCTGGCAGTACGAGATGTATGTGAAGAACGCCACGACCATCGACTACCGGATACATTCCGGTCTGGTGGGTGGCCGCTGGGTCAAAGACCAGCACGTCGACCTCGTCCAGTTGGACGACGACGACTACAAGATCTCCTGGAACGAGCCGACCGGCACATCGGTTTCCGTCAATGTCCTGCCGGGCAAGCGCCGCCTTCATGGCGTGATCTTCTTCCCGCGCTGGGTCGAGGAACACGGTCGGCGCACCGCCCTCTATCAGAACGACCACCTCGACGAGATGCGCACGTACCGCGACGAGGGACCGACCTACCCGATCTACGTGGTCCCCGAATTCGCGAAGATCACCCTGTTCGAGTTCGTCGGCCCCGACGACGAGACCGTCATCTCCGCATCCCCCGTGGAACTCCCGCAGGGCTGGTCCGACCGCTCCAACTGACTGGAACCCCGGGGCGCGGCACTCACTGACGGCGCGCTCACCGCTCTCCTGGCGGCACTGCCCGATCTGCTCACCGAGGACGGGCGCACCACCGCTGCCGAGGAGGACCCGCACTGCGAGCGCATGGTGGACCTCACCGACTGGCAGCGCCCCGGGGGAGGCTCCGGGGGGCGTACTCCGGCCCGCTCCACGGGTGCGGGTGGTGGTGGCGGTCCGTTCCGCCCTCGGCAGCATGGTGACAGTTCACCGCGACGGGCCCTGTGAGAAGCCGGTTGGTTCGGGGTCCGGTCGGGAGGAGGGATGTCCGGTGGCGCGTGGGGAGGCGGCGAAGGACGGTGCGGTGACCGGGAAGAAGCAGGATGATCTGAGCGGGATGCTGATCGAGGACCCTCCCGAGGAGGGCGAGAAGGTGTGACCGCCTGTGGGGACGCCGTCGCACGGCTGGTGGAGCCCGGTTCGCCGGCCGGGCGGTGGGCGGCCGTCTTCACCCTCGGTCGATCGCGCCGCGTTCACCCCCGACAGCGTCTACGCCGAGGTCCCCGGCGAGGGGCACCGCTACGAGAAGGTGACCCGTGACGGGCAGTCAGCCGGGTGGGCTCGGCTGGTGGCCTCGCCTACGGCGGTGATCACCCGGCTGGCGCCGTCGCCGATGGACGGCCTGCCGGTCCCGTCGTCCTCGTCGTCGGCCCCGGCCGCCGTTGCCGCGATGATCACCGCGTTGGACCTGCCCCCCGGGGGGGGTAGGTTCTCGACCTGGGCACCGGCACGGGGTGGGTGGCGGCCCTCCTGGCCGCGTACCGGGCCAGGGTGACGACCGTCGAGTCGGACGCGCACGTCGCCACCGTGGCCGCCACCCGGCTGACCGGCTACAAGGGCATCACGACCGTGCACGGCGACGCCGTCCAGGACCATGACCTGGGGGGTGGGTTCGACGCGGTGCACGCCGGGCTCGCCGTCCCCGCCGGATACCGCCCGTCCGGCTCGCCCAGGTCCGGCCCGGGGCCGTATCGTCGCCCCCTGCGGCGCCCTCTGGTCCCCCACCGGCCTGACCCGTCTCGTCCGCGAGGGCGACGGGAGCGCCATCGGACATTTCAGCCGCACCGCGGTCAGTTTCATGTGGGAGCACGGGCAGCGGCTCCACTGGCCGGAGCCTGCCCAGGACGACGCGCGGGTGTCGGCGTCGCCGGTGGACCCGCGCGAGGTACTGCGATCCCCGGCCGACCGCTGGGCCATCCGCCTGCACCTGCTCGACGCCACCTATGACCCGGCCCCCACGGGCGGGGACCGGATGCTGCGTCTGTGGTCTCTCTGGACGGCGGCACCGCCGCCGTCCAGAGAGACCACTGCCAACGGCTTCGACCGGGCCGCTTGCTCCGGATCTGTCGCTGCTTGGGTCATGCCGGGGCGCGTAGGTGCTGATCGGGGGTTGGCAGCGCACGGAAGGCGTATCTTCGCGCGGAAGCCTAGACTGGGCATCAGGTCGGGGCCCGGTGCTTCGGTGCCGGTCGACGCACCCCGTGACTGCCCTTGTCGCCGTTGTCCGGGCCGAGTTGGGTGGATGATCCCACTGCGGTGAACTTGGTGCCGCGAGCGCCGCGAGCTTCCCGTGATGGGCGGGATGCGGCCTGATTTGCCCGACGGCACAGATGGAAGAGTGCTGCCGTATGGTCTACGCGGGTAGCTACCAGAGCCACACCTTCCGCGCCGGAGGAAGCGCCTATCCCTTCGGTGCGGACGCGCTGGAGGAAGCGGCCCGCCTGAAGCTGCCGGCCGAATCCTTCGACTACATTGCCGGCGCGGCAGGCCGCGAGCTCACCGCCCGCGCCAACATCGCCGCCTTCACCCGTTACGGCCTCATCTACCGCGTCCTGCGCCACAACAGCCCCACGGACCCGGCTGTCACCCTCCTCGGCACGCCCCTCGCCCTGCCCGTCCTCCTTGCCCCCGCAGGAGCGGCCGACCTTGCCCATCCCGGGGCCGAGGCCGAGGCGGCACGAGGTGCCGCAGACGTCGGCACCAGCCTTGTCCTGTCGGCTGTCACCAGCACCCCCCTCGAAGACGTCGCTGCCGCGGCGCCCCATGGCCACCTGTGGTTCCAGCTCGCCTGGCCCGGGGACGAGCAACTGGCCAGATCACTCGTCCACCGTGCCGAGAAGGCCGGGTACGCGGCAGTCGTCCTCATGGGCGACTGCTACGCCGCCGGATGGCGTCCACGCGAGCTCGATCACGGCTTCTTCCCGTACCGGCACGGGCACGGTCTCGGCAACTACTCCTCAGACCCCCGGTTCTGGGAACTCGCCGACCACTCACCATCAGGACCGGGCCTTCCCGACGACGCCACGCGCGCAGTTGCCGCCGCCACCTGGAACCGGGTCTTCACCCGACCAAGCCTCGCGCCCGAGGACCTGGCGACCCTGAAGTCCTGGACGCACCTGCCCGTCCTCGTCAAGGGCGTGTGCGACCCGGGCGAAGCCCGCTGCCTCGTCGACGCCGGTGCGGACGGCATCGCGGTCTCCAACCACGGCGGCCGACAGCTCGACAGCGGTGTCGCCGCACTCGACTGCCTTCCCGCCGTCGCCGCGGCGGTCTCGGGTCGAGTGCCCCTCCTCTTCGACTCCGGTATCCGTACCGGGACCGACGTCCTGATCGCCCTCGCTCTCGGCGCCGACGCCGTCATGATCGGACGCCCATGGCTCTACGGCCTCGCGCTGGGCGGAGCGGACGGAGTGGCTCACGTACTGCGGTGCCTCAAGGACGAATTCACCTCCGCCCTCACTCTGACCGGGCACCATACCTGCGCCACACTGTCCCCATCCGACCTCACACCGGTGAGGGCACCGTGAGCGGCCGCACGGAACGCTATGGAGATGTCCTCTTCAACCACGCCGCCCCCAATGAGCGTGCGTGCCTGGACTCCCTCGGCGCCGTGCTGGACCCCACCACCACCGACGTGCTGAAAGCCGTTCCGGGGCAACGCGGTCTGCGCCTGTTGGAAGTGGCGGCGGGGACCGGCACCGTCGCCCGGTGGATGGCCGTCCACTTCACGGAAGGGCGTGTCACCGCCACCGAGCTCGACACCCGCTTCCTGCATACCCATGGCCACCGCAACCTGACCGTCCAACGGCACGACGTGACGCGCGACGGGTTCCCGGCAGCGTGTTTCGACGTCATCCACGCCCGCTACCTGCTGTCCCACCTCCCCAGCCGTGCCCGAGTCCTCGGGGACCTCGTGAGGTGGCTGGCCCCAGGCGGAACCCTCATGGTCGAAGACCCGTCCCTCTTCTCGCTGAGGGCAGCCCGTGACGACACATACCGGCGCGTCTCCCTCGGTGCTGTGCACGTCCTCAGGAGCCGGATCGGAACCGACTCCGACGAGTGGCCCACTTCCCTTGCCGAACGCTTCACCAACCGGGGATTGACCGATATCAACCTGCGCGTCATGGTTCCCACCGTCTCCTGCGGCACCCCGATGGCCGCGTTCTGGAAGCTGACCCTCGAACATCTCGCACCGGCACTCGTCGAACTGCCCGGCATCAACCGCAGCGACATCCTGTACACACTCGACCGGATGTCCCTTCCGGGCTTCGTCGATCTCGGCATGGCCACCTACACCGTCACCGGCCGCAAGCCCGCAAACGGGTTGGAAGGGAAGGAGTGTCAGCACCAGTGACCGGTAGAGCGGGCGTCACACCACGGCTCTTCTCATGAATGCGTATGCCTGAGAGACCAGGGACCCCGCCGGACCGCGTCCGGTCTGCCACTGGTTCTCGTTCTCACAGCCCAGGGCATCGCGGATGAGGGAAGCCGTGGCTTTCCGCGCACCAGGCTGGCAGCAAGTCCGTAGGGATTCGCAGAAAGACACATCTGAACGGCGCCGAAGTCGGCGGAGCGGTGAGGACACCGGCCGGGGTGCCGCCCTGATGCTGCTCGCCCTCATTCCCCGCGGTGGACCGCCGTCCGCACGGCGCACGCCGTCGACCGGCACCCCCTCGCCGACCGGCGCCTGCGGCACTCCCTGATCTTCCAGACCTCCAGCCCGCGACAGCACCCTGGAAGTCCGCGCCTGCACCGTGAGGCCCTGGCGGCTGGGCTGGTTCCGCGACGTCGCCTCACGGTTCAACCGCCGCGGCCGTGGGCCGTACCAGTGCCCGCTACAGGCTGGCCGACGACGCCATCGCGGGCGCCCCCACCGGCGGGGTCTACGCGATGCCGCTGTGGCTCACGGCCAACGGACACATCCCACCGGCGCCGCAGTCACCGCCTTCATCGCCGTCCAGATCAGCCGGCGCCTGGTCACCGGGCTCGTCCAGGGCGCCAACACCGCCTGCAAGGCCGACCTGTGTCTCGGCGACTGAGCAGGCGCGGGCCCCCGCGGCGACCGCTGACCTCGCCACCCGCACAGAGCCCCCGCCAACTGGACCGAACTGACCGCCGTACGCCGGGCCGAGGCATCCGCGGCCCGGCCCCGGAAGCCGACTCCGGGGGCGGGGAGGGACCGATCACCCTCGCCGAGCCGGTCGCCGTCGTCCTCGGCGCGCCGGGCGACACCGGCAGGACGACCGCGTGGTACGACCGGGACAGCCAGGAACCCCACCCCGTGGATTCCCCGGACGCAGGCCGGGGAACGGCCCGCTCCGGGCCGGTGCGCCTCCGGAGACGGAACCCGGTCCGCCGACGATCCGGGGAACGGCGCTGCCCCCGCCCGCCGGAGAGCCCATCGACGGCGGAGGGGCCGCGGCCCTGGAACGGCATGCGCGGCCCCGCGCCGGGGTTCACTCCCGGCCGAGACTGAAGCGCTGGAAGCGCTGATTGTCGCCGCTGCCGGCTTCCCACTGGACGAGGGCGGCGCCCGCCGAGAGGCTGCTGTCGGCGATGGCCAGGGCCTTGCCCGAATGCTTGGCGATGAGGCGGAAGTACCTGCCGTCGGCGGGCTCGACCCGGAACTTCTGCTGGTCGACGTCGGCCCAGTCCCACTGGTCGGCCCAGCCGCCGTCGTCCTGGGACGCCCCGCCGATGTCCAGGGCCTTGCCCGAGTGCTTCGCCACCAGATACGCCCACTCCGGGACCTCCTCGGCCGTCCCCAGCGACCCGAACTGAAGTGTCACCTCGCGGGAGACGTCCCACGACTTCCACTGCGGGTGGATCACGGTGAAACCGGTGCTGAGCGTGGCCCGCACCGACAGATCCCACATGCCCTGCGCCCACGCCCCCGAGCTGTCCCCCTCGACCCGGGCCGTACCGGACCCCGCGCACTCCCGGCGGGCCCATGTCCCCGTCGTGACATGCCCGTCCGGATCGGTCAGGGTGTACGAGCCCTGGACGGCGGCGAGTTCGGCGTCCTTCCAGCCGAGTTCATTGACCCTGGCCCGGCGCAGCACGATGACGGGAGTGACACGGCCCCCGGCACGGGCACCGCTCAGCCCGACCATCCAGACGAACTCGTAATTCCTGATGGGCCTGTCGACGAAGTCACCGCTGCACTCTTCCACAGCCTCACCCGTTTCCTCGATCCGCCCCGCATGATCCGGTGCGCCGCCCAATGCACCGCAACCCTTCACCTCCCGGCCTCCCCCCACAAGAGCACATCAGTACGAAACGTCACTATCAAGACAACTACGACGACAGAACAGGAACCACACACGGCCACGGTGACGCTCTCCCGGCCCTCCTGCGAAACCGCAGCCGCGCACCGACGCCTTCCCTCGATCCGGCGCGGCTGCCGGATCGCGCCCCCGTAGCCGACGGGCCCCGGCGACGAGGAGGAGAACCTCGGCCCGGCGGGACCTGTCCCCACCCGTACGCGGGTGTCGCGGACGCCCGGCCGCAGTCGGGTCCGGGCTCGTGCGTACGATGGGCCCGTTCTCTCTCCCCCGGCAAGGAGCGCCCTCCGTGAGTACGGTCGTCCCACCGCCCCGCGCGGTCACCGGACTGCTGCCGGTGCGGCGGATCGTCCGCACCGAGGACGGCGAGCGGCTGCCCGCGCTGCTCTGGCGAGCGGGTGCGGGCTGGCGGATGATCAGCAGTGCCGTGCTGGGCGGCGGCCTGGGTGAGCGGCACTGGGTGCTCAACGCCCAGGTGCCGCACGGCTACGGGCGCACCGACCCCGATCGTCACCTGGCCGGGCTGGCCGCTGCCGCCGGGGCGCACGGTGCGGGGGTCGGGCTTCTGACAGCCGCCGATGTCCGCGCGTACGGTCAGGGCCACGACAATGGTGTGGACGCGGTGGCCACGGCGGGGCTGCGGGTACGGGGGTGGGCCGCGTCCCCGGCGGACGGCGTGCCGGAGGCCGATGGCGAGCCGGAGGCCCATGGTGCGTCCGGGGCCGACAGTGTGCCCGGGACCGGTGGGGCATACGCGCCCGTCCAGCCCGGAACCGTCAACATCGTCGTCGCGCTCCCCGTGGCACTGACCGACGCGGCCCTGGTCAACGCGGTCGCCACCGCCACCGAGGCCAAGGTCCAGGCCCTGCTGGACGCCGGGTTCGACTGCTCCGGCACGCCCACCGACGCCGTGTGCGTCGCCGCTCGCACGCCCGGCCCCGGCGCCGTGCCCCACCCCTTCGCCGGTCCCCGCTCCCTGTGGGGAGCCCGTCTGGCACGGGCCGTCCATACAGCCGTACGGGCCTCCGCGCGGGCGTCCGAAGCCCGCTGCTGACGACCTGGCCGAACCGTCAGGAGCAGGCTCGGGCGGTGCCAGGGAAGGCTCGCCCCGCCGCCGCGAAGCCGGTGGGACGGACTCGTGCACGGTGTGTCCCGTCGCGGGTGCGACCAGCCGGTGGGGGGACAGCGGTCGGCCATCTCCTGGGCATGTTCGGCGGTGAGCGTGTCGCTCCGGGTGCCGTGGACCAGCACGGCAGGGCAGTCGGTGGCGAGCCAGTCGTCCCCGTGGCCGCCGTTGACCCGGCCGACGGAGGTGACCATGTCCTGTGGACGGAAGGCCAGGCCCCAGCCGTCGGGCTATGCGCGGATGGAGTCGGTCGGACAGCCGACGTCCCCACCTGCTGACCGAGGCGGATCGCCGCGCCGGGCTGGCCCTTCCCTCCGACTGCCCGATCGTCGGTGTCACCGCGTGGGACGGCCGGCGGCACACCGTGAGGATCACATCCGTCCGGCTGTGCTCCCGCTTCGACGGCTCCTCGGTCCACGGCTCGCGCGGCCGGGCGGAGAACGTGGAGTACGCGGGGTCGACGCGCTGTCCGGTGCCGCCGGTAATGGTTGCAGGTGGCTCGGCCCGTGTCGGCCGGCCCGGTTCAGAGGGTGGCGGACCAGTGTCCGCGGTGCAGGGTGGTCTCACCGTCGGGGGTGATGGTGACCTCGGCGCCGTGGAGGGGGAGTTCGCCCCAGGTGTTGAGGTAGGTGCGGATCTTCTCCAGTGTGTCCCAGAGGCGGCGGGGTCCGCCCTGGTGGACGGTCGGGGGTTCGCGGCGGGTGGGGGCGTCGGCGCGGGCCCAGGAGCCGTCGGGGTGTGCCATCCGCATCGTCCAGGAGCCGTCGTCGTTGCGCCCCATGCGGTGGCTGACCCCGGGGACCTTCAGGTGCAGCATGGACCGGATGTCCCAGGTGTTCTGCACGTCCAGCAGCGGATACCGGCTGCCGGAGACCTCCTCGCCGTCGCCGTCCGCCGCTCCCCACACTTCTGCGGCGGGGGTGGTGTGCTCGTCATCGTCCCCGTGTCGGGCGGACATGAACGAGGCCCAGTGGGGGGCCACACGGCCCCTGGCGCCGCCGTCCGGCGTCCTGTCCGCGACGACGATCAGGCCGGTGTCGGCGATCGTGGTGACCAGCCGACCGCCGGGGCGCAGTGCGGTGAGCCAGGAGGCGGGTACGGGTCGTACGGCGACGGTGGAGATGATGCGGTCGAACTCGGCGGGAAGAAAACCGGTGACGTCGCGGACGGCGGTGTGCGGGTGGAGCCCGATCGCGTCCAGGCGTTCGGTGGCGGCCTGGACGAGGTAGGGGTCGACATCGACTGAGGTGACGTGGTGGTCACCGAGGCGGTGGCAGGCGAGGGCGGTGCCGTATCCCGTGCCGGTGGTGACGAGGGTGCGGGAGGTGTCGGCGAGGGAGGCGAGCCGGTACAGGGTGACGATCAGGGTGGGCAGGGTCGAGGACGACGTGGGCCACCCGCCGGGCGGGGCGGTGGTGCCAGGTTCGGTGTGGTCGGCGTGGACGGTGCCGATCCGGGTCACCAGGGTGGTGTCGGTGTAGGCGGCGTCGAGCCACGCGCCGGTGTCGGTGGGGCCGTCGCGGACCACCCGCCCGGCGTCGGTCCGCTCGAACCAGCGCGGGACGAAGATGTGCCGCGGGACGGAGGCGATCGGCGCCCACCAGCGGGACTCCGGCCGCAGGTGCGCATCGGCCAGGCGGCGGGCGTGGGGCCGCCAGTCCACCAGGGGGATCGGCATCGCTTCCGTCACGGTCACAGGTCCCCGTCGTCGTCCGCTCCGGGGCCGCACGGGCCGCTGTTCACAGGCCCGCACTGGCTGTCGTCCAAGGGCGCGCACTCAGGGTCACATGGAGCTGCGGCCCGGTGGGGGATGCGCGCTCTCAACCGGGCCCACCGGTCGCTCGCCAGGACCGAGGCCAGGCTCGTGCCGTCGGCGACGCTGCCACCGGGAAGGAAGCGGCCTATCTCGCACGGTGCGACCGTCCCGTCCGGGAGGATGGCCGCCTTCCCGTCCCCGCACCGGCCGCACAGCGCCGAGGTGGAAGGCAGCACGCTGCCCGCGGCGTTGCCGACCCGGCGGACCCGGTCGACACGGACCCCCGCCACCCCCAGGGCTTCCAGCTCGGCACGGGCCTGCGCGACGCGCTGACCGCCGCCCAGGTCCACGATCCCGACCTCGACCCTGATCCCCCGGCGCACCGCCTCGACGATGTTCGCCCGCGTCGCGGTGTGGGACCCGGCCCGGCCGGTGACCCGGTCGTGCTCGGCTGCCTCGTCGCTGTAATAGGAGCAGGCGAGGTCCACCCGCGGGTGCTCGTACAAGCTCCAGTGAGCCCCGCGCACCCGGTAGAGATTGGTGTAGACGCGGACGCGCAGCCCGGCGTCCAGCGCGTGCCCGACGAGCCCGGTGAAGCCGGGACTCAGGCTCGGCTCTCCCCCGATCAGCTGCACAGTCACCGCGCCGAGAGCAGCGGCCTCGGTGATGACCCGGCGCCAGTCCCCCGTACTCATCGAGCCGTGCCCGCACGTCGGCCCGGACTCCGCGTAGCAGTGCGAGCAGGTCAACTGGCACCGGGCGGTCAGCTCGATTGCGACACAGCGCAGCGGGGCGGCGGCGGGGCCCTCCGGAGCGATCGTCACAGGGAACAAGAGTAGACACCTGAACGCTCAACCCGACTGACTTCGGGGAAGGTTGACCCGGCAGTGTGCGGCTGCTCCCTTGGAGTGGACACCCTGACAATGGATCTCGATGGTCCAGGGAGGATGTCCAGGTGGGACGCCGATCTCCGTGCCCGGAGGAGTTCCGGAGGGATGCCGTCGCGCTGTATCGCGCGGGCGGCGGCAGGCGTACGTACGCGGTCGCGGCCACCGAACTTGGTATCACCGGGGAAACTCTGCGCATGTGGGTCCGCAAGGACACCGGGGTCAACGTGTCGGCCACCGGGGGCGGGAGCGGCCCGGGGAGTCAGGCCGGCGAGCCGGTCGGACTGCGCGTCGAGAACGCCAGGCTCGTGAAGGCCCGCAAGAAGAAGCAGTTGGAGCACGAGATCCTGCGACGGGCGGCCATCTATTTCGCCAGGGAGGTGAAGTGAGGCCCCTCCACCGGGACTTCATCTCCGACCACCGCGCTGACTCCGGCGTCAAGCGGCTCTGCCGGGTCCTGGGGGTCTCCCGCTCCGGCTACTGCCGGCACCGGGGAACCGAAGTGACCCGTGCCGAACGCCAGGCCCACGAGGCGACGGCGTCGCCGAGACCATGAACATCCACACCGGGCACCGGGGCACCTACGGCGCCCCGCGCGTCCACGCCGAGCCGAGGCACCGGGGACGGAAGGTCAACCGCAAACGCGTGACACGGTTGATGCGCATCCACCACATTGTCGGGCGTCACCTGCACCGCACCAGGCGAACGACGATCGCCGACAGGACGGCCCCCGCCCGTCCCGGACCTGGGTGATGCGCGACTTCACCGCCGCCCCGCTCAACACGAAGTGGTGCGGTGACATCACCTGCATACCCGTCGGTTCGACGTGGCTCTGTCTGGCCACAGTGATCGACATCTATGCGTCGCCGGGGCATGGGCCGGTCAATCGCCAGCCACATGCACGCGTCCCTGGTCACCGGCGCCGTCGGCGTTTCTCGCTCGACCACCCCACACCGATCGAGTCCGAACAGCACCAGATCACTCCACGTACGCTGTCACTCGTCACATGAAACCCGGTGTCCACTCCCGGGGATCAACCTTAGTCGGACCATTCCGCCATCCCGTCCAGTACCTTGCCGGTGATCGTGGAGACGACCGCCTCGGACACGCTCGCGCCGTGGACCTCGGCCAGGCGGGCGGAGATCTCGCCGCGCGTCGGCCCCTTCGCCGACAGCGACAGCACCATCTCGTCCGCACCGGACAGGCGCTGCCGCCGCTTCTCGACGATGGCCGACCCGAACGTGCCCGCCACGCCCCCTCGGGCCCTGACCGCGACCGGGCCGACATCGGCCGGCACCGTCTTCGCCCGCATCCCGCTGCGGAAGCTGCCCCGGCCCTCGGCGTCACGCTTCCCGCCTCCGAGGTGACCGGAGGTCCCGCCCTCCAGGGCGGACTCCAGGACCCGCTTGGTGAGCCGCTGCCTCCCCCCGTCAGCCGCAGACCCCCGCTGCGGGCCCGGCCCATGGGCATCGCGACCAACTGCTCATCGCTCGGCGGCACGCCCGCCGTCGGCCCGCTGCCCGGTATCTGCTCGATGATGGTGCCGCTCATCCGGCGTCTCCTGGACCACCGAATCCGCCGATCATCGAACACTCCCGGTTGGCGAGGAGCCATGCGTGGGCCTGCGGGACGGGGAGTTCGGTTCCGTCCGGTGCCCAGCCGGTTGGTGTGTCATGTGGGGAGAGTCATCAGGAGGAGGGGTGGGGTGGTGGGGTGGGATGAGCCCGGGGAGGGTTCGCGGGTGAGCCCGAGGGCGGTGGCACCGGAGGGGTCGCCGTCGAGGAGGACGGTGCCGTCCCGGTGGATGAACCCGGCCGGACGCATGGTTCCCCCCTGGTCGAGCCAGAGCTGGTACGTCGTGCCGGAGGCGGGTTCGGGCAGCCCTGTGGCGGTGACGACGGCTCTGCCCCGGCTGGTGGAGGCGACCACCGTGACCAGCGCTCCGTTGCGCGCTCTGCCGTGGGCGGTGCGGGCGTCGGAAGCGGCGAGGACGCCGCCGATGTCGTCGAGGTGCCGCTGGCTCTGGGCGGCCCGCCGCCGGTGTTCCTCGCTCGTGTGGTGCTGCCAGGTGGCGAGTCCGGCGAAGGAGGCCGCCGCCGCGAGGCTCGCGGCCAGGGCGAGGGGCATGGCGATGCGGCGGCGCGAGCGCCAACCGGTACCCGGTGCCGCCGTGCGGGGGGGTTGCTGACGGACGCCGTCGATGGCCAGCATGGTCCGCTCTTTGACAGCCGGGGGTGGCGGCTGGGCGACGGCGGTGGCCAGGCGGGCGGCGGTGGCCTCGAATTCGGCGACGTCCTGGCGGCATTCCTCGCAGTGACGCAGGTGGTGTGTGAACGCCTCGCGGTCGTCGTCTTCGAGGGCGTTGAGGGCATGGGCCGCGGCGAGGGTGTGGACGTCGGACACGGGCTGTTTCATGTGGTCACCCCCATGCAGTCGCGGAGCCTGATGAGGCCGTCGCGCATGCGTGTCTTGATGGTGGGCAGCGGTGTGCGGAGTGTTTCGGCGACTTCGCGGTAGGTCAGTCCGCGGTAGTAGGCGAGGGTGACGGCCTGGTGCTGGAGTTCGGTGAGCCCGCGCAGGCACCGGCGTACCTGTTCGCTGTCGAGGCGTGTCTCGACCTGCTCGGCGACGTCGTCGAACGCGGTCCGGTGCTCGCGGGCGGCCTGGGCCCGTTCTCGGTCGGCGGCGGCCTGGGCGGAGCGCACCCGGTCCACCGCTCGGCGGTGGGCGATGGTCGCCGTCCAGGTGGTGACGGTGCCGGAGTCCGGGCGGTAGTGGGCGGCCCGCCGCCACAGGTCGATCATGACTTCCTGGGCGACTTCCTCGGACTGGGCACGGTCGCGTACGACCTTGACCACGATCCCGAAGACCAGGGGGGCGAGGGCGTCGTAGAGGGCGGCGAATGCCTCTTTGTCGCCTTGAGCGGTCTGCCGCATGAGGACGGCGAGGTCGCCTGTGCCGGTGTGCCCGGTGGCGGTGGTGGGGAGCGGCCGGTTCACCGGGCGGGCCCCGGCTGAGGTGACCGGATGGGGCGGAAGCCGGTGTCGGCCGCCCTCGGGCGGGCTGTGATCGCCATGGAGATCCCTCGGATCTGGGGTGCGTGGCCGCCGGGTTCACCCTCTGGCAGACGGTGACCTCGGCGGTGGTCTCCTGAGATGTTCGGAGCGGGCCCGGAGGTGGATGGGTGGGAGCGCCCGGCGGTGGACGGGTGGGAGCCCGGTCCGCTGGACCCGCCTGCCGAGCGGGATGGGGTCAACGCCTGGCGCCGGGCCGGCCGGACAGAGTGTCGCCGAAGGGCGGCCTGACCGGCCGGGAAGTGCCTGCGGGTCACCGGAAAGGATGACAGGCCCATCCGGCGGGCCGCTGCCTGCGAACAACGGGCATGGAACATCCCGCCTCCGCTTCCCCCTGCCGGTGCCGGCACCGGCACCGGCAGGAGAGGAGTCCCCGCTCTCTGGCTTTTCCGCGGGGTGCCGCCCGGTTGACCGCGCTGCCCTCTGCCCCGCGGTGGGCCGCCCGGCTGCCCTGCCTGCCGCCGCCCGGATCGGTGACAGCCCCGCACCGTCGTCCCCCCTGTTTCCCTGACTGCCGGGACAACCCGCCCGGCGCCATGCTTCTGCAAGAGGAGATCCTGATCATGAACCGTCTGCGTATCCGCCGTGCCGCGACCGCCCTCGCGGCGGCCGTGGTGCTGCCCCTCGCACTGGCCGCCTGCTCCGGCCCGGACTCCGGGAAGGACACCAACGCCGCCTCCACCCCGGCTTCCGACGAGGCCGCCCAGGCCGACAAGGCACCGGCGACTGACGCGATGGCGCCCGGCACGCCGTTCGGCCCCGCCTGCGCCGGTGTCCCGAAGGAGGGCGCGGGCAGCTTCGACGGCATGGCCAAGGATCCTGTCGCCACCGCCGCCTCCAACAACCCGGCCCTGTCCACCCTGGTCGCCGCGGTCAAGCGGGCCGGCCTGGTGGACACCCTCAACAAGGCCGAGGGCATCACCGTGTTCGCCCCGACGAACGACGCCTTCGCGAAGATCCCGAAGGGCGATCTCGACAAGGTCCTCGCCGACAAGAAGACGCTGACCGACATCCTCACCTACCACGTCGTCGGCCGGAACCTGACGCCGGAGCAGTTGCAGAACGGCTCCTTCGAGACTCTGCAGAAGGGCATCGTCACCACCAGCGGATCCGGCCGGGCCTACAAGGTCAACGACACCGCGAAGGTCGTCTGCGGCAACGTCAGCACTTCCAACGCCACCGTCTACATCGTCGACACCGTGCTGATGCCCGGATAGCCGCCTCTTCCTGTTGCTGTCCCAGCCCGGCGGCCCGGGACCCCTTCGAAGCCAGAACGGGGTGCCGGGCCGTCGGCGTCCGTGACACGGGGAGGCCGGCGGCCCGTTCCGGCCCGGGCCCGCGCCACGGAACCTCGGTGCCGTGGCGCGGGTGGCGTCCGGGGGCTACCTCTGGTTGAGGGGCAGGGCGATATCGGTGACCTGGCGGGACTTGGGGAAGGCGCCCTTGTCGGTGGCCTTCCCGGTCAGGACGTCGATCGCGTAGAGGCGGTGGGCAGCGCCCGTGCCGATCGCGGCGAAGCCGTGGTTGGTCCCGGTGGCCGGGTGGTAGTAGATGTCGAATCCCGCGTCGGGACCGGCGTCCGTCCCGAGGCCGCCGGTGGGGGCGAGGGTTCCGGCGTTGGCCGGGGACTGCAGCGAGGTACGGTCTGCTGACGTGTCCAGGTCGAACAGGGTTGTCGCGGTGGCGGCGCTGAGGTCGTTGTTGGTGTAGGCGGCGCCGGTGACCCCGAGGGCGGTCGACGGTGGTGTGGTCGGGTTGGTGAGCGTCCCGTCGGCGGTGGTGGTCAGAGGGGCGGCCGGGTCGTCGATGTTGTGGCGCAGGTTCTGGCCGGTGTCGGAGATGACCCGCAGCCGGTTCGCGGCCGGGTTGAAGTCGATGCCGAACACGCCGCCGGAGAGCGCGACGGTCAGCCGGGACACTTTGACCGCCTTCGCGTCCGCGGTGTTCAGGGTGTAGATGCCGCCCTGGTCGCCGACGCCGTACAGCTTCCCGTTCTGCACCCGGAAGTCGATCCCGACGAGCCTGGTGTCACCGGCGAGCCCGGAGACCCCGCCGATCGACCACGGCGCGGACGGCTTGTCGACGTCGAACCCGACCAGTCGCTGGTCGCTGGTCAGTCCGATCGCGGTCAGCGCCGTGTGGTTCATGGCGGGCGGCGCCTGCGCGGGGCCGGCTGTGGCGAACGCGGGTGCCGCGTACAAGGCGGCCACCAGGAGCGTGGTGGTGGCAGTGGTGCGGTTTCGCATGATGACTCCCAGATCGGGTGCCCCGGCCCCCACGGGCCGGAGTCGGGAGAGGTTCGGCGCCGCGGCCCGCCCGGATGTGCCACGCCCGGACTCCACCCGCGTGGCGCACGAAACCGCACAGCCACCGCCCGGTGGTTGTCCGCGGTCCTCCCGCAAGCACAGCGGGCACCCGGCCATCCACCGGGGCGAGGGGTCCGAATCATCTGCCGAGGGGACGCGTCCGGCGTTCCACCGGCAAGAGGCGGTCGCCCATGCTCACCCTTGTCCTCATCGGCCTCCTCGGCGGCCTCATCACCGCCGTCTCACCCTGCATCCTGCCCGTGCTCCCCGTGGTGTTCCTCGCCGGCGGCACCGCCGGACAGCCCCCACCGACCGACACCCACACCGGCACCAGCACCACGACCGCAGGCCGGTCCGCAGACGGTGCGGTGCTCCTCCGTACCCCGCCGAAGGCCCCACCGCGCCCGTCCCACAGCCGCCGTCCCTACGCCGTCGTCACCGGCCTCGTCCTGAGCTTCAGCTTCTTCACCCTGCTCGGGGTGACGATCGTCTCGGTCCTCGGGCTGCCCGAGGACATCCTGCGCCACACCGGCCTGGCCCTCCTCGTCCTGATCGGCCTCGGACTTCTCTTCCCGCCCGTCGAACGGCTCCTGGAGAAGCCGTTCTCCCGCATCCCCCAGCGCCAGGTCGACAAGGACGGCAGCGCGCTCGTCCTCGGCCTGGGCCTCGGCCTGCTCTACGTCCCCTGCGCCGGACCGGTCCTCGCCGCGATCACCGTCGCGGGTGCCCGCGGTGAGATCAGCGCCGACGTCATCGCCCTCACCCTCTCCTTCGCCGCGGGCACCGCGATCCCGCTCCTCGCGTTCGCCCTCGCCGGCCGCCGGGTCGCCGAACGCGTCACCGCCTTCCGCACCCGCGCCCGCGCAGTGCGGATCACCGCCGGAATCCTGATGATCGCCCTCGCCGCGGCCCTCGCGCTCGACCTCACCACCGCGCTCCAGCGCGCGCTGCCCGACTACACCGCCGCCGCCCAGCGCACGGTCGAGGACCACGAGATCGCCCGCCAGAAGCTCTCCGGCCTCTACGACGACTCCAACAAGGAACTCTCCCGCTGCCAGGACGGCGCCGGCGAACTGCGCTCCTGCGGCCAGGCACCGCCCATCGAAGGCATCCACTCCTGGCTCAACACCCCCGGCAACCGCCCCGTCGACCTCACAAGCCTGCGCGGAAAAGTCGTTCTGATCGACTTCTGGACCTACTCCTGCGTCAACTGCCAGCGCGCCGCGCCGCACCTGCGGGACTGGGACCGCACCTACCGCGACGCGGGGCTGCACACCATCGGTGTGCACTCCCCCGAGTTCGTCTTCGAGAAGAAGCGGGGCAACGTCGCCGCCGGGGCCCGGAAGCTGGGTGTCACCTGGCCCGTCGCCCTCGACAACAAGCTCACCACCTGGAACAACTACCGCAACCGGTTCTGGCCCGCCAAATACCTCATCGACGCCCGCGGCACCGTCCGCTACTTCAAGTTCGGCGAAGGCGAATACGACAAGACCGAAACACATATCCGGGACCTGCTCCGGGAAGCGAATCCCACCATCACCCTGCCAGACCCCACCAACCGGGCTATGGACGACCTGACCAAGGACCGCACCCCGGAGAGCTACCTCAGCACCCACCGCATCCGCAACTACACCGGCACCTCCCTCACCGACGACACACCCACTCGCTACCGCTTCCCCCGCCAGCCCCTCCCCCTCAACTACATCTCCCTCGACGGCACCTGGACCGCCGGATACGAACACTTCACCGCCGGACCCGGCGCACGCCTCGCTCTCACCTACCGAGCCAAGAACGCCAACATTGTCCTCGCCGGAACCGGCAAAGTGACCGTCCTCGTCAACGGCACACCCACCCGCACTCTCACCATCTCCGGCACCCCCGCCCTCCACCGCCTCACCGACGACGGCACCCCACGCACCGCACACCTCGAACTCCGCATCACGCAAGGAATCCAGGCGTACGCCCTCACCTTCGGATGAAACACGGCCGCCCCACCACCCCTAGCACTCCGCGCAGCACCATGAGCGAACCACCCAAAGCCAGGCAAGTCACCCGTCAGGGGTCCACACGACAGCCGCCGGATCCTGCCTGGGTACCTGCTCCGTTTCCGTGAGCCGACGCCCGGGGGCCCTGGGTCAAGGCCCCAGGAGTTCTGCACCCGGGTCGACGGACACACCGGCCGCCGCCCCCGAACCCCCGAATGGGACATCCACGCCGTCCTGTCCACCCTCGCCGACCACCTCACCCCCACCGCCCGTACCACCCTCAAAGCACACCTCCCGCACGGCCTGGACGGACTCCTCGACCCCGCTCCCCCAGGCTGAAACGGACCACCCCCGAAAGGGCCGGGCAGGCCCCGCTGCGCGCCCGTACCCCGCCTCTCCCGCATTCCGCCCGCCGACGGGCATCTCCGGTACCGGCCTGAGCCGGGAGGGGCACCCGACGGCCCGTGCCCGGGGGCGGGCACGCGGGAAAGGACCAGGTACCGCACCCTGCGGGGACCGGCACGCCGCGGCGACTCCTCCACCGGACGAGGCGTCAGCCCGACTGCGGCACCGCAGGCATCTTCCTCTGGCCGACCCAGGGGGCGCGGTCCTGTGGGCCGGTGTCCCGGCCGAAGCTGGACGAGCGCCTGTTCGCCGCCCTGGAGGAGGAAATGGCCCATAACCCGGTCACGGCTGGCCGGACCGGCCCGCGACCCTGGCCCGGACATGTGGCCCCGCCTGGAACCACCGCGGCGGCGCTCGACGCCCTGCCTCGTCTTCGAGGTCGAAGCCGGATTCCCGATGACGCCACCCACCGCACGTACCTGGTCCCGTCGCGGGATCATCCCGGTCGTCACGCGCCTGACCCGGCCGGACCCGCTGCGGGTGCGTTGCACATGAGCCGCCCGTAGGCTCGCACCGCTGGGGCACCGAGTGCGGAGATCGGCGAGAAACCTTGTGGACCGGACGGGGAATGGAGCGAGACCGATGGTGGATGACCAGGTCAGCCGCAATCTCAAGGGCATGGACGATCTTGATTTCACCGGATGGAACAGGGCCGACTGGGACGGTGTGTTTGCCCACCACCACACCGACGATGTCCTGGTCGACTGGAAGGGCCAGCCGCCCACCCGTGGCGTGAGGGAGCACATCGACGCCATGAAGGCCTATGTCGCGTCAGTGGGTGGCACGCCGCCGCAGATCACCTCTCACCCCATTGCCTTCGGGTCGGGTGAGTGGACCTGCGTCATCGGCGAGTTCGAAGGCGGCGGGCGCATGGTCACCGTCGCGAAGTGGCACGACGGTGCCATCGCCGAGGAGTACATCTGGGCATAGACACGGAGGCCGGACCCGCTACCGGGCGCTCGCCGAACACGCCAAACGGGAGGCGTACCCCGAAGCCGTCGAGACCGCGCACGCCGACCTCGCCGACCTCCACACCAGCGAAGTCCCCGGCCCCGCCCCGCCAGCCCTCACCAAATGTCACTCTGACTACACAGAGCTACTTGTCACGCTTCACCGTAGCTTCGGGAGACAGGGCCGTCTTCAGTGTCCTGTCGCACTGAGGCTGTCGGATTCTCAGGGCTTCTCGTTCGTGCTGTCGGATTCTCACTGCGCCGTGTGGTGAGTGATCATGTTTGCCGTTTATGTGGGGTTTCATCTTATTTCTCTGGTCCGGTTCCCGCTGTGCCTGTCACGGCCGTTGCGGCAGGCGTCCGTCGTGAGCCCCCTCACACGGGCTGCAAAGCGAGTGCGGTGCGGCTTTCGCCTACGAGGCGCAGCGAGCCGAAGACGACGATCAGGCCGCCGGGCCCTGCGAGTTCGGCGGCCCGGTGCAGTGCCGCTGGGGTGTCTGCGGCTGTCAGGCACGGTCCCTGGCGGGCGGGGGAGAGCCGGCTGTGCAAGGTGGTGGGGTCCGCGGCCTGGTGCGAGTCGGTGCGGGTGAGGACCAGGGGCCAGTTGGAGGGGAGGGGGGTGAGCATTCCGGAGACATCCTTGTCGTCCATCGCGGCGAAGACCAGCACGGGCGGGCCCGAGTGGCCGTCGTCACGGGCATGGCGCAGGATCTCCGGCGCGACGGTCGCGACACCTTGGGGATTGGTGGCGCCTTCCAGGAGGACACGGCCCGTCCAGTTGCCCAGCCGGGCGTGGGGAACAAGTTCAAGGCGGCCGGGCCAGCTTGTGGCCGCCAGTCGTGCGCGGAGTTGTTCGCCGTCCGGCTCGCGGATGTATCCGCGTTCGGCCATCGCGTCCACTGCGGCGATGGCGACCGCGAGGTTGTGGTGCTGGTGTGGGCCGGGCAGAGGGCAGGGCAGATCGTGGTGCACGGCGCGGGGGGTGGTGACGTCCACCAGCGTCGCCGGGCCGTGGTTGCCGTCCCGGCCGACAGCGCGGGCGGTGTAGTGGATCTCGTGGTCCATGCGCCACACGGACAGTCCTGTCCGTGTCTTGAGGACCCGCTCCGCGCTGGTGGCCGCTTCGGGGGCCAGCCGCCCGAGAACCACGTGGTCCCCGTCCCGCACGGCTTCGATCTTGGCCTGAGTGATCTGGGCCAGGGAACTGCCGAGCAGCCTGGTGTGGTCGAGTCCGATGCCGGTGAGGACCTTCACGTCCAGGCCGAGTTCCGCAGCCGCGGCTCTGCTCCCGCCGATGCTCGCCTCGGCCACCGCCAGGCGAACGCCCGCCCGTCGGAAGTGCACGGCCGCGGTGGTCGTGAAGATGCCCTGGGCCAGGACGGACAGACCGTGCTGCTCGATCACACGCCAGACCTCGGCGAACACCGCGGTGTACTCGGCGCGCGTGACAGGAACCCCGTCGATCCGGATTCGCTCCCTGGGCTCCTGCAGGTGCGGGCTGGGCAGACTGCCCACCCGCGCGCCGGCCGCGGCCACCGCAGACACCGCGAACGCGCAGGTCGACCCTTTGCCGTTCGTCCCGACCACCAGCATCCCGCGCAGCCCCCGCTCAGGACGGCCCAGCGCCTCCAGCAGTCTGGAGACGTTCGCCTGCCGCACCTCCCGAGGAAGCCCGTGCGGGTTCTCGTGCACCTTTGCGAGGATGTCTGTGCAGCGCTGGTAATCCACCCGCCACATTATGGCACTGAGCGCGATGAGACAGAAGCACTGGGTGACGATCTCTGTGCCCGGCAGCCCTTTCTGGACACCTGGCGACGACAGCCGAGCTGAACTGAGTGGCTGTTGTCGTTCCGATCTTGAGGGGTGGGTGTCGAACGGGAGTCTCGATTGGGTGATCGCGGTCGGCCGCGGGCATGAAGGCAGGGCCTCTTGGTAGCTCGGGGTTGCGAAGCCAACCGAGATCCAGGAGGCCCTGTTGCCGCAGTTGTACGTGCTCGCGCCGGTGGATTTCAACTCGGCTGCCCCGTCGTGTGATTGCTTCGCTCATCGGTTCGGGAATGCGGCCGATCACCCGGAGCGTGTCCGGCGGTATCCGTCGGACATGACGGACGCGGAGTGGTCGGCTGTCCGGCCGCTGCTGCCGGTGCCGGGCTGGATGCGGGGCCGGGGCGGACAGCCGGAGGCGTACTGCCACCGGGCCATGTTGGACGCGGTGCGCTACCTGGTGGACAACGGGATCAAGTGGCGGGCGATGCCGGCCGACTTCCCGCCGTGGGACCGGGTCTATGCGTTCTTCCGCCGCTGGCGTGACCGTGCCCTGGTCAGGGAGTTCCACGACCGGCTGCGCGGCCGGGTCCGCCTGGAGGCGGGGCGGGATGCCGAGCCGAGTGCGGGAGTGATCGACTCGCAGTCGGTCAAAGCCGACGCGGTCGTCGGCGCCGACAGCCGCGGCTTCGACGGGGGGAAGCTGATCAACGGGCGCAAACGGCACGTCGTGGTCGACACCCTGGGCCTGCTGCTGGGCGTGATGGTCACGAGCGCGGGGATCGGTGACCGCGCCGCCGCGAAGGTTCTGCTCGAGCAGGTGGCCGACGCGCACCACCGGCTGGAACTCGTCTGGGCCGACGGCGGCTGCACCGGCAGCCTTGAGCTGTACCGAGTTTCGTGGAGCCTGGTGGTCTTGGTTCATGCGGACTGCGGGGTTTGTTCCTGGCCTCGCCAGTAGTCCTGTTCGTATTCGCCAGGCGGTACGTAGCCGAGGGCGGAGTGGAGTCGTTCTTCGTTGTACCAGGTGATCCACTGGAAGATCGCCCGCTCCACCTGGTCGATATCCTTCCAGGGGCCTTGCATCTCAACGAGTTCGGCCTTGAAGGTGCCGTTCAGGGCCTCGGCCATCGCGTTGTCGTACGAGTCCGCGACCGAGCCGACGGAGGCTGAGGCACCGATGTCGGCGAGGCGGTCGGTATAGCGAATTGACACGTATTGCGACCCGCGGTCGCTGTGATGGATGAGCCTGGAGCCCTTCTTGAACCTTCGTCTCCACAGCGCCATTTCCAGTGCTTCCAGAGGGAGTTCCGTACGCATGTGGTTCGCGACCTGCAAGCCGACGATCATCCGCGAGTACACGTCCAGGACGAACGCCACGTATGTCCACCCGGACCACGTGCGGACATAGGCCATGTCCGCCACCCACAGCTGATCCGGCCGGATCGCGGTGAAGTCGCGGTCGACCAGGTCCGGCGGCCGGGGAGCCGACGTCTCCGGGACCGTCGTCCTGCGCCGGCGGCCACAGATGACGCCCTCCAGGCCCAGCTCGGCCATCAGGCGCTCGACAGTGCATCAGGCCACTTCGTGGCCCTCGCGCCGAAGCACGCGGGTCATCCGGCGGGCGCCGTAAGGGCTTGCCGGGAAACAAGTCGTAGTTTCCAGGGGTGGGGCTCGTTGTTGTGGTATGGGGAGACCGGAGGGGATCGAGGCCGTTCTGGCTGCGAAGTTCCAGGTGTTGTTGCCGCATCTGGACGAGCGTCAGCGTCGGTTGGCCATAGGAGCGGAAGCGCTGTCACTGGGGCATGGTGGGATCAGACTTGTCGCTGCCGCGGCCGGGGTCCGGGAGGGCACGGTCTCGCGCGGGGCGGCCGAGCTAGCCTCTGGTCCAGCTCTGGTGGGGCGGGTCCGGCGTCCTGGTGGGGGCCGGAAGAAGGCTGCGGACCGTGATCCAGGGCTGCGGCCGGCGCTGCTGGCGTTGGTCGAGCCCGACGAACGCGGCGACCCGATGTCTCCACTGCGGTGGACGACGAAGTCGACCCGGAAGCTGGCGGCGGAGCTGACCCGGCAGGGTCACCGGGTCTCCGCCGATACGGTCGCGGGCCTGCTGCGGGAGGAAGGCTTCAGCCTGCAGGCCAACCAACGTCAAAACCATCGAAGGCACTCAGCACCCGGACAGGGATGCCCAGTTCCACTACCTCAACGAGCAGGCACGGGACCACAGGGACACCGGTGACCCGGTGATCAGCGTGGACAGCAAGAAGAAAGAGCTGATCGGCGACTACAAGAACGCCGGGCACGAATGGCGGCCCGCGGGACAGCCTGTGAAGGTCAAGACGCATGATTTCCCCGGCCAGGCCGAGAAGGCGATCCCGTACGGGATCTACGACATGGCCGCGAACACCGGCTGGGTCAGCATCGGCACCGATCACGACACCGCGGCGTTCGCCGTCGCCTCGATCCGCCGCTGGTGGCAGGCCCGCGGCCGGTACGACTACCCCCGCGCCCGCCGACTGATGATCACCGCCGACGGCGGGGGATCCAATGGCTACCGCACCCGGGGCTGGAAGACCCAGCTCGCCGACCTCGCCGCCGAGACCGGCCTTGACATCACCGTGTGTCACCTGCCGCCGGGCACATCGAAGTGGAACAAGATCGAGCACAGGCTGTTCTCCCGCATCACCATGAACTGGCGCGGCAGACCCCTGACCAGCCACGAGGTCATGCTCCAGACCATCGCCGCGACCACCAGCCGCACCGGACTCACCGTCCACGCCGAACTCGACAGCGGCGAGTACCCCACCGGCATCCGCGTCAGCGACAACGAGATCGCCGCCCTGCCCATCAACCGCCACCGCTTCCACGGCGACTGGAACTACACCCTCCACCCCCAGCATCCGGCGGACACGGCGACCACCGGCAGTACACCGGACGAGGCCATGGCGGACCGGCTGACCTACCTCACGCCGCGTACGCTCCAGCACCCCGAACTGACCGGGATGACCCGTCTGCAGCTCAGCCAGCTCATCGACTCGTTGACTCCAGCGATGGAGGTTCAACGCGAGCAAGTGCTCCGCACGCGTCGGGGCCATGAGCGCCTGGTGGCCCCGGGCCCAGGCGCCAAAGCCAAGCTCACCTACGCCGACCGTGTCCTGGCAACCGTTCTCCACCTGCGAAAAATCGCGACCATGGACCTCCTGGGCCAGCTCTTCGACACCACCGCCATGACCATCAGCCGCGCAGCGAAAGACGTCCGCCCGCTCTTGGACGCCCACGGCATTCACATCCCCGCCTCGACCGCCCGCTTCCGCACACCAGCTGACATTGCGAGGTTCCTCGACCTCGACAGAATCAAGATCAAACCGACGGGTTGATTCCCGGCAAGCCCTAAGTACCGCCCGAGACAGTGTGGTCCTCCTCGATCAGCGGCATCAGCTGTTCGTCCCGGAGCCGACGGGCGGACTTCGGCCGCTTCTTGCGGGCGAAGTACGTCGACAGCGACAGCTTCAGTACCCGGCAGACGGGATCGACCCCGAGGCCCTTGTCACGCAGGTGGTCGATCACCTGCTCGGCCTCGTCCGGGGACGGTCGATCTCCTGGGCGAAAAACACCGAGGCCGCTTTCAGGATCTCGTTCGCCCGCCTCAGCTCCGCCACTTCTTTGCGGAGCCGCTTCAGCTCGTCCTGCTCGGCGGTGGTCAGCCGGTCGTCGCGTTCGCCGCGGTCGGTCTCGGCCTGGCGGACCCAGCCGCGCAGGGCCTCCTTGTGGATGCCCAGGTCCTTGGCGACGTGCGCGATCGGCCGACCGGTGGCACGGACCTCACGGACCGCGCGCTCGCGGAGCTCATCGGGGTATTTACGGGGTGCTGGCATGCTGCTGGTGGTTCTCCTTCGCCAGGACCGTAACCCTGGCATCAGAGACTCCACAAAACTCGGTACAGCTCACCCGGACCACCTCACACAACTCTGGACCGGAACCCACCCCGACGCACTCACCGCCCTCACCAGAGCCACCCACATCACCCTCACCGACACCACCTGGGGCCCCTCCACACACCTCTGGACCACCCTCACCAACACCCAGACCACCGGAACACCCCCATGCTGACCCGCCCACACACCACCCTGCTGCTCGCTGTCCCGTTCGCCGCGGTGACGGTCGCCGTCGTGCTCAACGCCAGCCGCCTCAAGCTCCACGCCGACCGGCACCGCATCGAGATCGCCGCCCGTCCCCGGCCCGCCTGCCCCCAATGCCACGGAAACGGCGGCTGGTGGACAGACGGAGCCTTCCCCGACATGGAGGCATGCAGCTGCTGGGCCGACCGCCGCGAACTACGCATCCGACTCCTGCCCGCCCCCGCCTGGAACGAGCCACCGTTCTGACAGCTCATCGGTGAACCCGAGCCCGGAAACGCATCTGGACACTGGGCGGAGTCGACCCCGCCGCACTCGCCATCACAGGCGCCACCCCGGTCGCTCTGGTCGCTGTCGTCGGCGTCACCACTCGCATGATCAGCCGCGCCCTCCGGGACGGAGCCTCCACGCTGCCGAGGCCGACCCACACCACCACCACCGACCCGGCCCACATCCAGCACACCGAACCGCACACGACAACCCGAGGACTTGGCCGGACCGCCAACCAACTGGGACACCATGAGTGAAGTTGACCCTCATCACCCGATACCGGGCCGAACCCGCAAGGCCTGTGCTCCCCCGCAGCCCTGCGGGGGAGCACAGGCCCTCCGGCGTTTCAGGGCCCCTTCGGCGGGTCGTGCTGGAGCCCGGGTTTTCACGCCGTGAAAATCCTGGGGCAGGATCTGCGGCCGGGCTGCCGTCCCCCGCACCTCGGTAGGCCCGACATCCGATGCGGCACCGGACCAAGCAGCGCCGGCGTTGGGAGGTCCTTCCCCTCGGATCGGCCCTAGGCTTCGCGGATGGCGTACGAAGAGTTGTGCTGGGAACCGGTAGCGGCGCTCCCGGAAGGCGAGCCCGAGACGTCCTTCGGCGGGCGTTGGGAGGACCGGCTCTGGCTGAACGTTCCCGGCCCCTTCTACACCGGCATCGCCGACAACTGCTGGACGGGCCGGCTGCACGCACCGCGTCGTGTGCTCTACGGCGGCGAGCACTTCAGTGAGTACGTGTATCGCCAGCCGGCGACCACGGCCGAGGTCCTGAACCTGGCGACGGCAGCCCAGGTAGATCCGTACCGCGGCTACGCCTGCGACGGCGACAGCCGATGGACACCCGAGGCCGTCCGGGGCTGGTGGCACGACCGCGGGCGGGTCACCGGGCACCTGGAGTCCCTCCTGCCCAGATGGTCGTCCAGCGACAGGACCGACGAGCGGGAAGCCGCGGAGGGGCTGAGGGACTTCGCCGCCTACATCACCGAAGGGCTCGGCACGGACCTCCGGAAGTACCTCTTCCGGCTTGAAGAAGGCTGCTACCCGAAAACCCCCGGACCACTGCCTGAGCTCCGATGAGCAAAGACGGCCACGAGGTACTCGGTACTCCCGCACCCGGACACCCGTGAAGTGGGTTCAGGCTCAAGGTCGCGCGACCCCGATGCCAGGTCGCTCGGTCCTGCCGAGGGCGATGAAGGCCCCGGTGGTGGGAGATCACGTCCCGCGGGCAGATCGCTGATGGTGGAGGCGGGAATGGGAACTGCCGGGACGCCTCACCCGGTGTGGACCCAGACGGTGAACTCGTCGACGAGCCCTGGCGGGTCGGCCGCCCGGTCCGGCGAGCGATTTCCTCGTAGTACTCCAGCTCGTGGAGGATCACCGGCACCGGCCTGCCGATGGCGCTCTGGATGACTCCACTGTGGTGGGGTTGCCGGTGACCGTGAACTCGTTCTGCAGCCAGAAGGCGCAGGCCCTGTGTCCCCGGTCGCAAGGGGTCTGTGGCAATTATCGGGGGGCTGTCGGGTGGGTCGGTCGGGCACAATGCGGCCATGGTTGATCATGTTCGAGATGCTTCGCGCCCGGATTTTCTCAGCAAGCCGTCGCTGGGCGGGGAACAGGTACTGCTCCGGCCGGTCACGGCCGATGACATGCCTGCGCTGATGCCCATGCTCATGGACGCCGAGACATCACGGCTGACCGGCAGCCATGACGACGGGCCACTCGATGAGAGGCGCATACACGCCTGGTACGAAAGCCGCCGGCAGCAGGACGACCGGCTGGACCTGGCGGTGGTCGAGCCGGCGACGGGGAGCATCGTCGCCCGATCCCGACCCTGGCAGCCCACGGACAAACTCTGGCCACCAACAGCCACGCGGACGGCCGACCAAGACTGACAGCCGTCCCCACGGACAGCGACTTTCGAGCAGAATCAAGGCGTGCTCGAGATATTGATCTTCCCTGTGGAACCATCTTGGAGTGGCTCGTGGGGATCTGACCGACGAACAATGGGGGCGTCTGAGGGCGGAGCTGGCCGAGTTACCGGTGATGGGGCGCAAACCCCGGGACCGGCGGCAGGTCTTCGACGGGATCTGGCCCCGCTTCCTGCGGATACACCGCCTGGCGTGCCCGCTGCCCCTCCGACCGGCGTTCCCGCGCTCACGTATTTCCGGGTCGACGTGCGGAGATCCCGGACCAACTCGTTCTGAAGAGCGGTCTTCCCCGGGGCGCCACCGTATGGGACACATGGGATGTCGTCGCCTCGTACCGGCAACTCCTGAACGCATCGTGCGCAACGGCACTTCAGCCCGATGAATCGAAAGAGGCACTCTCATGAATGAACCCTTCTCCGGAACCACCCGCGGGGAGATCGACACCTCGGTCCCGCACAGCGCCCGGGTCTGGAACTACTGGCTCGGCGGGAAGGACTACCACCCCGCCGACCAGGCCGCCGGCGACGCCTACCGCGAGCGCTACCCGGACATCGAGCCCTTCGCGAAAGAGTCCCGGGCCTTTCTGATCCGGACCGTGCGCTACTTGGCGCGCGAGGCGGGTATCCGACAGTTCCTCGACGTGGGTGCCGGTCTCCCCACAAGCAACAACACCCATGAGGTCGCCCAGCGTATCGCCGCGGACTGCCGTGTCGTCTACGTCGACCACGACCCCCTCGTCCTGCTGCATGTCGGGGCCATGGGCCTCAGTACCCACGAAGGGGCCATGGCCTACGTACTCGCGGACATGCGGGACACCGACGCCGTCATCGACGGCGCGCTCAAGACTCTGGACCTCACCCGGCCGGTCGCCCTGGTCATCTCCGACGTGCTCGGCCACATAGTGGACTGGGACGACGCCCTGGGCCTGGTACGACGCCTCGTCGGACGGCTGCCCTCCGGCAGCTACCTGGCTCTCAGCCACTCGACCGCCGCCGACGAGAAGCACCGTGCCGTCCAGGAGGAGTACAACAACTCCGGAGCGATCCCGTACATCTTCCGCGAGCCGGAGCAGACAAAGGCGTTCTTCGACGGCCTGCAGCTGGTCGAGCCCGGCTTCGTCTCCTGGCCGAACTGGCGGCCCGACGGGAACACCGGCCGCCTCACCGAGCGCGCCGGCTGGGGCGGCGTCGCCCGCATTCCGTAACCGGAAAACTGGGCTTATGGGTCTCCAACACGAAAATGAGGCAGGACACACTCACCCCGGACCAGCGGGACGCACTCGCGAAACCCGGCATGGGCTGGGCGCGAGACACTCCCCCGCCCTTCGTTGAGTCCAGAGGTCAGCGAGCGCACCGACCCGGCCCCGGGACATCGTGCCCCGGGGCCGGGTCGGCAGCCACCCGCCCTGGCGGGGACACCGGAAGTCGGCATCGGCTACAGGGTGAAGGCAATCCGCAGGCTCATTCCACCCCGGCGTTCCCGGACGAGCCGGATGGACCGTGTGGACGTCTCCGCCACGGGATCCGGGGAGGCCGTTCCACCGGTGGCCGTGTGCCGACATTGTCCGGTTTCCGGTCTTGCCGTTCTGTCCCGGCGGGGATTGAGTTCATTCTCATGATCACTCAGATAGTGACCCTTGTCGGTGTCGTGGTCGGCGCCCTGACCTCGTTCCTGGCAGCCACCATGGCCGAGCGCACCCGGCACCGGCAGACCATGGCAACGCGCTGGGACGAACGCAAACTCAGCACCTACATCGAATACGCCTCCTGTGTGAAGGAGATTTCGAGCACGGCGAAACGAGCCCGGCTCGCGGCGGAGGGATCGGACGAGCGGCGGGAGTATCTCGCCGCGATGGAATCGGCCGAGCTGAGGAGGTCAGTGCTGTTCGAGACCCTCGTCCTCCTCGCCTCCCCGGCCGCCACCGAGGCCGCCCACCAGGTCAACCTCGCCCTGTGGCGGGCTGTCGAAGCGACCCGCGCCCAGGATGCCGTGCCTGAGGAAGAAGAGCTGATCAGCCTGATGAACACCTACCACGAACAAGCCCGAGCCGATCTCGGCGTCCTTCGTCTCCCCGCACCCGACCAGGAACGACCCGGCCGACGACGCCACTGACAGAACCACCACCACGCCGGCCACGGCCGACTCCGGCAGCCGGCCCACGGGAAGGAATCCGGGTGCGTACGGTTCGCTCCCTACCGGATACGGGAGTCCCCGACAGTTTCCGTACAGCGATTCGACGGGTGATGTGCTCGTTCGGCGAATGGCTCCCGGCGCCCGGTCCGGCGGTAGCGTGGGTCTGCCGTGGGAGGAGCGGACGGACATGACGGCAGTGGACTGGGCGGGTGCGGTGCGGGAGGCCCGGGAGTCCACCGGCTTCGGCGGTGAGGTTCCCGCCCGTACCGTGGCGGCGGCACGGACAGCGGTCCGTGCCGAACGGCGGGCCGGTTTCGACCGGGAACTCGGCGGCCTTGACGGGGCGCGGCGTTCGATGTGTTCCTCGGTCACTGGTGGGTCCAGGCTCTCGTCGACATCGCCGAAGGCGGGGTGGGAGTGGGAATGTGCGGGAGCGGGTCATTGAGTTCGCGGATCTCGCTGTCGCCCTGCGGGCGCGCGCCGCGGGCGGGCCGGTCCACAGCCCGGCCGAGGTGGAGCGGATGATCATGGGTGTGGTGTCGTGAGCCACACGGTTGTCTGGGAGCACGCCGCGGCCGAGGGCCTCAAGCGGCTGCGGGCGAGGTACGGAGACGCGGTGAAGCCGTTCGTCCGCGCGGTGAACGCTCTCGGCTCCGATCCCGAGCCGCCCGCGAGCAGCAAACTCGGCGGAACCAGCCTGCGCCGACTACGGGTCGGCGACTTCCGCGCCACCTACGAGATCGACGGCACCCGGATCGCCGTGAAAATCCTCACCGTCGGCGCCACACCCGCCTGAACCCCACCCACCCCCGGCATCGCCGAGCCGGGCCCGGAAAACCACCAGGACGCTGGAACGCGCACAGACCGCTCACTGCCGCTTCGCCCCCCTCTACACCACCAAACTCGTCGACGCGGTCGTCCCTGCCCACCCCAAGGTCGACTGGGAGCAGCCGTGCGCGCTGGGAATGGCCACGCTCCCCGCCCGCATCACTGCACGTGGCCCGGGCAACAGCCGTCTGACGCTGTCGGCGCCCGTCCGGCGCTACGACCGTGTTCCCCCGCGCGCCGTGCCCCGGCCATCCAGGAAGTCAACCAGGGTGCGGCGCTGTTCTTCCTCATGGTTGATCTGGCGGGCGAGGATGCCGCCGGTCGAGGGGGCGGTCGACCAGTACGGGATGGTCGGGCAGCGGGCCGGGGCCGTCCAGCTCCCGCTGCCGGCTCGGGCAGGCCGGCCTCTCTCGCCGTGTGCGTATAAGGATCCGTACTCAGGTACGAGCACCTTCCCACGCCGGACTGTCCCCCTCCAGGCACGGCAAACAGAAGGGGACGGAACAGGAACAGAGCGACAAAGGCGTTAACCGCGGCGGTGCTGACGGTGGTGATCGGCCTCACCGGGTCGGCGACCCTGCCCGCAGCCTCCGCCGGAGGACTCCTCCCGCATCCCGGGCCGGACGGTGTGGTGTGGGTCGAGGAGAGTAACCGGAGACGGAGGAGTGGCCTCGGGGGGAGCCTGGGAGACGCTGCCCACCGTGCTCACGGTGGCGTGCGAAGGGGGCGGCAGCGTCGTGGCCTCGATGGAGTACCAACAGGTGCAGGTCGCCCGGTTCACGGTGGACTGTCCGTCCGGTGAAGCGGGTACGGGGGCCGTGACGCTCGATCCGGGAATCGTCCGGCCGGGCGACTTCACCATAGGCATCGACGCCTCGGCGGAGCACATTCGCTGGTCCCTGGCCGTGACCCAGCCCGAGACCACCACCCCATAACCACCCGGGCCACCCGCCACCGACCGGAAGCCCGGCGCCCCATTGCCGGCACTGCGGAACCCACCTCGCCTATTCGGACTCCCCCTGACACACCCCGGCCGCTGCACGGGCCGGGGACCCCACGTGGCCTGGGTCCGGGCACCGGCCCGTCTCGGCGAGCGTCTGCGCGTGATGGGTACGAAGCACCGCGGCGAAGCGAAGGCGTGCCCGTTTGTGGCGCCCGTCGCCGGGTGGGCCTCGCAGGGTGCGACGTATATCGGTGATCCGGTGGCCGTCTGGGCGGCCGGTGCCGTTCCGGAATGCTTTGGGGCGGCCGTGGGCCAATGGTGGGGCGGCGGGGTGTGGTCCGCGCCGGACAGGTGGTGGTGTCGCCCGCGGTCACGCTGTTCACGCGGGGGCCGGGGTGTGCTGCTACACCGTGGTGGAGCAGGAAGTCGGCAGACTCGGGACCAGGACGGGCCGGCCCTCCCGGGCCAGGACGTGGAGTTCGCCGAGGGTGGCGAGAGCAGCAAGGGCACTGTATCCAGCTCCAGTTCCCCGCCGACGAGGAGACCGTAGCGTCTCCCCGCTGGTACGGGTATTCCCGCGGCGTTCCCGCGCGAGCCTCCCGGGTGCATCGTCGGGGTGGGAGAACCAGGGAACGCGGGGACCCGCCCCGGGGAAGAGAAAGCACATTCCGTGACTGTGTTCCGCAAGGCCGCCGTGATCGGCGGATCAGCTCTCGCGCTCGCCGTGAGCGGTGTGGTGACCGCGCCGACCCAGGCCGTCGCGCTGCCGCAGGCGTCCTGCGCCTGGCAGACCACCGCCTACAGTTGGCCCGGTACGTATCAGTGCACCATCCCCTCCGGTGCCCAGTCCGCCTCGCTGCTGATCATCGGGGCCGGCGGCGGGGGAGGCGGGGGGCGGTACGTCCAGCCGTATCGGCACGTCCGGTGGCGGAGGAGGCGGAGGCGATGTGGACTGCACCATCCACCTCAGGCCCGGAACCCTGCTGAGCCTCGCCGTCGGAGCCGGCGGGACCGGCGGCTCAGGCGGCCAGCTCTTCCAGGAGGGCGGGGACGGCCGCAGCGGCGGCAGCACCTCGATGAGCCACGACAGCAGGACGTTGACCGCCTGGGGGGCGGGCGGCGCCCGTGGATCGCAGGTCGGCGGGAGCGGCGGCAACGGCGGTACCGGCGGTGACGTCTCCCTCTGCACCGGCCGAAGCGGTCCCCTGGGCAACGGCAGGGGCGGCGGCGGTGGCAGTACCAGCGGCATCGAACAGGGCCTCGGTGGACCGGGCGGAACCGGTGCCAGGGCCAACCGGTCGGACGGCAGGTGCCCCAACGCCGGAAACGGCGGCCCCGCCACAGGAGCCGGGCACTCCGCCGGATCGGGCGGCAACAGCTGCGTCCTGGTAACCCTGCACTGACACCGGACCACACCGCCACGACGACAAAGGAGCGGATCTCCGCGAGGGCATCCTCCGCCCACGTCAGGGTCTTGTCGCGGGCGGTGTCCTGGCATTCCTCCGGCGCCCGGCGGGTCGCGTCATCACCGAGCGCCCACCCGGGGGTGCGCCGGCTCCGGCCGACTCCAACGGCTCAGCCGGTGAGGATACCCGCGTAACCCGGCTCCAGGCCCCGGCGACGGGACCGGCGTGCGCTGCTGAGGGAAGTACCGCTCCTACTCTGCCGAACCCGGCCCGGCAGACCCAGAGCCGGGCCCGGAACACGGCACCGATCACAGGCGCAAGCGAGCTATCAAGGCCCTCATCGCCGGGGCAGTGCGCTTGAGGGCGGGAGCGAACACGAACAGCACCGGCGGGAACGGCCGCTCCAGCACAGGAGCGGCGTATACCTCCTGCCCGGGAGGCCGCGCCGGGCGCGCGGCGTTCTGGCCAGGGATCTCAGTCCGGAGAGTGACACCGCCAGCAGGGCGTCGCGGGCGGCTTCGAGTGTGTGGACGGTGCCGTCCGGGTCCAGCGGCATGGGCGGGGGTGGCCCGGTTGACGATCCGCAGGACGCTGCACCCCGGTCGGATCTCGCAGAGCACCGCGGTGATGAACGACCAGGCGGGCAGGGTGCCGGCGCGACGGGTGGTCGCGTGGGCCGTGGAGGGGCCAAGAAAGAGAAGGCGTGTTTGATGCCGCGCGGAGGCCCTGCGTCCCGATCGCCGTCCGGTTCGGCTCTGGGGAGCACAGATCAGTCGCGGAAGCCGGTCGCGGCGTGGGAGCCGTCGCAGAAGGGTTTGTTGCGGGAGGCACCGCAGCGGCAGAGGGTGACGCGGTTGCGTGTTTCGTACGGGGTGCCGTCGGGAGCGGTGACGGGGATGTTGCCGCGGACCCAGAGGGGGCCGGCGACGTTCTGCTGAGGGTCCTCGACCACGCCGATGGACGGTGGCAGATCCGGTTCGATGGGGGTACGGCTTTCGCGGTCCCAGGCGATGAGGCGGCCGGAGGGGCAGTAGCCGGACTCCCTGATAACGGCTTCTCCCTTGCCGGGCTCGTCGATCTGGCGCCAGACGGAACCGTCGACGTCGCAGAAGCGGGCGAAGGCGCAGAGCGGCTGGGCGTCGGTGAGGATGACGTCGGGACCGTCCTCCTCACCGGCCTGCTGCAGATAGGGGACGCGCGCGAGGGGCCCTTCGGTGCCGTCGAAGCCGATGGTGGTGTGGGTGCCGTCGCAGAAGGGTTTGTTCGCCGAGCGCCCGCAGCGGCAGAGGGCGTAGTGCCCGTCCGGGGTGTCGTAGGTGCGTGTCTCCTGCCAGCCGACCGAGTTCCCTTCGGTGTCGGGAACGATTCTCTGACGGCTGAGGGGGATGTCCCCGGTGACCTCGTAGGGTCCGTTCTCGGTCACCCGGACCGACGGGGGCGGCTGCGGCTGTTCTGTCATCGTGATCGTCTCCCGTTCGCCGCCCGTGGATGCCGGGCGGGGACGTTCAGGGGGAGTTGCGGACGAGGGGCCGTCCGTGGGCGGCGGTGACGGCGATACCACCGAGGTCGGATCCGTGGTCGGTGGTGAGGTGGACGGCGTCGGCGTCCGGGCCGTCCGCGTGGATTCCGCCCGTCACGGTGAGGGTGTCCAGGCCGCCGTCGATCTCCACGGTGGTCACCCCGTCGCCCCGGGAGGCGATCCGGCCGCCGATCTCCGCGGTGCCGACGTGCCCGCCTTCCTTGACGCTGAGCGCGGTGGCGGAGAGTTGTGTCCGCACCCCGCGGACCAGGCTGGTGCCGATGCCGCCGGTGCTGGTGACGGAGTCGAACCGCGCTTGCCGCAGGCTGCCGTCGTAGAGCTCGATCGCGGGGACCTTCTTCGCCAAGGCACCCGACAGTTCGGCGGCCGTCGTCACCCTGATCCATTCCACGGTCGGCATGAGTCACTCCCGCACTCCCCGAGGTCGGTACCGTTCCCGCCTCGTCCGGTCCCGTGCAGCGGCAGCCGCGCAGAACCGGGGAAACCGGCCGGACCCGGACCTCCGGGCGGCTTCGACCCCGTCCCGTGGGCACGGCCCACTCCGCAGCGCCCCGCTCCCACCACGCTACGCCCGCCCCCGCACCCGTGCACACCGCCGACGGCGGACGACCGGCACGGCACCCTACGTACGGGTCCGGCTTCTGCGGCGGTGACGCCGCTGTGCCGACGCCCCCGGCCCCAGGTGCAGCCGGCGGACAGAGACAGCGAGGACCCGCGGCGCCGAGCCGTTCGGACGGGGCGGTGACCGGACGCTCATGGGTCCGTGTGCGGGTGGGGTGGCAGGGCGAGGGCGAGGAGGGCGAGGTCGTCGGTGACGCGCCCGCCGGTGTGGCGGCGAACGTCGGCCACAAGGTGGTCGAGGAGGGCGTCCGGGCCGGTGAAGCGGTGGTTCGCGAGACGCCGTGCGGGGTCGTAGAAGACACCGTGGGTGTCGCGGGCTTCGGTGAGGCCGTCGGTGAACAGCAGGAGCAGGCAGCCGCGGGCCTGGAGTGCGTAGGTGTCGGGGCGGGTGTCCCCGCCGCTGTCCGGGATGAGGCCGTGGGTGCCGAGTGGCAGGGCGTAGTGGGCGGGTTCGAGTGTGTGGACGGTGCCGTCCGGGTCCAGCAGCAGGGGTGGGGGGTGGCCACGGTTGACGATCCGCAGGGTGTGGCGCCCGGGTGGGATCTCGCAGAGCACCGCGGTGGTGAACGACTCGGCGGGTACGGTTCCGGCGCGGCGGGTGGTTTCGCGGGTGATGGTGCGGTCGAGGCTGTCGGCGGCGGCGAGCAGGGCGGGTTCGGTGTCGGCGATGACGCGGAAGGCCCCGATGGCGACGGCCACTTCGGCGACGGCGTCCAGTCCTTTGCCCTGGACGTCGCCGATCAGGAGGCGGATGCCGTGGGGGGTTTCCTGGACGGCGTAGAGGTCGCCGCCGATCAGGGCTTCGGTGGCGGCGGGCTCGTAGCGGGCGGCGACCTGAAGCCCTCCGACCCTGCGGGGCGGCAGCGGCAGAACGGCGCGCTGGGCGGCGGCGGCGGTCTGGCGGGCGGAGGCCAGGCGGCGGCTCGCGGTGAAGATGATGCGGTTCACCGGGACGGCGAGGCCGGTGACGAACAGGACGGTCGCGGTCTCGGTGTCCGCTCTGGGTGATCCCAGGGAGCCGGTGCTCAGGTGGAGGCCGATCTGCGCGGCGATCGCGGTCAGCCCGGCCCCCAGGGTGCCGAGCCAGCTGTAGAACGGGGCCGCCAGCAGCGGCGCGGAAGCGAGCAGTGGTGCGGCGGTGTAGCTGGGCGGGACGAAGGTGTCGTAGACGATCGCGGCGCCGATCACAAGCCAGGGCAGCAGCCACAGCACGGACGGCACACTGCTGCCGGGCGCGTGGCGGTCGACCACCGGGGTCGGCCTGCGGATACGGCGCACGCTCTCACCTGATCACAGGACGGCGGACCGTGCCACGCCGGGTACGCCAGTGGCGGAACGGTATGCGGACTGCCTGGCGTGCCGCGCTGGGGCCGGACCGGTGGCGCTGGGTTGTGAGCGGGGCCGTTCGGCGCAGGAGCACAGGCAAGACCGGCTGTGGCGTTCCCGGGTGATCCCGTGAAGCCGGAGCCGTCCGGCCCGGCGGTAGTCGTGCCTACGCTCCCGGCGGCCTGATGGGCGAGGGCGAGCCCACGGGATGGCCCACGATGTGCACCTCCCGGTACGGCGTCTCCTCCCCATCGGACTCCAGAGCCCCGACCGTCACGAACGGCGACCGTCACGAACGGCGCGGTCTTCCCGTTGTTGATGATCCCGGCCAGCGCCACGGGGTCCTGCAGCCGCCCGCGAGCGCCGCTGGGACGAGCGTCCGGGCAGCCCTGCTCTCGACACCCGCCGGTGCCCTTCCTTGGGCCCGGGCCCCGGCGGCCTGCGACGGGCCGGGGCCGGGGTACCGGTTACAGGTGCGTCGGCCAGGCGGCGGAGAGTCCCGGCGGCCTCCACCAGCAGGGCGGGACTCGCCTGGAGCAGGTCCGCCGCCAGCTCCACAGCGGCCGGTTCAGTGCGGGGCCGCCACCGCTGCGGCGTCCTGTCTCCGGCCCCGGTGTGGGGGATGTCCGGCCGGTGCCTGGACGGTGAGGCCCGGCGCCCGGCGGCGCTGCGCCGCCGTATGTGCCGGGACTGCGGCACCCTCTTCCGCGGTTCGGCCGGCCGGGGGCTCCGGCGGCGGGATGTGCCCGGCGGGCGACGAACGGATCGAACGACGAACGGATCGAACGCGGATGGCGGGCGGCACGATCGCCGGTGGAACGCTCCTGTCGGCGGTGCCCGGTGGAACTGTTCCCGCTCACCGTGTGGCCGGTGATGAGCGGGCGCGAGCGGGCGACAGCCATCCCGGCGCCGCGGATCGTGCGTGAACGAGATCGCCCATGAACAGGCGGAGGCGCGGCGGCGGGCGGACCGGGCCCGGTGGGGCGGTCTCGGACCCGCCGTCGCCCGGGCGCAGAAGATCCTCACCGATCCGGACGGGTACGCGGCCCTGGACACTGTTGTCCGGGCAGACGGCTGTCTCACCAGTGCAGATGGCCCGGAGAGCCGACCGCGGACGCACTCGATCGAGTGACCTGGATGTGTGTCCTTCCCGACTTCCCTCTGGGAGCCGTGCGGTGTCGTGAGCCGTTGACGACCATGTCACCAGCCCCAAACACGGATCACGGCGCCTTCGGAAGACGCCGTTCCTTCGGCCTCGGGGCCTCGTTGGACCGCCCGAGTGATGTAGCGAACAGGCACGGGCCTACCCGGCTCCGGGCCCCGCTCATAACGTGGCCCTCACGTACAACTCCCGCTCGCTGTAAGGAGACTACGCATGGCCAAGATCGCACTCTTCGGCGCCAACGGCACGATCGGCAGCCGCGTGCTGCGCGAAGCCCTGGACCGTGGCCATCATGTCACGGCCGCGGTCCGCAACCCCAGCAAGATCACTGAGCAGCACCCGAACCTCACGGTCACCACCGGTGACGTACTCGACCCCGCGTCGGTCACGGCTGTCGCCGAGGGACAGGACGTCGTCGTCAGCGCTGTCGGCGGCGGCGACGGCCCCGGTCACATCGCCACCATCGCACCGGCAGCCAAGTCCCTGGTGGCCGGAGTGCGCCCGCTCGGCGGGAGTGCCCCGCGGCTGATCGCCGTTGGTGGCGCCGGGTCGCTGCGCACGCCGGACGGCAAGCAGGTGTGGGACGCCGAGGGGCTGCCCGAGTTCCTGCTCCAGATCATGCACGCGCACGGCGATGCCCTGGACTTCTACCGGTCCGTCGATGACGTCCGCTGGACATGCCTCAGCCCCGCTGGACAGATCGCGCCCGGCGAGCGCACCGGCACCTACCGCACCGCTCTCGACGACCTGGTGACGGACGCCGACGGAATCAGCCGGATCTCCGCCGAGGACTACGCCGTGGCCCTCGTCGATGAGATCGAGAAAGCGAACCACATCGGCGAGCGCTTCACGGTTGGAGCGTGAGGCTCCGGAGCCGGGCCCTGCCAGCAGGTGGCTACAGAAGTGCAGGTTGGCCTCATCGATCGTGACGGCTGACTGGCTCGACGAGCATCTGCCCGGCGCGTTCTCGCCCTTGGGCGAGAACGCGCTCGGGTCGGCAACTGCCCTGCCGACGTGACCACCCGACCAACCGTCAGCCGCCCGTGCGGGTCCCGCACGGTGGCCCGGTCGGCACGGGCGGGCCACCGACAGCGGTCAGCCGTAGCGCTGCCGGTCCGGCACGGTCCATTCGACGACGCGGACGCCCCGGCGGATCTGGGCGACGGGATCGGCGGCCCGGCGGGCGGGCGCCGTGTCCTGCGTGAAGTGCGGCAGTGCGCCGTGCACCCGGTGGCGGAGCTGGGCGTCCGTGAGGTGCCCGGCTTCCTCCTGAAGCCGGTCCAGCCGCTCCCTGCCTGTCCCGCACGGCGCAGCGCGGCCTCGGCGAGCGGTCCGTGGGCGAGTGCGTCGTGGATGTACAGACCGTCTCCGATGATCTTCATGGTGGGTTGTCCTTCCCACCCGGGCCGGGCGACCTCACAGCGAGGAAGCACCGGCCGGTCCCGGGCGGGCGGGAACGTACGACATCGGTGCCGCAGTGGGTGCGGGAGAGCGGTGGCCGATGGAGTAGACGCCGGGGGGTGTTGGGGATGAGGAAGCCGTGCTCGTCGTAGGCGGTGAGGGACCAGAAGGCGTTGACGGGCTGGAGCTGGCCGGCGGGGAAGGTGAGGGTGTAGCGGTTCTGGGTGCTGGAGGTGTCGTCGCCGTCGCCGCGGGCCGCAGGCCCGCCCGCACACCGGACAGACCGGCCCCGGCGGACCGCGCCCGCCCCCTGGACAGCACCGCGGGCGCGGCGGCGTGCATGGACACACCGCTGCCCCAGACCCGGCCCGGCAGGAACGTCGAGGTAGGTGTTTCACCACCACGCGGGGAAGGAATAATGGTCGGGGGAATGCCCGGGACAGGACTCATCAGCCTCGGGACTCTTCCTTGGGTCATGTATCGCCCTTTCGGAGGTGGTGACGGCCCGTGGTGGCCCTCGGGGAGGCAACCCTCGTGGGCCGCCGCCATGGCGTCACTCCGCTACCCGCCCATTCGTGCGGGTGGCGTCACCCCAGCCTCAGAAGACGGCCTTCGCTCCGGGCTTCCTGCAACTTCCCCTCATGCAAACGTATCTTCGCAGGAGGGGGATTGAAGCGAGATCACGTACGTTTCATTTATGACCGCTTCTGACCGATTCACTGGCAATATCCTGCTGGATCACCACTCATCGTTCCGTCGATCCGCTCTCCGGAGAAGATCGAGAAATCCCGGATGCTCGTGCAGATGGGAAACAAGCAAACTGACAGAAGCAAATATTCGACCGCTGTGCGACAATCGTGCGCCATCCGGCCTCCTCCGAAAGGCATACCCCGTCCGGGCCGAGCCCCTGGCCCGGCTTCGCTCGGCAAACCCCGGAGGGAGATCCCGGAGGAAGGGCCACAGCTCATGGGAACGCGTTACATGCCCTGTGAGATGACCGCCAAATCGAGCACCTTCGCGAGGCCGCTTCCTGCCGGCCCGCAGAGCAGCGGGCCCGAGCAACCCTCCGGCTGGCCGACCTGTGCGGTGCGGCGCCGCAGCAGGGTCTCTCCCCGCCGTGCCTCACGCGGGTGCTGCTCGCGCAGGGCGCGTTGGAGGGCGCGTGCCCGGTCGGCCATGACCTGCTGAACGCGCGTACCGGCCTCGGCTCCGATGGCGGTCTCGTCGGCCGGGACACCGAGTCCTTCGACGCGCCGCTGAACGCCGTCCGCGCCGACGTACAGCGGCGGCTGACCCGCCTGGGGTGATCCGTTCCAGCGAACCGTCGACGAGTCAGGGGGTGGCTGGGACGATGTGTCCATGCATGTGGATGATGAGGTTGGCGAGGGCGTCCCCGCGGAGTTGGCGGCGTTCCTGCGCGGTGCGGGCGACGGTCGCCCGGTGCGGGTCGCTGCTTCTGTGTGCGGGTGCGGTGGCCGTGTGTTCTTCGTACTGGTCAACGCGTCCGGAGCGGAACGGGAGTGTTCGGGCTGCGGGAGCCGCGCGTTCATCGCGGACAGCGGGGAGTACTGGGACGAGGAGTCCTGGGAGGGCGACGAGCCCGGTATGGCCGGCTGCCCCTGCGGGGGTGAGGAGTTCGAGGCCGCGGTCGCGTTCTCGCTCGGAGACGACGGATCGGTCCGCTGGGTGACCGTGGGTCTGCGGTGCGCCAGGGACGGGTTCTGCGGGGTCTATGCCGACTGGAAGATCGACTACACACCGACGGACCACCTCCTGACCATGGTCTAGGCCGGCGGGGCGGTGGCTGTCCGTCCGGCTCGGACAGGTCTGCGGCGGGGCGCAGCGTCCGGGTGCCGGCAGAGCCCGGGCGGGGCGGACGAGGACGGCCTCGTCGGCGCCGACCCCGACCAGGGCGGGCGCGACGGCATGGCCCACGCGGGACCCGCACGGCATGCCGGTCTGTTCTCCGGCTGCGGCAGACCCCGGCCCGATGTGGCCCCGTGCGGCTGCGTAGTGGGGTGCACCCGATCCTGGCCGAGACGGCCGGAGCCTTCGTCGACGAGCGCTCAGGACGGCGGCTCCAGTGCATGGGGACGGGCCGTCAGAGGCGTCGGCGAAGGGGGGGTTGCTCCGCCCCTGTCGCGGCGATGTGCGGGGCCGCCACTCGACGGTAGATCGCCCGGATGTCGTCGGCCCACCGCTCGGCGCAGTAGACGCTGGTGGCGCGGTCCAGGCAGGCCTGTCGGCGCTCTGCCGTACCCGAGGTCAGCACGTCGACCAGTGCCTTCGCGAGCGCGGCCGGATTCCGCGGCGGTACCAGCGTCCCGACGCTCGGGTCGGCGACGCTCCAGCGCAGGCCGCCGACGCGGGTCGCGACCACCGGTGTGCCGCAGGCCATCGATTCCACGGCGACCAGGCCGAAGGGCTCGTAGTGCGAGGGCACGGCTGTGACGTCCGCGGCACTGTAGTAGCGGGCCGTGGCCGCGTGCGGAACCGGCCCGCGCAGGTCCACGCTCCCCCTCAGCCCGTGCCTCTCGACCAGTGCCGCCAGCGGACCGGGGTCGGCTCGCCGTTCCGGCGCCTCGCCGCCGACGACGACGAGAACCGCGCCGGGAACCGCCCGGCGTACGAGGGCGAAGGCGGAGACGAGGTCCGCCAAGCCCTTGCGCGGCTCCAGCCGCCCGACGAACAGGACCACCGGGGCGTCGCCCGGCAGGCCCAGTTCGGCGCGGGCGAGGGCGGGGTCGCGCGGGGTCAGGACCGCGGTGTCCACCCCGGGGGGCACCATGTGGAGTGTGTGCCGCGGCGTTCCCCACTGTCGCTCCAGGTCGGCGAGTTCGCCGGGGCTGCTGGCCACGACAGCGGCAGCGCGCAGGCCGATGCGGCGTTCGATCCGGTGCCTGGCCGCGAAGTGCTCCCCGGCCTCGTCTGCCGCGTCCCGCCCGATCGCCGCCCGGCGCATCGCGCCCAGGGAGTGATGGGTGTGCACCAGCGGTACCGGGTGGCGCTCGCCGAGCCGCAGGGCGGCGACGGCGGAGTACCAGTAGTGGCTGTGCACCACGTCGTATCCGCCCGTCTCCTCGTGGAGTCCGACGACGCCCTCGCAGAACTCGTCGAGGACTTCGCCGAACCGCTCGCGCGGCAGCGGCCCGACCGGTCCGGCCGGCACCCGGACGGTCCGCGCGCCGGGGGCGATCGGCTCCTGCCGGGCCAGCCGACGGTCCGCCCAGCGGGTGACGACATCGACCGTGCAGCCGGAGTCGGCGAGCCGTCTGGCCAGTTCCCTCACATAGACGTTCTGACCGCCGCAGAACTCGCCCCCCGGGGTGGCCAGCGGGTCGGCGTGGTCGGAGATGTGCAGGATACGCATAGGGCTACCTCGGCGGGACGGAGTCGGTCGGTGTCGGTTCGTCGCCCTGTCCGGCCCGGAACCGAACCGGACCGAACCGGAATCGGCCCGGAACCGGCCCGGTCCGCGGGGCCGTCTCTCGGCCGCAGATCCGATACGGGCCGGGAGGCGGATCAGGAAGAAGCCGGTGGTCCGGTCGTCGGCGGAGGGGGTCCTGCGGTCCTGGCCCACTGGTCGGCGGGTCACCCTGCGGGGCGGCCGCAGTCACCAGGACAGTCCGGTGCTGACCACGCGGGATGTGGCGGAGGTTCGGGCGGCACGGGATTTGCGCAGGTCGCGGGTGACGCTGGTCCTTTTCAGCCAGCGGTCGCGTCCGTCGTAGGAGGCGTGGAAGGGCTTGCGGCCGTGGACGGCCCGGTAGTTGTCGATGAACAGGAGTTCGCCAGGGGCGAGCGTCACGTCGCGCTGGGAGTCGTTCAGCAGGCGCAGAAGGGCGGCGAGGGCGTCCTGTGCCTGGGTGTCGTCGGGGTCGGTCCGGATGAAGAACTCGTCGACCACGAGGTACGGGGAGGCCGGGTCGCCGAACAAGAGGGCGGTCCTGGGTGGTGCCGGTGGCTGTTCGCCGCGCTCGGCAGCCCGTTTGAGGTGTTCGGAGTCGGGGAGCAGGACGAAGCGTGGCTCGGCGAGCACAGTGCGTTGCTCGGGGGTGAGGCTGAGGCCGTCGACCGGGACGTAGGAGGTCGGGACGGCGGTGTCGTTGCGCAGGCAGAGCAGGCCGAGGTAGTCGCAGCGAAGTGGTGAGAACGCGTCCTCGCTGTGCAGGTCGAGGAGGCTGGCGCTGCTGCCGGCGCTCTTCTCGTGCTCCTCGCCGGGGACGGGGAACAGGTCCTGGACCAGGTGGCCGTCCTGGACGGTGCTCCAGGCGAAGACCTCGCCGAGGACCGAGGACAGGAGGACGAGGTAGACCTCGTCGGCCAGGGCGCGGGAGCGGGTGGTGCCGGTTCGCCAGGTGTCCGGTGTCGGGCCGATCGCGTGGTCGTCGACCTGCCAGCCGCTGATGACGCAGGCACCGGCGGGTTCTTCCTGGCGGAAGTGGTGGAGGAAGGCCAGCAGCCGCTCCGGTAGCAGGCGGGTCGCCAGGGGCGCGTACCGGTAGAGGGACGGGTCCTCGCTCGATTCCACATGGCTCAGGGTCTGTGTGACGACCTCCCGGGTCCGGGCGGCCTCGGCGGCGGTCAGGTCGTAGCGCGCCGGGGCGGACCCGCTTCCGGGCCGGTGTTCAACCTTGATCATCTGATGCTGTCGTCCTTCCGGTTCGGGCCCGGCCGGGTTGGGGCGGCGTTCCGCTACCGGGACGCGATGTGGTCGCCGATCGCCACGGCGTCGATCCGGGTGGCGGCGAAGGTGGCGAGCGCGTCACGCGGCGAGCACACGATGGGCTCGCTGTCGTTGAAGGAGGTGTTGAGCACCATGGGCACCCCGGTGAGTTCCTCGAAACAGGAGATCAGGCGGTGGTAGCGCGGATTGTCCGCCGACGTCACCGTCTGGACCCGTGCGGTGCCGTCGATGTGCAGGACGGCCGGGATGTCCTCGGCGCGTCCGGGCCGGACCGGACAGGTGTAGAGCATGAACCGGTGGCTCTCGGAGTCGTGGCCGAGCTCGAACCAGTCGCGGGCGTGCTCGGCGAGCACGCTGGGGGCGAACGGCCGGAAGTCCTCACGGTGCTTGACCTTGCGGTTCAGCGTGTCGCGTATTCCTGGATCGCGCGGGTCGGCCACCAGCGAACGGTTGCCGAGCGCCCGGGGCCCCAGCTCCATGCGGCCCTGGAACCAGCCGACGACCTGCCCGGCGGCGATGCGCCGCGCCACGTCGAGCGCGATGTCCGGGGACCGCCGCGCCGTCAGTCCGGCCTCGGCGAAGGCGGCGGTGATCTCCTCGTCCGTATAACCCGGGCCCGTGCAGGCGGTGTCCAGCGCCGGGTGCGTCAGCTCGGTCACCCCGGAGTCGTAGTACGCCCACAGGGCCGCCCCGAGTGCCGTTCCGCCGTCGTGCGGTGCGCAGGGTATGTAGATCCGGGAGAACGGTCCCTCCTCCTTGAGCAGCCAGTTCGTCGCGCAGTTGAGCGCCACGCCCCCCGCGTAGCACAGCGTCGACGCCGGGTGGAGGTCGTGGGCCCGACGGGCGAGGGACAGGATCGTCCGGTCGTTCCAGCGCTGGAGCGCCGCGGCCAGGTCCGCGTGGCGCTGGGCGAGTTGTTCCCCGGGCAGGCGCCGCGGTCCGAAGCGGGATTCGAGGTTCTCGAAGCCGTCCAGGCGGAACGCGAACTGGTCGGAGCGTACCGCGAGGGTGTCGTACGGGCCGACGATCTCCGCGAGTCGGCCGGCACAGGTGTCGGCGTCGCCGTACGCGGCCAGTCCCATGACCTTGGAGGCGTCGTAGGGGGAGAAGCCGAGGAAGGCACTCAGTTTCTCCCACACGAACCCGATGGAGTTCGGGTAGTGGAGCTCGTGGAGGCGGTGGATCACCGTCCCGTCACCCCCGCCGAGGAGCGCGGTGGCGGCCTCTCCGATGCCGTCCACGACCAGCACGGCCGCCTGCTCGTCCCCGCACGGGTAGTAGGCCGAGGCGGCGTGCGCGATGTGGTGCGGGACCCAGCGGAACCGCTCGCCGGTGTCGATGCCGAACTCGGCGCGGACGGCCTCAGGGATGCGCTCGATCGAGCGCAGGAACGTCTTCTCGCCGTCGGCGCTGCCCCAGTCGCCGGGCCTGCTCAGGGGGTCGGTCTCGAAGTCCTTCCGCCGGATCTCGGGATCGAACGAGCAGGCGACCAGATCGATGTCCTCGGGAGACAGACCGGCGGCCTCCAGACAGAAGGAGATCGAGGCGGCCGGAAGCACGTCCGCCGTGCCGACCAGGGCGGGCTTGGCGTGTTTGACCCGGTTGAACCGTTCCTCCTCGACGGCTGCGACGACCCGGCCGTCGATGACGACCGCCGCGGAGGACTCGTGGAAGACACAGTTGATACCCAGGATGTTCATGGCCCTCAACTCTTCGCCGATCCGACGACACTGCCCAGGGATGTGCTTCGGTGTGCTCTGCGTTCCGTCCGGGACACCGGGGTGCTCGCGATCCGGTCCGCCGGGTGCCACGTTACTGTCGGCCAGGGGCTGTTGGGGCCGATATGGCCCACAGCCAGGAGATACGGCGGAGCGCCGGATCAGGTGTGTTGCGGCGTTGCGCGGGGCGGGCGGCGGCCGGGTCCCCGTTCGGCGAACAGGAAGCCGCTGCTGCCGTCGTCAGGGGCAGAAGAGGTCCGGGCCCGGCTGGGAGCGTCCCTTGCGGGCGTGGGGCGGAACATGGGCGCCTCCTCTCAGAACCGGCCGCCCCGGAATCCCGGGCGACGGCCTTCTCCTTCGGGATCGGGCCGGGCCCCGAAGACGAGGGGCCCGGACATGTCCGGGGAGGAGGCGCACCGCAGTGCGTACCGGCACCTTACCGGCGCCACGCCACGGTGTTGTGGCCCCTCCGTCAACCCGGCCGAAAGACGATCGCTCGGGGGCCGGGCCGGGCGGGGCGGGGCCGGCTCCAGCCGCACAACGCCCCTGATTGCCCGTTCGAGCGGCGCAAGATGCTCTCGGAGAAGGTCTGCGAGGTCGACAACCGCGGTGAGGGCAAGGCTCCGATGAGCCGTTCCTGGACACGGCGGGCGCCCCGGAGTCCGGGGTTGGGGTTCGGGAGTGGGCGACCCCCGCGCGGGCGGGGCGGATTACCGGCCACGCCCGACAGGGCGTGCGTACCGCGGGCGACCCCCGCGCGGGCGGGGTAGATACTTCGTGACCTGGGGCGTTGTCACGCGATCATGCTGTCCTCGTTCACCCGTCTCCGGAGCCCACCCGGCCGGGTGGTACGGGCGGAGCCCGGGTTCACCGACGGGAATCGCCAGGGCACGATACCAGCGGCACAGGCCCACGGCAGGTGACCGGACCGCTGTCCACGACCGAAACCGTTTCCTCCCGACAGGTCATGTGGCGTGTGGACGCATTGACCGCGCGGCGCCGTCGCGGTTGCATGCTGCTGGTCCTCCGGTGAGGTGCCGGAGGCACAAGCCGCCTGGGGGGAAAATGACAAGTATCACGAACCGGGGCACCACCAGACGCGGCCGGGCCGCCCTGAGCGCCGCCGTTGTCTGTGTGATCACAGCGGTCTTACCCGGAGCCGCCTCGGCCGAGCCCGCGGACGCGGGGGGTGTCCGCGGGACCGGAGTCGAGAGGGCCAGTGTCGCGGCCGACGGCACACAGGCCAACGACGAATCCACCGGCGCGTCGATCACGCCCGATGGCCGGCTCATCGCCTTCTCGTCGTACGCGAACAACCTCGCCCCCGGTGACACGGGAAGGACCGAGGATGTGTTCGTCCGCGAATCGGCGACGGGGCAGAACAGGCGGTTCGGCGGGGACTCGCTGGGGCCGCCGATGCTCAGCAGCGACGGCACGTACGTCGCCCGCCTGGCCTATGTGATGAACCATATGACCTTCTACCAGTACGAAGTGGATATGGGGTGGCGGATGTCCTATGGCTGCTCCCTCAACAGCTGCGAGGCTTCCGCGGGGGCGGGCCGCAACCGGGCGTACAGCGTCACTCCCCGGTACCCGCACACCAACAAGCGCATCGAGGTCCTCGACCCGGCCACCGGCGCCATGCAGACCATCGACATCGTCCACAACCTGGCACCGTCCCGGCCGTCCCTCAGCGGCAACGGCCGCTTCCTCGCCTACCAGGACGGCGGGCAGCAGGACGTCCTCCTGTGGGACCGGACCGACAACACCGTCCACGGCCCGGTCGAGGGCCCGGACAGGGCGGCCGAGCTCGTCCAGATCAGCGACGACGGCAGCAAGGTCGTCTACCTCTCCGGCCCCGACACCTACGTCCACGACACCGCCACCGGGACCGCCCACCAGGTTCCCGGAGTGAGGGCCCTGGCCATCGACCCCACCGGCCGGTACTTGCTCCACACCCCTCCTGGCACGACCGGACCGGCGCCTCTCACCCTGCGCGACCTCGCGACAGGCACCGACGAAACCGTCACCGACAAGCCCGCCACCGCCGGAGTCGAAACCGTCAGCGCCGGTGGACGCCACGTCGTCTTCCAGTCCGCCGCCGACGACATCGTCCCCGACGACACCAACGGCACAACGGACATCTTCCTCCGCACCCTCCGATAAGCGCCATCCCGGACCCCGATCCCCCAGGCGCCGGGGTTCACCCATGGCCGGTGGAACAGCTCCGTCCGTCGGCCATGGGTGTACTGCCGAGCGCCGCACTCCCCCGCCGGTCGAGGCCGGTGTCGTCGATGACGTCCAGGACGGGGAGGAGCGGGAGTGGCTCGAACCGCACGACGACCGACCCCGCCAAAGGGACGGTCCGTGAGGGCGGCAGGCGGTCCGAGAGCAGGCCCCGATGAACCGCTCCCGGATACGGCGGGCCCTCCCGAAGTCCGGAACAGAGGGCCGGGACAGAGGTCCGGGGGCGGGGAGGGTCCCCGCGCCGGCGGGACGGATGTCCGGGAGCTGAACCTGTGGACCCCGGGCGCCGTTTCCATGGGGGGCGGACCGTTGGTGGCCCCACGCGGGCGGACCGACGCCGGAGGGTGGCCGGGGTCGTGCCGCCCCGGTCCGGCGTTCGTTCGGCATGCGGCGCTCACCCGTACGGCGGGGCGGCGTTTCCTCGTATGCCCTCGGAGTATCGGAGCCTTGCCGATGTATATGATCTTTCCGCTGGGGGCGGGGATCTTCTGGACGGCCACATACGTCCTGATCATCCGTGCCGGTCTGCGCGACCGTACGTACGGCATGCCGGTCGTGGCCTTCGCGGCCAGTATCGGCTGGGAATTCACCTTCACCTTCGTCCGCCCGGTGCCGGGGGTGCGGGCGTGGATCAACCTGACCTGGTTCTGTCTCGATCTCGCGATCGGGTACACGATCGTCCGGTACGGCCGGAGGGAGTTCCCGGGCCTGCCGCCGCGGCTGCTGCTGCCGTCCTTCATCGGGGTCTGCGCGCTCGCGTACACAGCGATGGAACTGATCTCCCGGGAGCTGGACCACGGGGAGCGGCACCTCTCGGCCTTCGCCGACAATGTGCTGATATCCGCGCTCTTTCTGGCCATGCTCGCCGCCCGCGGTCCCCGGGGGCAGTCCGTCGGGATCGCAGTGACCAAGCTCCTCGGGACGGCGTGTGCGTCCCTGGCGATGCTCACCGTCCCCGAGATCGATCCGCGGTACGACAACGGGTTGATGTACTTCCTGTACTTCAGCTGCCTCGTACTGGATCTGGCCTATGTGTGGGCGATGGTCGCCGTTCGGCGGCGCACCGCTCCGGCGGAGCAGCCGGACTGAAGGCCCTGTCCGGGTGCTTCCCGCGCCCGCTGTTCACCGGGAGGCGTTGTTCCTGATGTCCGATGCGGCCGACGACCGGGCAGAGTTCCGACCCGCTCGCGCTACCGAACGCGTTCGCGCACACGGTCGGACCAACCCTGCGGGAGTTCAGCTGGGGATGCGAATACATCTCGTACTGCCGGCTGTTGGCACAGGTGGAGATGGAGCGATGGCCGACGACCTCGGAGAGAACCGCTGCGACCAGGCGCAGCGGGCTCGGTGCACAGTGAAGGCGGCCGGTCTCCCGTTCCGCAAGTGGACACGGTGAGAGCTGGTGAGCGTGAGAACATCCACCCGTGGTTCGGCCACTGCCCCGCGGCGTCGTACATCGCGCAGGAGCTATGCAGCCGACCGGGCCCGCACCAGTGACACCGAGGCCGTCGTCCGGCAGGGGCGGGTCCGCCGGGTCTGCCGCACCGGGGGTTGACCGGCATCGCGAACTCTCGCGCCCCATCGCCATTCCGCCGGACTCCTCCCCCGCTGACCGTGCGGTGATCGTGTCGGCCGGTGTCACCCCCGTCGACTGGAAGGTGCGCAGCGGAGAGGTCCGCGACGTACTCCCGGTGGACCTGCCGGCCATTCCCGGCCGTGACGGCATGGGGCGGGCTCAAGGCGCTCGGCCCGCTGGCGGGGCGTATTGTGCTGATCGAAGGCGCGGTCGGCGGCGCGGCGAACGATCCCGCGCTCCTCACCGGGGCCGCCGGATTCGGCGCGCAAGGCCGTTGCACGCCGCGCATCGAACAGACCTACCCCCTGGAAGAGATCGCACAGGCCCACGCCCACTCCGAGCCTGGACACGTTCGAGGAAAGATCGTGACCCTCATCCAGGGGCATCCCGCTGGTCGCAGGCTCTGTGCGCTGGGTGCGCCTCTCCAGCAGCAGCCATGACGGGCCCTGGAGGGGCCCGCCTTCGCCGGCGGCAACCACGCTCGTCTGAGCACCACCAGATCGTCCGGGCGGCTCCTACCGGTGGTTGTTCAATCCGGCGGCAGAGGTCAACGCCGTGTCCGGTGGTGACCGCGTCGATGAGGTCCTGGGGCTCGGTGGGCGGGCCTCTGTCCGTCCAGGCGCGGAACGAGCCGGCAGGATTGGTGACAGCGTTCTTGCCCGCGCCCGAGCAGGTGCCGGACGTCCGGGGCGTGGCCATCGACCCCACCGGCCGCTCTGCCGCACACCCTCGGCGGGGCGACCGGGCCGTCCTCGCCGGCGCTGTGCGATCCGCGGACCGGCGCCGACAGGCCCGTCTCCAGCCGGTCCGCCTCGGCGGAGATCGACGCGGTCACCCGCGGCGGGCGCGAAGTGGTCTTCCGGGCCGCCGCCGTCGACATCGTCCCCGGTGACAACACCAACGGCACATCGGACATCTTCGTCCGTGCCTTCCACCGACCGCCCCGGCTGCCGCGCCGTTCTCGGCCGCCCCGTCCTGGCCGCGCCGGGTCAGTGCGGCAGCCTGCGGGACAGTTTCACGATGGTCCGCGCGGCCGCGTAGAAGAGGACGCCCACGATCACATCGGCCGCGGCCGAGGCCCACTGGTCGGAGGGGGTGACCGCCGCGTTGAGGAGTCGCAGGGCGGCGAAGAGGAACAGCAGGCCCACCAGGATGCGCTGAGAGATCGTCATAGCGGGTCAAGGTACCGGCGGGCGATGTGTACCGGCCACTTGATCGAGAAGTGGTTAGCTGCCATATTTGTTTTTATGAGCACGGAGCAGACGGGGCCGACCGCCCCCACACTGGACCAGGCACGCCGCCAGATCGCCCGGTACGGCCTGGCCGCCGACCCCCGCGCGGTGCTGGTCGCGACCCGGCTCATGGCCGCCGGGGCGCTACTGGACCGGGCTTCCGAGGTCCACTTCGCCCGCTTCGGGCTGTCGACCGGACGGTACCGGCTGCTGGCCGACCTGGAGGACTGCGGCGGCGAGAAGTCGCCCTCCCGGCTGGCGCGCAGCCTCGGTGTCTCGCGCGCCACGGTGACCGGCCTGGTGAACGGTCTGGAACGGGAGGGGCTGGTGGCCCGCCGCGCGTCCGCCGAGGACGGGCGCGGCGCGGTCGTCGTCCTCACGGCGCGCGGCGACCGGCGGCTGCGCGATATGGCGGCGGACCACTTCGCCCGGCTCCAGGCGCTGGTCGGCGCCTTGAGCGCCGAGGAGCGCGACGTGTTCCTGGATCTGCTGGGGCGGATCACGGGCGGGGTCGGCGCACTGACGGCCGATTAGCCCTTCCGTCCCCGGGCCAGAGGGAACCGGCGGTCCGCCCCGTGCGACCGCCGCGTACTCGCGACCCAATAGTTAGCTTCCTTACTACCTTCATCGGACGATACCGGAGCAGCATGATGAGAGACCGGCCCCCGGCCACCGCACCGCCGTTCGCCCTCCGCAGGGAGGTCGCGGTCGCCTATCTCGCCCCCTCCCTCACCGCCGGTCTCGGCGGAATCCTCCGGGGCGACCCCGAACTCACTCTCGCCGCCTTCACCTCCATCGGCCTCACCTCCGCCGCGGTGGCCGCCGCCACCGGACTCTGGCTCCGGCGACGGGGTCGGCCCCGGCCCGGCGGGCCGCCCCGGTGGACGGCGACCGTGCCCCGGCCCGCCCTCGCCGCCGGGGTGGCCGCGTTCGCCGCCGTCCTCGCGGCGGCGGCTGGCTGGCTCGCCGCCGGATGGCTGCCGTCCCACACCCCCGTACCCGATCCGGCCTGGCCCGGACGGCTCCGTACGGACCTGCCGCTCTCCGCCGCCCTCGCCGCCGGAGTCCTCGCCTGGCGGTGGCGTGCCACCGTCCCGTCTCCCGTCCCCGGCCGACCGGCACCCCGAACCGTGAAAGGCATCCCGCAGTGATCACCGTCATGGGCGCGACCGGCGCCACCGGCGGAGCCCTGCTCCGCAGACTCAGCGCGCTCGGCATCCCCTGCCGGGCCGTCACCCGCACCCCCGACTCCCTGCGCGCCGCGCTCGGCCCGGCGCGGCCCCCCGTCGAGATCGCCGGGGCGGACGCCGCCGACCCCCGCTCGCTGCGCGCCGCCTTCTCCGGCACCACACAGCTCTTCCTCACCATGGCCAACGGCCCCCGTCAGACCGAGTACGAGAGCACGGTCGTGGACGCGGCGGCCGCGTCCGGTGTGCGCCATGTCGTCAAACTCTCCGCGCCCGCCGCCGAACCGGACTCGCCCGTCGCCGTCTCCCGGGGACACTGGCACATCGAGAACCGGCTGGCCGCCACCGGCATGGTGAGCACCGTGCTCCGGCCCTACGCCTTCTTCCAGAAGCTGCTGCTGAGCGCTCCGGCGATCGCCGAAGGCGTACTCATCGGCTCGCTGGGCGGGGCGCCCTGCAACTACATCGACGTCCGGGACATCGCCGACGCCGCCGCCGCGATCCTGCTGCGGCCCGCGCTCGCGGGGGGTCGCCACATCCTCACCGGTCCGCGCGCCTGGACGCAGCCGGAGCTGGCCCGGCTGCTCTCGGGGCTGACGGGGCATCCCGTCCGCGTGATCGATCTGCCGCCCGCCGCCTTCCATGAGCACCTGGTCCGGACGGTGGGCCTGCCGGGGTGGCTCGCCGGTCATGTGGTGGAGATCCAGCAGCTCGCCGCCGCCCGGCCGGAGTCCCCGAACGGCACCGTCGAAGCCCTGCTGGGGCGTCCGGCCCGCGCCCTCGACGCCTTCGTCCGGGAGAACCTGCCGAGCTTTCAATCCCGTGCACCCCTACCGCCCTTGAGTATGTGACACCTCCGTCGGGTCCGGGCTGATCCCTCATCGACGAACCGCTGCCGCCGGACAGCCCCACCTGCGAGGCCCTGCCGCTGTACCCACCTGGATGGAGTTTTCGCAGTTCAGGGGCGTCCCCGACCGCTGTAACGGATGCACTGGATGGGGTGTACGAAGCTACTCGCGTTGATCGTCGCCGCTGCCGGCTCGCCCTGCTCAAGCCTCATGTGTGCTTGATGTGCCCGGCCGGGTCTTGAGGTGCTGTCCGTCATCCGCCGGGAGAGGGTGCCCCATGGTCGTGGAACGGCCGCGCGGTGGGCGACGGGGCGGAAAGGCCCGGCACCGGCCAGGGTGACCGGGACGGCGGCGGCGTCAGCACGTCTCCGGTGCCGTCGTCGTGAGTAGCACTGAACTCGCCTGGTCGTTGAACTCGTCGCCCAGCGCGGAGTACGCCCTTCTGGGGTAGGTCCAGAACATGCAGTCGACGTAGTTCGCGTCGCGGTACACAGTGACCCAGTAGTCGGTGTTGTTGTAGAGCGAGCTCATCTTGTCGTTCATGAAGTCACCGACATAGGGCACGCTGCCGGTCGTCGACAGCCGCCAGCCCCAGAAATTCTCGTCCTCCCAGAAGCAGAACTTGCCCCGGACGCAGTCCTTCATCCCCGATCTCTCCGACATCGGCGCCACCAACACCACCCGGCCCCCCGGACCCGACATCGCCACCGCCGGGGGCGCGGCGGCCATCGCGGTCAGCACACCGGCGGCGAGCATCGACAGAGCGGCGACCGCCCTGCTCCGAGCAGCCCTCTTGCACATCATGGGATCCTGTCCTCCGATCGGTGGTACACCAAGGCGACGAGTGAGAAGCCCTGCCCCGAAACCCGCACACCGAGACAGAGCGCCCTCACACCCCACCCTCACACCGGTCGCTGAAGGCAACCAGCACCCTGCCGGTACCGGAGTCCACCAGAACCAGGCAACACCAGCCACTCATTTCCAGGCACCCCGCAACCGCGCGTCATCCTCACGGTCGGCACCCGTTGCCGCGCTCCCCGCATCGAGACGGACTCCGGCCGCGGGCATCCTGCCGCCGGACACACCAGCCGGTACACCACTCCCCCGCTCCGAAACCCATCGCTGCCAGAGCCCGCGGCCTGACCGGCACAGCGGCCCACCCGCTCGGGCCCCGCCACCACTTCCGGTACCAGGGTGGCGTCGACCGGGTACAGGACCGAGGAGAGCGGTCACGGCCGTGAGTCACCTGAACGCACCCGCCACCGCCTCGGGTGAGGCGCGTGCCGCCGCCGGTCCTCCGGAGTACATCGGCGGTGTGCTGTACGAACACAGGCGCTACGGCGGCCGGTCCGCCATTCTCTCGATGGGCTCGAAGTGCCGCTCCGGCGGTTCCGCGCACGGGGCCGACCTACCGGGTCCGCGGACTGGGTCGGCCTGATCAACGACCACGCCACTTCCGTCTCCCTGCGGTAGAGCCCCTGTCCTGAGGCCCCACCCAGCGCCGGAACGGATCACGCGGCGGGGCCAGGCCGGCGCTGTGCGGGCTGTTCGCTGCCGCCGCAGGTGCCCCCGGCCGTCCGTCCGGTGCGGAAGAAGGTGACTGCCTTCTCGGCACAGGGCGATGAGGGCAGGGAGGCATGGCCGTTGTCCAGCATGGTCAGCAGGGTGCCACCGGTGGCGTCCCTGGCTTGTTCGGCCCATGCGTAGGGAGTGACGCCCTTGTAGAGGTGGCCGGACAGTTGGAGTGCGCTGGTGCCGTGCGCGGGCTTGGCGGCCGACGCGTTCAACGGCGATCGGGCGGTAGGGCCGGGTGCGGTCGGGTCCTGGAACTCGGCGGGGCCGGGGAACTGCCGGTAGATGGCGGCGAGCCCGACGCGGTCCCTATCGCGCTCGATGCCTGCCGAGTAGGCAGTGCGGACCGGGGTGTGCGGCAGGTCTGCCGGACGACGCCGGTCAGCGCGACGGGGAGGCAGCCGAAGGCAGGAGGGACAGCGTTCGCGGATCACGATGGCGCCCGGCAGGTTGCAGGGCCGTTTCCTGGTGCCGGGAAGCGTCGTTGAGCCGGTCGGGTGAACCCCGGCGGACCGATGGCGAACCGCCGACGGCCAGCCCGTATGTCTGGCAGGGCCGGACACGGCACCGGAGACGGGACGCCGTGGCGACGGGCCCGATCAGCTTTCGGACCACATGAGAAGAGGCAGCACATGCGCATGAAACCTGTCGCGAGCGTCGCCGTCCGGGCCACCCTGGCCCTGGCCGTACTCCTCGTCCCCCTGACCATGACCGCCCCCGCGGCCCATGCCAAGCCCAACCCCATCTGCGGAGGCGACTACTACGGTCCCTTCCCCGGGGACCGGACCAAGTTCTTCCAGTGCGACGACTTCGGCGCGTTCTTCGTCATGGACTGCGCGCCCGGCACGGAGTTCGACGACAGCCTCAACGTCTGCGTCTACGCCACACCCCGCCCAGGTGGGACAGTCCCGGCGGCGGCCCCACAAACCGGCTGATCAGCCCTGGGGCAGCGGTTGGGGACGACGGCCGTGTACGGCTTCTCCCCCAGTGGACGTGCCGCGCCCCCCCCGGGGCGGCGCGGCACGTCCGGGTGTGTGTGCCGGGCTCAGTCCGGGACGCACATGGCGAAGGACTGGATCTTGCCGAGGTCCATCCTGACGACCCAGGAGTTCGGCTTGGCGGCCGAGGGGCCGTTGGTGGCGACGGTGTCGGCATTGGCGCCGTTGCCGGTGTGGACGGGCTGGGAGTCGTAGCCTCCGCCGGTCAGCTGGGTGCGGGCCGGGCAGGTCGCGTAGACGGCCTGCTTGGCGGCGGACCAGGCGGAGGTGACGATGGTGGGCGGCGTCGCGGAGGCCTTGCTGCACATGGCGATCGCCTTGGCCCGGCCCAGGTCCATCTTGATCACCCAGCTGTTGGGCTTCGAGGCGGAGGGGGCGTTGGTGTTGACCGCGTCGGCCACGGCCCCGTTGCCCAGGTGCACGGGTTCGGAGTCGTAGCCGCCCCCGACGAGCTGGGTGCCCTGGGGACAGGTCGCCGTGATCGCGGTCTTCGCCGCCGACCAGTCGGTGATCACAACCACCGGGGCGTCGGCCTCGGCCACCGTCGCCGCTCCCGACGCACCCAGCAAGGCGGCGGAACAGGCCAGGACCGCCGGGACCGCCAGCGGACGACGCAGAGCACGCAGAACCATAACAACCTCCACTACAGTGGGGAGAGATCGAACAGCACGGTTCTACAGGCCGTTTGACGTTCACCGACCGGATGAGCAGGTAAACCACTCAAAGCGGTAGTGCTCCCCGCCGCAGCACGTTCCCCGCGCGACGGGCCCGCTGTTGGAAGGCCGCTCCTCTCGTCGCCGGGTCGGCGCGCTTGGGGCAGGGGCGGACAGCCTGCCGACGTGTGGAGGCGGGTGACGGAGTGTCGTGGAACACGGGTTCGTCATCTCCGGCACCGGCCGGTCGCCCGAACAGGTGGATAGACCAACTGATTCTTTGATTGTCGGTTCACGTCTGCTCTCATGCTGGATGTACGTACAAGGTCCGGTCCTGATCCAGTACTGCGGAGGCCAGGACGGACGTATCCGGCTCCGCTCGGTCCACGGCCGCAGGAGTCGGCCCAACCAGCCGCCAGATCCACCTCACCCATCCCCCGGTCCGCGCGACGGCGGAAGCCCCACCCCCCCCTGCGCCGGACGAACATCGGCAGACACCCCGGCGCCCGCCCCGACGCGGCGGGCATCCCTCCGATCCGTTTCGCCCCCTTCTCGGCGCACCGGCGTTCCGGGCATCCGCCGTACCCGCCCTCGTGTGCCGACCCCTCACTCATGGAGGAGATCACTCATGTCCCGTTGGCTGTCCGTCATGCGGACACGCTATGGCGGCCGTCCGGTGGCCGCCCTGCTCATGGCGCTGCTCGGTGTCACCACTCTGAGCACGGCCACCACAGCCACGGCCGCCCCCCAGGCCCCGGCCGCCGCGCCGAGCTGTGTCAAGGCGCTGCGCACCATCGCGGCGACCGGCGGCGATATCCGGCTCTGCCAACTCACCGGTCAGAAGGGCTTGTACCTGTCCTTCGTCAACACCGGTCGGCTGGCCCGGGATCTGTCGGCCGTCGTCTACGACTGCCAGGGCAAGTCCGGTACGGACCAGTCGGAAGCGCTGTGCCGCAAGTCGATCCGGGGCACGTACGACATCATCTGGCGCCAGGTGGAGCCGGGCGAGACCGCCGAGGTCACTCTTCCGAAACTGGCGCCGCAGTCCCATCTGTACTGGACCCAGGACGCGCCCACCGCGGCCACGAATCTGAAGTGGGAGAAGGCAGCATGGATGTACTGAGCATGCGGTCCACGCGCCGACCGCGGATGATCCGCAGGAGTGGGGCGGCGGCGCTCGCCGGTGCCCTGGCCGCGGGGTTGCTGACCGTGGCGTCGGCCGGACCGGCGGCGGCCGACCCGGGGAACGTCGCGTGCGACGGCCAGTGGCACTTCGTCCAGACCCAGGCCCCGGAGCAGGAGCGGGTCATCGCCGAGCGGTTCACGTTCGACAACCGTCTGAGCAGGACTCCGAAGAAGTACACCGAGCGCACCAAGACGACCACGACCAGTTCCTTCTCCCACTCGGTCGAAATCGGCGTGGAGGTCACCACCGGCTTCAACGCCTTCGCCGCGAGCATGTCGGCGGCTCTGAAGACGAAGTACGGCTTCACCACCACCTTCCAGAACAGCGTCGAACGGCAGACCGAGGTCGAGTACAGCGTCGGGGCCTACGAGGGCTACACCGTCTACATCGGCATCGAGAACATGAAGGTCCGGGGCTACTACGAGCGCATCTTCGGCTGCGACACCAACGCCCCCAGGTACCAGCAGGTCGGCCCGGTCACCGTCTCGGTGCCCGGCACCGGCAAGGTGGTCTGGTCCGAGGACCTTCCGGCCAAGGGGGCAGCCAAGTGACCGCGTTCTCCGCTCCGTTCCGCCGCCCGGGGCTCGCCCTGGCCGCGCTGGTGTCGGCCGTCGCCGCCGTGCTGACGGTCCCGGCCGCCCCGGCCGCCGCCGCGACGTCCAACCCGCCGGGCGTCCATATCCTCGGCGACTCGGGGGACGCCCCGCCCTGCCCCACCGGCTGGCTCTGCGTCTTCAACGCCGACACCTACAGGTCCGTCGCCTGGGCCGCGCTGCCGGGCACCGAGATCCCCGACACCAGCGAGCTGAGCACCACCTACGGCTACCGCCTCTACGGCGCCCTGTCGGCGGTCAACAACACCAGCCTGGACTACTGCGCCTACCCGCAGGTCAACTACGGCGGCACCCAGACGAGGATCGCGGCGGGCGGCAGAATCCCCACCACCAGGGACGCGCTGTACTCGTTCCGCCCGTGCTGAACGGCCCCACCTCCCTCGCACGCACTCCTCGGAGAGAGGCACCCATGATTCCGACCATCCGCAGGCGCGCGGGCACCGCCCTCGCCGCCATCGCCCTTCTCGCGGCAGGCGCGGCTCTCGTCCCCGCCCCTGCCGCCGCCACCGGGACCCCGGCCGCCGCCGAGCGGTCGGCACCGGCCGTCACCTATCTGCGGGCCGTGGCCGGTGACGAACAGACCGTCTCCACCGGACGGCAGGTCCCCCAGGCCCTGACCGTGAAGGCCATGGACGGCTCGTTCCAGCCGGTGCGGGACGTCCCCGTCACCTTCACCACCCCGGGCGAACTCACCTTTCCCGGCGGCGCCACCACCGCGACCGTACGCACCGGCGCCGACGGGACCGCCCAGGCCCCGGCCCTGACCGCAGGCCCCGCCGCCGGACGGTTCCTGGTCACGGCCGTCGTCGACCGCAACGCACAGACCGCCTTCGAGATCACCGTCTCCTGACCGCCCGGTACCCGTCGTCTCCCGGTGTCCCCGCCCTGCTCCACGGGCGGGGACACCGCTGTCTGCCCGAAAGCCGACGGAGATCCACAGGGTGCCTGCGTGCCGCCGAAGCCAGGGCTGGAGTGGCCGTAGGAAGCGATGCCGGGGTCTCCCGGGGCCTTGTCCGAGGTGCCGGCCTCCGTGCGCAGATGTCGGCAGACCTCGACGGTGAGACGGTGAGACACCAGGACAACACTGCGTAAGGGCTGCTATCCGCACTCGTATCTTACGGATGGAGAGGTCGGCCACCGCCCTGCGGACTGAGTGGCCCGGATATCGAACCCGTAGCCGTTCGGCCCCGTAGAGAGAGATGGCAGCACCTGCCACAGACACGGAACCGACGAAAGGATCTCCCCCATGCGACAGATCACGCGCCGCACCCCGCGACGGAACACCCGGCGCAGCACCCGTTTACGCCTGGCGGCCATCACGGGCGCCTTCGCGGCCGCCTTCGCCGCCGGAACCGTCCAGGCCCCAGTGGCCGCGGCGGACCCCTCCATCTGCCGGGCCGTCTGGTTCTGCGTCTGGTCCGACGCCAACCAGGAAGGCGCGTACCTCATGTCGAAGGGGAACGTGTCCTACGTCGGCACGGACTTCAACGACAAGGCCAGCTCGTACTGGAACCGCACCAGCTGGTACGTCAACTTCTACTACGACGCCAACTACGGCGGCGGCTGCATGCTGTCCATCCCGCCGGGCGGGTCCTCCACCCTGCTCCCCGGAAACCTCAACGACAGAATGTCCTCCTACATCATCAACCCCACCCCCGCCTGCTGAAGCCTGCCCTCCAAGACCGCATCCAGGGCGGGAATGAGCGGCGACAGCCATCCGCTGTGGCGGGACCTGCGGGTCCCGCCACGGCCGGGGGCCGGGGCCGGGCAGGCAGGTGTCCGGGAACGAGGTCACCGATTCCGGGTTCGAGTTCGTTCCCTGCGAGGACAGGCATGGCCAGGTGGTGGTCTCCTCGACGGCGATCCCCGGAGGCCGCGCGGGAGCCCGTTGGGGCTGCCGCCTCTGAAGGAATTCCTAGCAGACGCGTTCGCGGGAGAACCCGATGGACGATGTCTGATCGTTGACATGTGCAGGAACGACCGTCGCACTGTCCTGAGGGCCGATCGAGCCCATCAGACAACCGCCCTGGAAGTGGATGTCGCGGTACAGGGTGACCCAACTGCCCGTACGGTTCCAGTACGAACTGCCCCTGTCGTTCATATAGGAGCTCACCTGGGGGATGCTGACCACCGCGGCGAGCATGACGCCGTCGTAGTCCGCGTGCTCCCAGAGGCAGAAGTTCGACTGCGGGCAGAGATACGGATTCCCGGCGGCGGCCTGCGGCGCGGTCACCACTCCCATGGACAGGGTGGCGGCGAGCGCGGCCCCGAGGACCGCCGACCTGACCCGGACGGCCCGTCGGCGGCCGGTCCGCCGCCGGGGGCTTCCCTCTGTGCTGTGCGCTGGGTACGACATGGGCGCATATCCTCTCGTCGGCCGCGTCGGTCGTGCTCCGGCTGGGGGGAGCGGGTCGGCCTCGCAGCGGCCGGGTGCCACCTTCCCCCGGCGCAGCGCGGTCAGCCAGGGTCCGCTCGTACCCGGGTCGCCCGGAACCAGGGAATTCACGCCATACGGATGCCGCGGGGGGTCTGTGGAGTCGCAACGGCCGGGGCCGGTGGTGCAGCGGCCGGACCCGGATTCGGGATACACGGTGAACGCGTCGAACGTCTGGACCGACTCCCCGCTCTGCCGCTCCACTCCGTCGCCGTGCTGGTGCTGCGCGTCGCACGAACGAGTGGGATCTGCCCGTTACCGGCTATCACGGCTGTATGCGGCGCCTGCACGGATCTAGAGTCCACTGACCACATCCGGCCCCTTTCGCCACGCAGCGGCACCGCCGTGCCGCGCTGCCCGTCCCCCCGTCGAGACCGACAGTGAGGTGCCCCATGTCCGGTGCGACGCCCGATGAGCCCGTGCCCGTGCCCGTGCCCGCGTCCGTTGACACGACAAAGCCCAGTATCGCCAGGGTGTACGACGCCTTCCTCAACGGCAAGGACAACTACGAGGTCGACCGCGCGGTGGTCCGGGGCGTGCAGAAAGTCGCGCCGGAGGCTGCGGACCTGGCCGTCGAGAACCGCGCCTTCCTGATCCGCGTCTGCCGGTTCCTGGCCCGGCAGACAGGCGTCACCCAGTACCTGGACTGCGGATCGGGGCTGCCGACCGCGGAGAACACCCACCAGGTGGTGCAGCGGATCAACCCGGAGTCGCGGGTCGTCTACGTGGACAACGACCCCACGGTCCTGGCCCACAGCCGGGCGCTGCTGGAGGACAGCGAGAACACCTTCTTCGTCTCCGAGGACATCTTCGAGCCGGAGACACTGCTGATGAACGAGGTCGTACGGTCCGAGCTCGACTGGAACCAGCCGATCGCCCTGCTGCACCTGGGCACGCTGCACCACTACAACGGCGAGGACACACGCTCCCGCAAGGACATCGTGCGCGCCTGCACCGACGCGCTGCCGTCCGGCTCCTACGTGGCGATCAGCCACTTCCTCGACCCGGAGGACGAGTACAGCGACACCGCCCGGAAGATGGAGGACATGTTCCTGCACAGCATGCTGGGCAGTGGCACCTTCTCCACGAGGGACGAACTGCTGGAGTTGTTCAACGGCCTGGACCTGGTCGACCCGGGTCTGGTGCGGTGCGCCGACTGGTGGCCGGACGGACCGCAGCTCAAGCCGCTGAACGCAGCCCAGCGGTGCATCGCCGGTGCCGTCGCGCGAAAGCCATGAACCCCGCCCATGCGGCGCGGAGCGGCAGGCCCGCCGCGATCCCGAAGATCATCACCCCCGCCGGGCGGGCCGCGGCCGGGTCCGCGAGGCAGGCGCGGGCGCCGTCGAACCCTCCGGTGTGCTCGTCCGTCGTCCAGGAGCACGGCGAGCCCGCCGTGCAGGGTACCGGCGCGGGTACGAGGCCGGCGGCGATGCGGCAGAACACCGACGCGGCGAGCCTGGAGCCGGCCGGTCCCCGGGCCGCGCGGCCGGCCGTCCGCCACGTCCCCGCGGCCCGGGGGGAACGGCCAGGCGGACGCGTCACCCGGCTCGGACACCGGATCAGCTCGCCCGCGGGCCCGACCACGGACGCCGTCCGTGCCCGAGCGGCAGGCCGAAGGCCGTCGATCATGTCCCTCCCGCAGTGCAGTCAGGTGGTTGTGCAGTGCGTGGCCTGTGCGTTCCACAGGGTGACGTAGGCCCCGTTCTGGTGGATCAGCCGGTGGTGGTCGCCCTCATCCGCGAGGTGTCCGTGGTCGAGGACGACGGTGCGATCGGCGCTCCGGGGCGGGGAGGTGGTTCCAGCGGATCGGGGGACGGCGGGCGCGAGGCCCGCGCTGGTAAAATCGGGGCACGCTCGCAGACAGCCTGGGCCTGTGCCGGACAAGGTACGGGCCCTGGTCCGTACAGGGCACCAAAACGAGGATGGACCCCATGAACGCGAAGCAGCCGACCTCCGGCCGCTCCGGACCCGGCAGGCAGGACCAGGAGAGGGCCCTCCGGGGCGAGCTCTCGGTACCGGGGACACCGACGCCCGGCCTCCCACCGGCCGGGTCCTTCGCGGAGCTGGGACTGCCGGTCGAGCTGATGGGAACGCTGACGCGGCTCGGCGTACGGGACCCCTTCCCGATCCAGGCGGCCACCCTGCCGAGCGCACTGGCAGGCCGGGACATCCTCGGCCGCGCACGGACCGGCTCGGGAAAGACGCTCGCCTTCGGGCTGGCACTCCTCGCCCGTACCGCGGGCCTGCGCGCCGAGGCGAAGCGCCCTCTCGCGCTGGTCCTGGTGCCGACACGGGAACTCGCGCAGCAGGTGAGCGAGGCGCTGGCTCCCTACGCGGAGGCGCTCGGGCTGCGGACGGCGACCGTGGTCGGCGGGCTGGCGATCAACCGGCAGGTGGCGGCGCTCCGGGCCGGTGCCGAGGTCGTGGTGGCGACGCCGGGACGGCTGGCCGATCTTGTCGCCCGGCGGGACTGCCATCTGGACCGGGTGCGGATCGCGGTGCTGGACGAGGCGGACCAGATGTGCGACATGGGATTCCTGCCGCAGGTTTCGGAGGCGCTGGACCGGATGCCTCCGGGCGGGCAGCGGCTGCTGTTCTCCGCGACGCTCGACCGCAACGTCGATCACCTGGTCAGGCACTATCTGACGGAGCCGGTACCGGCCACGGTCGACCGGGCGGAGGGCTCGGTCGCGACGTTGGAGCACCATGTGCTGAACGTCCATCCCGCCGACAAGTACGCGACAGCCACCGAGATCGCGGCCCGGGACGGGCGGGTGCTGATGTTCCTGGACACCAAGCACGGTGTGGACCAGTTCACCCGCCATCTGCGGAGCAGTGGCATACAGGCGGGTGCTCTGCACAGCGGGAAGTCGCAGCCGCAGCGCACGCACACGCTGGCCCGGTTCAAGGACGGCGGGCTCACGGTGCTGGTGGCCACCAACGTCGCCGCCCGTGGCATCCACATCGAGCACCTCGACCTCGTGGTCAACGTCGATCCGCCCGCCGACGCCAAGGACTACCTCCACCGCGGCGGGCGCACCGCGCGTGCCGGGGAGTCCGGCAGCGTGGTCACGCTGGTCACGCCCGGCCAGCGCCGGGACGTGAACCGGATGATGTCGGACGCCGGTATCCGGCCCACGGTCACCCAGGTTCGCTCCGGCGAGGAGAAACTGACCAGCATCACGGGCGCGAAGCGGCCTCCGGTCCAGGACCGGACGAAGACCGGCAACGCGGCGTTCCGGGGTCTGGGCACCCAGACGGGCCGCCCGCCGAAGGAATCCCGCAAGGCCGCGGAGGCCCGCAGGATGGCGGAGGCCCGCAAGGCCAGCCGAGTGCGCAAGGCCCGCTGACGGGCGGTACGGGCGGTATACGCCGCGGTGGTCGGGAGACGGGGAGGGGTATCCACAGTCTCTCTTCGATCAGTCTCGGCAGGGAGGCAGGCTCCGTGTAAGCGGAGGAGCGTCGGGGGGGTCCGCGGCCTGCTCGAAGAGGCGATGCGCAGCCGCTGACGATACCGGCGTTACCCTGCCTCCCTGCCTCCCTTGTTGCCGGGCCCACCGGCTGTGTCGCCATGGCTGCCGGAAACGGCAGCCGCGGCAACGAGCCTGCCGTCCGATGTGTTCCCGCCCGTACCGGGTCACCGTCCGGGCGCTGAACGAGGACGGCCGGCGGATCACGTTCGGACGCGATGTCGCAGTCCTGGGAGCCCTGCTGCCGGAACGGTTGCGGGGCCCCGCCTCTCCTGCGGGCGTCGCGGAGTCCGCGATGGACTTTTCGGTTGCCGGGCGCGAAGATCGGCCTGCACCGAACTGCGGCCCGTCTTGCCTGAAGTACCCCTCCTCATCACGTGTTCACCGTTCGAGAATCGGAGTCCCGTGGATCTCAACCTCGCCTCGAAGACAGCGGTCGTCACAGGTGCCGGCCGGGGCATCGGACTCGCCACCGTCCGGGCCCTGACCGCCGAAGGCGTCCGCGTCGTCGGTGCCGCCCGCACCATCACCCCCGAACTCCAGGAGACCGGCGCGCACACCGTGTCGGCCGACCTGAGCACCCCCGAAGGCGTCGCCACCCTGATCAGCGGCGCCCTCGACACACTGGGCGGCATCGATCTTCTGGTGAACAACGTCGGCGGCGGGGACGGCCTGGCGCCCGTCGGCTTCCTGGACAGCGACGACGCCCACTGGACCGGCATCCTCGACCTCAACCTGCTGAGCGCCGTCCGCGCCACCCGCGCCGCGCTGCCCAGCCTGATCGAACGCCGCGGGTCGATCGTCAACGTCTCGTCCATCAGCGCCCGGGAGCCCACCGACGGCCTGGTCGCCTACAGCGCGGCCAAGGCGGCCCTCACCTCGCTGGGGAAGGCCCTGGCCCGGGAGTTCGGCCCCCAGGGTGTACGGGTGAACACCGTCTCCCCCGGCGCGGTCAACACCTTCATCTGGGCGTCCCCCGACGCCCTGGGCGGCGCGGTCGCGGCACAGTCCGGGCTCGACCACGCCACCTTCTTCCAGCGGCTGCCCCAGGACTTCGGCATCGCCACCGGCCGTATCACCGAACCTGAGGAAGTCGCGGCCCTGATCGTCTTCCTCCTCTCCGACGCCGCCGGAAACCTCACCGGCGCGGACCACCTCATCGACGGCGGCGCGCTCACGGCGCTCTGAACCGGGGAGCCCGAATCTCCCGCGTCCTCCCGGCCGTTCCGCCCGTCGGCGCGCCCGCTGGACCAGGCCCGGTTCCCGGAGCGCCCTCGTCGACACGACCCGCGCCGCCCTCGCGGCACGGCTCCCGGAACTCCTGCCCTGCGAGGCGGAGATCTCTCAGTTCCTCGCCGACCCCTACGGACTCACCGACTGAGCCCCGTCCGCTCCGGGACCGGTGGCCGCAGTCGTTCCCGGCGCACCGGTGCGGCTTGTGCCGGTGGCCGGGGTGAGAGGCGGGGGTGTCCAGATGGCCGTCGGGATGATCTGGTCCGCCTGCGGTGCGTAGAGGCGCAGCATCAGGGTGAAGGTTCCGGTGCTGTTGATGGGCAGCCAGTTGGCGGTGGGTACGGAGTCCGCGGGCTTCTCGTACTGGATGTGGAGCGTGAGGGAGCCGTCGGCGTTCGGGACGGGTGTGGGGGTGCGGTGGCCGATGGAGTAGACGCCGGGGGTGTTGGTGATGAGGAAGCCCTGTTCGTCGTAGGCGGTGAGGGACCAGAAGGCGTTGACGGGCGGGAGCTGGTCGGCGGGGAAGGCGAGGGTGTGGGGGCCGGCGTCCGCCGATGCGGCCGTGGAGGGGTAGAGGGCGTCGTTCGGGAGGTTGGCGCCGAGGGCGGTGAGGGCGATGTAGGCGCGTTGGCCGTAGTCGGTGCCGTAGGTGCCGATGTCGGTGGTGGTGAGGTTCCAGCCGTTGGTCGTGGGGGGCTGGGTCCAGGTGGCGATGGTGTTCTGGCCGGTGGTGACGGCGTCCGGGGGGCTGGGCGGGGTGGCGGTGAGGAGGGTCTTGAGACGGGTGAAGAAGGCGGGGCCGTCCATGTCGGCGATCTGGTCGGCGGGCGCGGCGGTGGGAAGGTTCGGGTCGTAGGTGCCGTCCGGCGGGATGTAGCTGCTGGGGTGGGGTCCTGGACGGTGTTGGTCCAGAAGTCCAGCGTCTGCATCAGCCAGTACCGCGGGTGGGCCGGGTCGTCGTCCATGACGGGGACGGACAGCACCAGGGGTTCGGCGGTCAGGTCGAGCCACGCCTGGGAGTAGAGGGTGTCCAGGTTGAGGCGGACGACGATCTTCATGTCGGGGCCGAGGGCATGGACGAGGGCTCGGCGGTGTTCACAGGCGCTGGAGGTCGTCGAGGACCCAGGTCTTGTCGGTGTACGCCTGCTGGGGACCGTAGAGGCGGAACATGACCTCGAACGAGGCGGTGCCGAGGGTGGGGATCCAGTGGGTCTCGGGTACACCGGCCGGGGCGTCGGGGCCGATGTACAGGTCGACCGGGGCGGCCGGGTCGGCGTCCGGTTCGGCGAGGGAGGAGTAGCTGAGCCGGGGGGAGTTCTGGACGAAGGTGTGGGTGGTGGCGTCGTAGACGGTGAGTGACCAGTACTGGGCGACGGGAACGTTCCCGGGGACGGTGAGCCGGTAGTTCTTGGTGCCGTCCAAGCCCTGACCGCTCTGGTCGGCGATGGCCATCAGATAGGACTGGCCCTTGCCGAGGTGGCGGGAGGAGAAGAAGGCGAAGGTGTAGGCCAGGCCGCGGTCGTCGACCGGGTACGCGCCGGGGACACTGAATCCGTTCGCCGTGGAGGTGATCAAGTCGGGCATGGCGGGCATGGTCCAGTGCGTGCCGGGCCAGTACGGGGCCTCGAAGAGAGCCTGGTAGCGCTCGTCCAGCCAGGTTTTCGCGTCGCCGATCCCGGCGGTGAGGGCGTCCAGGGTCGCCCGGTCGGGGGCGTAGGTCTGGCCCCGGCTGATGCCGAGGGACGCGAGCTGGTCGATCATGGAACGGTCCCGTTCCAGCCAGGGCTCGGCCTGCACCACGGTGTTGAGGGTCTCGAAGAACGACGCGTCGTAGCGGATCGCCGCGTCATAGGGTCTGTCGAGCCCATCCACCCGGACCGTCGTCCCGGTGACACCGTCCGGGGTGTACGGGTACAGGGCGATCTTCTCGGCGTACGCGACGGCGTCAGCGATCTCGCTGTCGCTCTGGCCTGCCGGGATGGAGCGAAGGAGCGCGTAGCCCCGGTAGGTGTCGCTCTGGAGCAGGGTGTAACCGAGGGGTACGGGGTCGGTGTACCCGGGCGGGAGGATGAGGTACTTGGCGCCTGCTCCGGCGTCGAGTCCGGCGGGGCCGACGTCCTCGATCGCGGCCTGCCAGTAGTTCATGACACTGCCGTTGATCTTGTGGGTGTCGTCGGCGGGCGGGATCTCCAGCACCACCGGTCCGTTCTCGGTGGTGAAGAACGGCATCAGATAGATCACGTCGGGGTTGGGGGTCAGGCTCTGGTTCCGCCAGTCCATCAGCCCCGGCCACCACAGGATCTGGTTCTCCCCGCCCATCCCCGCTCCGACGGCGGCGTCGTACATCAGCCGGTAGTTCACCGCCGGCATCCCCCACACCACCGCCTGAAACGCCCGCGCCCGCACCACCGACTCCTGGACGTCGCCCATGTTTCCTCCCCTTGATCCCGGTCCGTGCCTCGGGTCCCGTGCTCCCGCGCCCCACGTGCCCGTGTGCGCCGAACGCCGGTCGAGCCTGTGGCGGGGCTACCAACCGGACCGGCCACGACAAACCCGAACACCTGTCGAACTGGCGCCGCTCTGTCCGGTTCGCTACGGAACCGACACCAGATCACCGGAATCTTCACCATGACTGACCAGCGCCGCACCGCTCCGACGCACCGGCGCGCACCGGACCGACGGCCTGGGAGGCGATGGCGTGTTCCAGCCGGACAGGGACCGCCGACCATGTACCGGACGCTGAGGCGCACTCCGGGGACGGGCCCGCCGGACAGACAGGTCCGCCCCCGGACACCCGCCATCAGATCCGGGCCCACACCGCCGGGACGGCGGCGGCGTCAGCACATCCCCGACGAGTCCGTCATGAGCAGCAGTGAACTCGCCTTGTCGTTGTATTCGTCCGGCAGCCCCTCCGACCGACCCTTGGGCCAGGTCGAGAAGAGGCAGTCGACGTAGTTCGCGTCGCGGTACACATTGACCCAATAGTTGGTGTTGTTGTAGAACGACGTCATCTTGTCGTTCATGAAGTCACCGACATAGGACACACTGCCGGTCGTCGACAACCGCCAGCCCCAGAAGTCCCGGTCCTCCCAGAAGCAGAACTTGCCCGCGACGCAGTCCTTCATCCCCGATCTCTCCGACATCGGCGCCACCAGCGCCACCCGGCCCCCCGGACCCGACATCGCCACCGCCGGGGGCGCGGCGGCCATCGCGGTCAGCACACCGGCGGCGAGCATCGACAGAGCGGCGACCGCCCTGCTTCGAGCAGCCCTCTTGCACATCATGGGGATCTTGTCCTCCGATCGGTGGTACACCAAGGCGACGAGTGAGAAGCCCTGCCCCGAAACCTGCACACCGAGGCAGAGCGCCCTCACACCCCACCCTCACACCGGTCGCTGAAGGCAACCAGCGCCCTGCCGGTACCGGAGTCCACCAGAACCAGGCAACACCAGCCACCCGCTCAAGGACACGGGCAGCCGGGGACGGACCCCCCGGCTGCCCCACCCGGGCATGGGGCCGACGCGTGTCACCGAGCACGAGAACGGGAGCAGCACAGGCGCTCCATGCGTCCGCAGGGGCTCCGTGCGTCCGCTCCCCCGGCCTCGGTGGCCGTCACGCCGCCCTGAGCGCCTCGGGTGTCGGAGTGAAGTGACCGGCCGCAACACGGTAGACGGAGCGGCGGCGGCTCCTCTTCCAGACCCGTCGGAGCACATAGACCAGTTTGGGGTTGTGCTCCTCGACCTGGCCGATCGCCCGGGCGGCATTCCGTTCCCACTCTTCGTCCTTCGCCGTGTCCATGGCGCTGTCGAAGGATTTCTCGAAACGTGCGTGCAGCTCAGCCAGGTTCGTCCTGCTCGGAAACTCGGCGCGGGAGAAGAGGATGCCCAGGATTCCCGTCCAGTAGCAGGTGACGGCGTGTCGACGCTGGTCGTCGGGCAGACGGGCGGTGATCTCCTCCATCGCGTGGAGCGAGGTGATCAGATGGAGGGCGACGAAGTCTCCGGGCGTCGCCAGATACACCAGGGTGACGGCGTAGTACAACTGCTCCCAGATCTCGGAGTCGTCCCGCCCATCGGTCCAGGCGGGCGTCCGGTGGATCAACGGGTGTCCCTCGCCGAGTACTCGGGCGATCCGGTACTGGAGCCCCGCGAGGGCGGGATGTATGCCCGCGGTCGCGTCGGGGCTCGTGTCGGCCACCAGCGTTTCGGCCCACTGCCGAAGCGTCTCGTGATCGTCCTCCCACGCGCCCGCGACGCGCAGCAGCGAGTCCACCGCGCGCTCGTCCCCGAAGGGGTCGTCGAGCAGCGGGGCCGCCCGCTCCGGGTGGCACGAGACATAGGAGAAAGCCAGGTAGGCGAGGCCCTCGATGGCCATCCAGCGGTTTCCCGCGTCCAATGCCCAGCCCAGGTGGATGGTGGCGTGGGTGAAGGCACCGGCCCAGCCGGGCAGCAGCCTCGGCACATAGCGTCGCAGCAGCTCGTCGAGGCCGATCTCCCGCTCTCGCCGGTCGAAGAAGTCGCAGTAGTCCGCGAAGTGGAGGCGGGCGCCGACGAACTGCTCCCAGTTCTCCTCGGAGACGGCCTGCCGCGAGACCCTCGCCGGTTCCAGGGCGTAGCCGTAGGGCGTGAGCGAGGTGTAGGTGCGGTAGTACGCCTCGATCGTGTCCGGCGGTGCGCCGAGACCCGCCAGGGCGATGACCGCGTGTTTGGCGTGGTTGCTGAGGTGCCTGGCGGACGGCAGCAGCCTGTCGGCGGGGAACGCCGGACCGGTCAGGCCGGGGTCGCTGTTGAACTCGATGTAGTGGGTCCGGTCGTTCAGCAACCGGTCGACCACGGGGAGATCAGTCATGGTCACTCGGGCTCACTTCTCGCTCTTGTCGTCGTCGGCTTCCTGCAACCAGGACAGATAGCGCTCTCCGGTGTCCGGGAACAGCGTCACCAGCGTCTTCCCAGCGTGGTCCGGTCGCGCCACGAGTGTCCGGCAGGCGTGCGCGGCAGCCCCGGAGGAGACGCCGACCAGCAGGCCGGCGGTGCGTGCGAGTCCCCGGGCGGCGGCGAAGGCGTCGTCGTCGGAGACGGTGAGCACCTCGTCTATCACGTCGGCGTCGGTGGTCGGTGCGACGAAGCCGCCGTTGAGGCCGGGAATGCGGTGGAGCCCGCCCCAGCCCTGGCTGAGCACCGGTGAGCGCTCCGGCTCAACCGCCACCACCCGGACCGCGGGGTTCTGCTCCTTGAGGTAGCGGGCGGTGCCGGACAGGGTTCCGCCGGTGCCGACGCCGCAGACCAGCACATCGACGGTTCCGTCGGTGTCGCGCCAGATCTCCGGTCCCGTGGTGGCGTAGTGCGCCCGGGTGTTGTCGGGGTTCTCGTGCTGGCAGGCGAACCAGGAGCCGGGCCGCTCGCGGTGGATCTGCTCGGCCTTCTCGATCGCGGCCACATACCCCTGCTCGTGCGGGGTCCTGACGATCTCCGCGCCGAACGCGCGCAGGAGCTGGACCCGTTCGCTGGTCGCGTTGTCCGGCAGTACGATCACACACCGGTAGCCCCGGGCCGCGCACAGCGCGGCCAGCGAGATGCCGGTGTTGCCGGAGGTCGCCTCCACGACGGTGCCCTCGCCCCGGCGCAGCAGTCCGCGTTCCTCGGCGGCCTCGATCATCTGGAGGGCGACGCGGTCCTTGACGCTGGACAGCGGGTTCGCCATCTCCAGCTTGGCGTAGACGGTGGTGGTGCTGTCCGCGGCGCCGAGATCCAGCCGGACCATCGGGGTGCCGCCGATCAGGTGCTCCAGGGAGGCGGCCGGTGGCCGCTTGGTCGACGTCAGCACAGTGCCTCTTTCGGATGGTGGGTCACCAGGTGGGAAAGGTGACGGAGGTGTTGTCGTGGTCCCGGCGTGCCCTGTCGGCCGCGACGGGCGCACGACGCCGGTGGTTCTGGGTCCGGTGGGTGCGGCGGGGCCGGGGTTCGGCGATGGGCGCCAGGACTCTCGCGCCACTGGCCACGTCCCGGATGACCAGCGCCTGCGCGCCGATCACCGCGTCCGGGCCGACGGTGATCGCACCCAGCAGGGTGGCGTTGGCGCCGATCACCACCCGGTCGCCCACCTCGGGGTGCCTGCGTGTCCCCTCGGGCCGGCCCTGGTCGTGCCACCAGCCGACCGAGCCCAGCGTCACCTGGTGGAAGATGGTGACGTCGTCGCCGATGACCGCGGTCTCCCCGATCACCACACCGGTGCCGTGGTCGATGAGGAACCGGCGGCCTATCCGGGCGCCGGGGTGGATCTCGATCCCGCCCGAGACCACTCTGGCCACGGTGGACATCAGCCGGGCCGTCCGGCGCAGACCGCGCAGATGCGTCCGGTGCGCCACCCGGTAGCCCCAGATCGCCACCACCGCCGGGTGCAGCAGCGCCTCGGTGCGCGAGAGGATCGACGGGTCGCGCTCCCGGATCATGTCCAGGTCGGCCATCGCCGTGCGGTACAGCCCGCGGGCGCCCATCACGACGCCTCCGACAACGACGGGTCGCGGCGCAGTTGTTTGACGCGGTCCTCCGCGAATCCGACTCCGGCGAGGACGACCAGTCCGCCGAGGACCAGGTTCCAGGTCACCGGCTCGCCCAGCAGGAGCACACCGGCCACCACGGCGACGACGGGGACCACGTAGTTGACCGCGGACGCGGTGGTGGCACCCACATCACCGATGAGCCGGAAGTACAGCACATAGGCCAGGCCGGTGCTGAACACTCCGAGGCAGACGATGCTGGCGACGACCTTGCCCGACAGCTCCGGGGTGTGCCAGGTCAGGAACGGGGTGGCGATGGCCTGTAGCGCGGTGGCCGCGATGAGCTGCGACGCGGCCAGTGCCAGCGGGGCGATGCCCCGGGAGGAGAGGAACCGGCGCACATAGACGAACCCGCAGGCATAGCTGGCCGCTGCGCCGACGCACGCCAACTGCCCGCCGAGCGAACCGCCCGCGTCGGACCACGGCCCCATGACCAGCACCACACCGAGGAAGCCGACCACCAGGCCGATGGCCTTGCGCGGCGTGGCCCGCTCGGTGGACAGCGCCACGGTGGCCAGGGCCAGGGTGAGCAGCGGAGTGATACCGATCAGTACACCGGCGAGGCCGGCTCCGGTGGTCCGCTCACCGTAGGAGATCAGCAGGAACGGGATGACGTTGCCGAAGAGGGCGGCCACGGCCACATGGCCCCAGATCCTGGCGGAGCCGGGGAGGCGCACCTTGCGCACCGCGGCCGTCACCGCCAGTACGGCCGCCCCCAGAATCAGCCGGGAGAGCACGATCTGGTCGGGGGCCAGCCCGTCCAGGGAGACCTTGATCAGCATGAAGCTGCTGCCCCACAACAGGGCCAACAGGAAGAACCGGAGTACGGACGCGCCGCTCATCGCATCTCTCCCTCATGGATCATTGTTTCTCGTTCTCCTGCTCAGTAGTTCGGTGACTTGTGCAGTAACTCTTTCCGGCCGGCGATCTCCGGAACGTAGACGCGGTCGTTCCACACCTCCTTGTCGACCGGTTCCAGAGCGATCGAGACAACGCCCTCGTCGCAGTCGAACGCGGCCCTGACGGCCCTGGCCACCTCGGCGACCAGTTGGGACTGCCGTTCCTCGGAGAGTGCGTCCGAGAAATACTTGATGTTGATGTGCGGCATGGTGTCTCCCCCGTTGCCGTTTTGCAGGCGATCACGGATCGCTGTCACCAGTTCATCGACGTCCGGCTCCCTGAGCATGCCGTAGTGGTCGGCTTCCAGTTCGACCACACGCGGTCGGGCGACCGAATATCCCACGCTGTTCTCGATGAACGAGTAGTTGTCGCCGGTGGCTTTGAAGAGGGTGACGGGTGCGCTGATCCGCCGCGTCGCGAGCTCGTGGAACTCGTACGTGAAGGTGTAGGTGCGGTGCACCACCGCGGCGATCCGCTTCACCAGTTCGATGTCCAGATGCGGGAATGTGGCGCTGACGAACGCGGCGAAACTGTCGTCGTCGTGGGCGACGCGCAGGCATGCGCGCAGTTCCGGACCGGTGATACGGCCCGCGAAGACGGAGAACAGGATCGTCACATACGCCTGGTCCCGGTAGGCGAGGTCGACGCCGCCGGGGGCGTCGACCTCGGGCGAACCGGGCGCGATCAGGAACAGGTGCTCCACCCGCTCCCCGGCCCGTTCGAGCTGGTGGGCGGCCTCGAAAGCCACCCGTGCGCCGAAGGAGTAGCCCCACAGGGTGTAGGGCCCCTCCGGCTGACGCCGACGGATCTCCTCGATGTCCCGCGCGGCCATCTCCTGGAGGGTCGGGTAGATCTGTTCACCGGGGTTGATGCCGTGCGCCTGTAGTCCGTAGAACGGCCGGTCGAGGCCGGTGCGTCCGGCCAGGAGCCGCAGGTTCATCGGGTAGCCGCCCAGGCCGGGCCAGCAGTAGACGGGGTTCCCGGTGTCCGCGCCGTGCAGGGGGACCAGCCTCGATATCCCATCCGTGGCCCTCCCCCGTATTCGCAGTGCCAGCTTCTCGATGGTGGGCGCCTCGAACAGCGCCTGCAACGGGAGGGAGCTGCCGAGTTCCCGGTTGATCTTGTTGATCAGGCTGACCGCGATCAGCGAGTTGCCGCCGGAGGCGAAGAAGTCGTCGTGGATCGAGACCACGTCCCGCTTCATACCCGCCTTCCACAGCTCGGCCATCCGCCGCTCGATGGTGGTCCGCGGCGCGACGAACGGCCGGTCGTCATGGGTGAGGGCGCTCTCGGCCAACCCCTCCAGCGCCGCGTTGTCGATCTTTCCGTTCGCGGTGACGGGCAGCTTGTCCAGCACCACGACCCGGTTGGGGATCATGTAGTCGGGGAGGGTGCCCGCCAGGTCGTCCCTGATCAGCTCCGCCGGCCCCTTCATATGGACCGTGTCCTCCTTCATGTCCTCGGCCCGCTTCTGCTCGTCGCTGACCCGTCCGCCGACGAAGAAGTAGGACGGACCGCCCCGGAGTCCGGCACCGGTGAGCACGGTCTCCAGCCGTTTCGCCGACGGCAGGTCCGCGCCGGATTTCGAGCTGTACCCCGAGGACATGAAGCCGAGGTTCAGCTCGTTCATGGAGAGGTGTTGCAGCGCACGGCCGAGATCGACATAGCGCCTCCAGACCTGCTCGGTCCTGCTGATCACCGAGATCCCGAAGCGCGCCCGGTCGTAGACCTGCTGGTTGATGGCGATGACGTGCCTGCGCTGGATCAGCTCGCCGGAGACCGGCTCCAGCCCGCCCTCGTGGTAACGGTACTGACCGGCGGGCAGATCGGGGATTCCGCCCGGGTGGGCCTGCACATAGAGGTCCAGCGGGAGGTCCAGCGCGGTCGTGCACGGGCCGATCCCGAAGCTGCCCAGGTAGTGGTCCTCGGCGGCGCAGTCCAGGCTGTCCATGACGGCCGGTGTGTGGTCACTGTCGACGACGGTCAGGCCATGGCCGGGGAGAACCGCCTCGAACAGGCCGACCATATGGCCGGTCTCGATCTCCAGGACCTCCTGGATGTTGTTCCTGTAGACCGGCTCGATCGCCCGTCGCTTCCCCACGGAGTGGATCACGATCCGTGCCGCCGGGGCGGCGCCGCCCTTCGGGGTGATCAGCACCAGTTGATGGCGCACCGGGTGGTAGTAGTAGAAGCCCGGCGCCAGATCGCCGATCCGGTCCAGTTCCACATACAGCTGCGCGGCGTAGAGCGATCCCGGTGACGCGTAGCCGTATTTCGGGAGCAATCGCTGGTCGCTGGTGTGCTGACCGAAGTGGCGCAGGATCTCGCCCAGCTCCGTGAGGCCGACCGCGCCCACCTCGCGGGACCGCGCGCCGGTGAATCGTTCCGCCAGCAGTTCGAGGATGTCGGCCTTGGTCACCTCGCCGCCCTCGTAGAACCGGTAGGTCTTGCGGGCGAACGCCTGCCGCCGCTGCCGCGGCGTGGCCACGCCGCCCGGCAGCTCGACGACGGCCCTGCCGTCGATCTCCTCGGGGTCCCGGCACCCGCTGTTGGTCAGTTGGGCGCGCACCTGGAGCCTGCTGGACTTGGACTGGTGGTGCGCGCCGTGGTTGCCCTGGTCCATCAGGGCCGCTTCCCCGGGGTCGAGTTCGACCAGGGAGACGAGGTTCTGGAACCCGGTGCGCGGGTCGTCGCGGACCACCACCGCCGCGCTCCTGACCCAGTCGTGGTTCTCGATCGACACCCTGATCTCGTCCAGTTCGACCCGGAAACCCCGGAGCTTCACCTGATTGTCGAGGCGGCCGACGAACTGCACCGTGCCGTCGGCGTTCCGGTAGGCGAGATCACCGCTGCGGAACAGGCGGCCACCGGGTACGAACGGATCGCTGACGAATCGTTCCGCGGTCAGCTCCGGCCGCCGCAGATATCCGCGCGCCAGTTGGACGCCGCCGATGTACAGTTCGCCGGTCTCCCCCACCGCGGCCACGTTCCGTTGGTCGTCCAGGACGTGGTACCGCGTACCGGCCACCGGGGTACCGATCGAGATCGCGTCCGGACCGTTCCCGACGGCGGCCGGGTCGACGACATACGCCGAGGTGTTGATCGTGCATTCGGTCGGGCCGTACAGGTTGACCAGCTCGCAGTGGGGCAACACCTCGACACACTTCGCGGCGAGGCTCCTCGACAGCGCCTCACCGCCGCTGAGGATCTGCGTGAGGGAGGTGCACAGGGCGAACTCGTCCGTGCTCACGAGCGCCTGAAGCAGCGTGGGCACGCACTGCAACGCGGTGACGCCGTGGCGCACGATCGTCTCGATCAGCCGCTCGACGTCCCGGTACACACCGGGACCGCCCATCACGACCCTGCTGCCGCACGCGGGGGCCAGGATCTCCCACTGCGCCGCGTCGAAACTCATGGGTGTCTTCTGGAGCACGGTCGTCCCGCGGTTCACCCCGAGCCCGGAAGCCAGCCACTCCAACTGGTTGACGACACTCCGGTGTTCTATCATCACGCCTTTCGGCTTTCCTGTACTGCCTGAGGTGTAGATGACATAGGCCAGATGGTGCGGACGGAGGTCCAGGGGCCCGTACCCGCTTTCCCCGGTACGCCGTCGTGTGAATGCGTCCGCGTCGTCCGGGGTGATGATCCTGGTCCCTCGCGGAACGAGCCCGGCAAGGCGTTCCGCGAGTCCCCGCTGCGCGAGGATGACCTCTGTGCCGGAATCCTCGATCATGTAGCGCAGCCGCTCCTCGGGGTACTCCGGTGACAGGGGCAGATACGCGCCGCCGGAGAACAGGATTCCCCAGACACCTGTCATCAGTTCCGTCGACGGTTCGACAAACACGCCGACGCAGTCGTCCGGTTTCACACCGAGGTACCGCAGATACACGGCCAGTTCCGAGCCGTGCTCGACGAGTTCGCGAAAGGTGAGAGTCTCGTCGTCATGAACGACCGCTGTACCGTGCGGATGCCGGAGCGCCTGTTCCCGAAGCAGGTCAGGAAGGCATTTCCGGTCCGATACTTCTCTGGCGGATTGATTGAGCACTGTGGCGTGCATGGTCTCTCTTCTTCTGTGGAGATCAGCATGTTCCGGTGTGGGGGTCACTCAGAAGTACCTGGCGATCAGCGATTCACAGCGCAGGGCCGACCGGCACATCGCAGTGACGTGGTTCAGCACGTCACATCGGGCCGGAAATAAATTTCCCCGGGTCCGATAGAGACATCAAGGAGCCGGAAGGGAGCCGATCGCTGCTGCTTCCCCTGAGCACCCCGGCGAACCACACGGACGTGCGGTCCTTCCGGGCGCCGAGGCCGTAAGGACCCCGTCGCGCGGGCCGACTCGATCGGCCCTGACGCCGACAGGCGGGAACCCCGTCGGCGTGGACTGTGACCCGGCGGGAGGTCGTCGGACCTCGCCGGGGAGGTGCTGGACGTCGTCACAGCGGATGTTTCCGGACCGGGTACCCCGCACCGCGGGCCGAGCGGCGGACGCGCCCGCCGACGGTGCGGGCCCGGCGGCGTGCGCCGGCCGACGGCCGGTGCGTCAGCGGTGTCGGCGGTGTTCGGCGGTGTCGCCAGGCTCACTCGGCCAACGGCCCCGATGTCCTGGCTGGTACCGGTGGCCCTACGGGACCGGTCTGGTGACCCTCCGGCGCGGCAGCGGGCGGCCCGGAGTCGGCCTCCTGCGGCACCCGCCCGGTCTCCGGTCTCCGCCGGGAGCCACTGTCGGAGCCGTCCCTGAGGCAGGTGGCGCAGGTACCGTGAACGGTGAGGCGCCGTCACCGTTCACGGCGCGCACCGGCACGGCGGGCAACAGAACGGTGAGCCGGGCCACCATCGAGTTCAGGACGGCGAGTACGGCGGTGAGCCACCGTGACCGCGAGCGCGCGCTCGTGGTCCGCGGGGTCCCCCGGGTCTGTGGATGGTTCTCTCTGCTCACGATCAAGCCTCCCCCGTCGGCCCCGCTTCTTCCGTGGAGGTGTCCTGCTGCCGGGCTGGGCGGCGCACGGACGGTCCCCTGAGCGGTTGCCGCTCCTATCGGCCTGGGAGATGGCAGGTCGTGCTCAGGGGTTCAGCGCCCCGTCGATATCCGGCCCTTTCCTCCCACCCCGCGTTCCGCCACCGGCCTCACTCACTGACCAGGACGAACGGAGCCGTGGAGTCCGACAGGCACGCGCCCCGGCGGTCCGGCGCCATCAGCTCCGAGCCGTTCCGGAAGCGCCCTGCCTGGTGGTACGCCAGGTCGGCCCGAACTCCGCGGCATCGAGGCCACGTTGTCCTGATCAGGGCCCTCGGAGGGAAGGGGGAAAACGGAGCGGTGTGGCGGCGGCCTCCCGGGGGTACGGAGCCGGGCCGCACAGCCCGGCGTGCGGCCGGTCGGCAGTCGGAACCGATCACCGCACCACCCCGCAGGACGGACAAGCAGGCAGGACTGGCACCCGCCGCTTCCGGCGCATCACGCTAGGCCCTGCTGTTCCAGCTCTCCAGCAGTCCGATGAGCGCCGCCCGCGCCTCGGGGGCGTCGTTGCCGCCGCCCCGGGCGCGGGGGGCCAGTTCGACATGGAGGAAGGTCGACTGCCGGCGCTGGGCCTCCCTGCCCTGGACGTTGGTGACGCCCTCCAGCGGGCACTGGTCGGACCAGCCGCGGCAGACCCGCAGGCCGCTGTTCTCCATGAGGTCCGCCAGCAGGGTGGCCTCCCCGGGGGCGGTCTGCATCGCGCCCGTGGAGAGGATGGCGTCGTAGGGCCGCTTCGAGGACTCCGCGAAGCCGTGCAACTGCACACCCGGGACATTGCGCTTCTGCAGTTCGGTGACGACGGCGTGGAAGACGCTGTCCGTACGGTGGGCGACGTCCGCCGTGTCCCCCCGGCCGGCCGTGCGATGCGCCCCGGCGAGAACGAGGGCACCGCCCGGAGTGGACTCCAGGAGCCGGGACCCGAGGGCTTCGGTGTTGCGGTCGGTCACCGGATGCGGCACCTGGACGCTCCAGCGGACAGCGGCGTCGGCGTTGAGATAGAGCCGTCCCCAGCGTGCCGCCCGCCCGTCGGAGGAGCGGGCCGCGACCTCGTCGTACCGTCTGCCGGAATCGGTGTCGGTGAGCCGGGTCACCCGGAAACCCGCGTCACCGAGAACCTTTTCGGCCTTCCCCGCGTCACCATCGATGAGGTGTCCGACGCCGCGGGCGAGGTCTTCCCGCTGCTCCTCGTTGGGGGGCCGGTAACCGGAGCGACCCTCCGGGCGCCGGGCGTAGTCCAGTATCCGGTCATCGAGGTCCACGAGTTCGCGGGCCCGGGGAGCGTCGGACGAGACCGTGTCGTCCGCGGACTGCCGTTGGCAAGCGGTCAGTGTCAGGATGAAACCGAAAAAAAACAGTACGAGAACAAAAAGTGATGATCTCGTAATATTACGCGAGCGATCGATCTTGGGGGTCGTGCGAAGATCGGTTGGTGACATTCTGTGATTCTCTCCCCAAAGCTCGTGCGCTGGCAGCGACGGCGGCCCTCGCCGTCCTCACCGCCGGCTGCGGCTCAGCATCCTCGGAGTCACAGACACCGGCCAAACCGGGCGGACGCTCGTTCACCGTCGCCGCCGCCGGTGATGTTCTCATCCACCCGGAGCTGACGGATCAGGCGGCCCGGGACTCCGAGCGGTCCGGCAAGGGAGTCGCCGGGCTGGACTTCGGCCCGCTGCTCGCCGGGGTCAAGCCCGTCATCTCCAAGGCCGACCTCGCCATCTGCCACATGGAAACCCCCGTGGGCAGGCCCAAGGGCCCCTTCGAGGGATACCCGGAGTTCCTTGTTCCGCCGCAGATCCTGCCGGCGCTCAAGGATGTGGGCTACGACACATGCTCCACCGCCTCGAACCACACCTTCGACCACGGGCTGAAGGCGGTGCGCCGCACCCTGAACGCCATGGACAAGGCCGGGCTCGGCCACAGCGGCTCCGCGCGCACCCGCGCGGAGGCGGACAAGATCAACATTCGTGAGGTCAAGGGCGTCAAGGTCGCACACCTCTCGTACTCCTGGGAGTCCTTCCTCAACCCGACGCCCGCGAAGCAGCAGTGGGCCTTCAACCGGATCAGTACGGACCGGATCAAGAAGGCCGAGGCCCGGGCCAGGAAGCAGGGCGCCGAGGTGGTGCTCCTCTCGGTCCACTGGGGCCTGGAGCACTACAACGAGCCGAGCGTGCCCCAGTTGGAGCTGGCCGAGCGGCTCACCGAGGAGACCGGCGTCGATCTGGTCATCGGACACCACGCCCATGTCGTCCAGCCCATCCAGAAGGTGAACGGCACCTGGATCGCCTACGGTCTCGGCAACCAGGTGGCCCGGCACTCCTCACCCACCGGACTCACCGAGGAGGGAGTCATCGGCTGGTTCGAGTTCCGGGAGACGGAGGACGGCTGGGACGTCGCCGCCCGGTACAGAACCACACTGATGGACATCCCGCCCGAGGTGGAGGTCGGGGAGAAGGTGCCCAAGGGTGCCGTCACCGACCACCGGCTCATCGATGTGCGGCAGGTGCTCGACGAGCCGGGCAAGCTGTCCGCCGAGCGGATCGCCCGCTATCGCCTCGCCTCGGAGCGCACTCGCGGCTACCTCTTCAACCGGGGCGCACCGGGCGGCGACGGCCTGGCCGAGCTGTCCTTGAAGGACTGACCACAGGGCAGCGTCAGACAACCGCGTCAGACAAAATCGGACAGATCGAATCATTCGGGCCAGGGGTGGGCAGGGCGCGGGCCGGGCAACGGACCGGCCGCCCTCCGGACCGCCGGGAGCCGGGCGAGCGTCGCCGCGGCCCCGGCCGCAGCGTTCCAGGGCCGCAGGAAGCAGGAAAGAACACCAGTGAAATCGAGCAATGCCGCGTACGCCGTGCGCGGGGGGCGGCGCCGCAGCCGCAAGCGCGCGGACATGCCGCTCCTCGGCGGTATCCGGCCGCCGATCGCGGTGCTGTGCGTCCTCGTCCTCGCCCTGGCCGCGCTGACGGCGAAGGTACTCGGCCCCAGCGGGGACACCGTCGCGCCCAAGGCGGTCCTCTCCTCCCAGAAGTACTTCGCCGAGGACGGCGCCATCGCCATGCGCGCCTCCATCGACGAGCGGGTCACCGACCTGGACCGCACCGCCCGGGCGCTGAGCGCGGGCAAGCCGGTCAAGGCCGAGCGCATCCTGGAGGACCTGGGCCGGACCTACCAGAAGTGGACCGGTACCACGGTGCTGGACCTGGAGAGCGGGGACATCCTCGCCGCCCGCGGGGAGAGCATCCCGCTCGGCTGGCTGGACGAGGACGTACTCAAGGGCGACCGCGCCCTGAGCCCCCGCATGGTCCGGCTGGAGACCGGTGACGTCCGGCTGATGCTCATGGCCGTGCTGGACTGGAAGGACCGCCCGCAGCAGCTCCTGATCGCCTCCAGCGGCCTCTCCGTACCCGCCATCAACCTGGGCCCCTTCCGCACCATGGCGGTCGCGGCGGAGGACGGCGAGATCCTCGCCACGGCCGGATTCGAGCGCGCCGAAGCACTCAACTCCAACCAGGAGCGGAGGGAGCTGGCCTTCCTCCAGAAGCAGATGACCCAGCTCTCCGACGAGGCCGCGTCCCGTGCGGAACAGCACCCCGTCAAGGCCAAGGAGCCCGGCTCCCGGGGCTACCCGGGCGTCAGCGGCACCCTGGTCGGCGGCGAGTACAACGGCCGCACCGCCCTCGCCGGATACGCCTCGCTCGCCTCCTCGAACCCCGAGGAGAAGAAGAGCGTGGCCGCCGGACTCGGGCTCACCGTCGTCGCCCTGCTGCCGGTGGTCCAGCAGCACTCCGGCGAGCAGGGCCGTGGGCTGTACGGGCTCGCCGTCTCCGGTGTTCTCGTACTGCTCGGACTGCTCGCGGTGACCGTGCTCTGGACCACCGTGCAGCGCCCGCTGCTGCGGCTCTTCCTGGAGTCCCGCCGACTCGCCCGCGGCGATCTGACCCGGCCGGTCACCATGGAGCGCGGCGGCGAGGCCGCCCGCGTCAGCGCCGCCCTGGAGCGGCTGCGCCGACAGCTCGCCGGGCTCGGCGACGGCGCCCCGGGAACCGCCCCCGGCAGCGGGGGCAAGGGCGGGCGCCGGGGCCTCATGGCGCGCTTCGGCGGACTCGCCTCGCTGATCCTGACAGCCGTCCTGCTGCTGCTCTGGTGCGTCCCCGTCGGTCTGCTGCTGAACCGCACCGACGGCTCGGTCAGTGTCCCGACGACCATGGTCAACGACCAGCGGGACCGCACCGACCTGGTCGCCGACCGCGTCCGCCGCGCCCTCAACGAGGCCCACGCAGACCTCGTCTCCACCTCCCGGCTCATCGGGAAGGAACAGAACGCCGCCGACCGTCTGCTGCCGGAGACCCTGAAGAAGCACACCCGCTATCAGGCCCTGTACCTCGTCGACGCCGAAGGCCGCGTCGGCGCCCGCGCGGGCGGCGACCCGCACTCCTGGACCCAGGACGAGAAGCTGCCCTGGGTCCGGATCTCCGGCGAGGGCGGCAAGAAGCCCGTGATCCAGGCCGGCACCCCGGTGCCCGGGGAGAAGGGGAGCACCCTGGTCGGCGAGATCCGGGTGGAGTTCCTGAACTCGCTGCTGATGCCGCGCGGCCTCGGCGAGGTCCGCGTGGTGGACAGCGAGAGCCGGACCATCGCCGCCAACGACGGCTTCCTGGCCTTCGAGGAGCTGCCCCGCCAGTCCCTGACCGACCTCACCCGGGCGGCCGGGGTCCGGGTCGGCGCCGGTCCGCTGGAGAACGGTCTGCTCCTGCGGGAGGGCGGCGGGGTCACCGTCGCCGCCGCGGCCCCCTTCTCCGGCGGCGGCATCACCGCCGACATCGGCTGGACGGTCGTGAGCTGGCAGAACGCGGAGCGCTTCCAGATCGCCCCCTATGAGCGCGAGGACCGCAGCGTCCTCGCCGGTCTGCTCGGACTCGCCGCGATCATCATCTGCCTCGGCTGGATCCTGCTGGTCGTCGTCCGGCCGCTGCGGGCGCTCGCCACCAGTGCCGAGAAGCTCGCGGACGGCGATCTCAAGACCGTGCTCTACCCCCGGTATCAGGACGAGGTGGGCGCCGTCGTCCGCAGCCTCGAACTCCTGCGTCAGCAGGCGCAGGCCCACAGACACAACCAGGCGCGTCGGCCCGCCGATGCCCGGCCCGGCGTCGGCGGAAGGTGACAGGCCGTGCTCTATCTCTACTTCGTCCTGCTCACCGGAGGGGTGGCCCTCGCGGTCGCCGGGATCGTGGAACAGCGCAGGCACTATGCCGCCCTGCACTCCATACCCTCACGGGTGCTGGTCAACGGCATCCGCGGCAAGTCCTCCATCACCCGGCTGTGCGCGGGGGCGCTGCGCGGCGGTGATCTCGTCACCGTCGCCAAGACGACCGGCACCGCGGCCCGCTTCATCCACCCGGACGCGACCGAGGAGCCGGTCTACCGCAAGTTCGGCATCGCCAATGTGGTGGAACAGATCGGCATCGTGCGCCGGGCGGCCACCTACCGCCCGCACGCCCTGGTCATCGAGTGCATGGCCGTCATGCCCGCCCTCCAGGAGGTGAACCAGAGCAAGCTGATCCGCTCCACGATCGGCGTGCTGTGCAACGTCCGTGAGGACCATCTCGCCGAGATGGGCCCCACCCTGGACGACGTGGCCCGCTCGCTCTGCCGCTCCATGCCGGAGAACGGCATCTGCGTCACCGCCGAGAAGGACCGCTTCGACATCCTCCAGGAGGAGGCGGACGCCCGGAACTGCCGGCTGATCTACGCCGACCCCGACACCGTCACCGACGCCGAGCTGCGCGGCTTCAGCTGGTTCACCTTCAAGGAGAACGTGGCCATCGCACTGGCCGTCGCGGAACTGCTCGGCGTGGAGCGGCAGGTCGCCCTCCAGGGCATGTACGACGCCCCGCCGGACCCGGGTGTCCTGTCCGTCGAGCGCTATGTCACCCCTGAGGGCAAGCGCCTCGCCTTCGCCAATGTCTTCGCGGCGAACGACCCCGAGTCGACGCTGATGAACGTCAACCAGTTGCTCGACCTCGGCGCCATCAGCCGGCCCCTGAACGTCGTGATCAACTGTCGGCCCGACCGGGTCGAGCGCAATGGCCAGATGGGCGAGATCATCCCCGACCTCCGGCCCGACAACGTCTTCGTCATCGGACACCCCGCGAAGAGCGCCATCGACGCCATCCCCGCCGAGTGGCGGGACCGCGCCGTCGACCTCGGCGGCGACCGCCGGGACGCCCACGAGTTCATGCCGACCCTGCTGAGCCGGATGCCCGACGGGTCCTCGCTCGTCGCGATCGGCAACATCCACGGCCAGGGCGAGGAGCTGCTGGAGTATCTGGCGGAACTCCCCGCGGACGAGAGTGAGCAGAGCGGGAGCGAGCCGGAGACGGCGGACGGGGACACCCCCCGGACGTCCCCGTCGCCCCAGCAGTCCCAGCCGCCCCGGCTGGACCCCTACGCGTCCTATCCGCAGGCGTACGAGGACCGGTACCAGGCGTCCCAGACGCAGGAGATCCCGGTGGTGCGGATTCCGTCCCAGCCGACCGGGGCACAGCCGGACCGGGTGCAGCAGACCGCGGCACAGCAGGCCGGAGGAGTGCAGCAGGCCGGGGCGCAGCCGCCCGCGGCACAGCGGCCGGAGCCCGCTCCGTCCCTCGTCCCGGCGCAGTCCCCGCCGCTTCCGCCCTGGCCCACGCCCCCCGGGCAGCGGCACGGGCACGAACAGCCGCAGCACACGCCGTACACACCGCAGGCGTCGCACGCGCCGTACGGTCAGCAGCGCGAGGAGTGGTCCGCGTACGAGCAGCCCGGACACGGGCAGCCCGGACACGAGGACGCGCCGCGGGAGCAGTCGTCGTACGACCGGACGCCGCACGGGCAGCCGTCGTACGGGCAGGCATACGAGCAGCCCGCGTACGGGGAGACGCCGTACGGGCGGACGCCGCCCGAGCAGCCCCGTCACGACCAGTGGCCGCACGGACAGCAGCCGTACGGGCAGACGCCGTACGAGCAGCCGGGGCACTGGCAGGCGCAGGAGGCCCCGCACCAGGAGACCCCGCGTCCGGGGGCCGCGCACGAGGCCGGGGCCCGCCCCGGACAGGAGCGGCCCGGGGCGGACGGCGCCTTCGGCTGGTTCGACGACCCGGACCCCGAGAACGGACACCAGCCTCCGCACCACCGCCCCTGACGGCCGCGCGGCCCGCCCGCCGCCGCCGAACCTCCCGTAGCCATTCGCCGTACCACCCGCCCGGAGCCCCTGTTGACCACCGCCGCCCTGACCCCCGAGATGGCCGCCCTGGGCATCGCCATAGGTCTGCTCTTCTCCCTGCTCTGCTATCTCACGACCAACCTCTCCCCCGGCGGCATGATCACGCCGGGCTGGCTCGCCCTCACCCTCATCGAGGACCTTCAGCGGGCGGCCATGGTCGTCGGCGTCACCGCCCTGACCTACGCGGGCACCAAGCTGATGCAGCGGCTGATGATCCTCTACGGCAAGCGGCTGTTCGCCGCGGTGGTCCTGCTGGGCGTGGTGCTCCAGGCCACCGTGATGATCGTCCTCTCGCTGGAATTCCCGCTGCTGTACGCCAATGAGACCCTCGGCTTCATCGTCCCCGGTCTGATCGCCTACCAGTTGGTGCGCCAGCCCAAGGGCCCCACGCTGCTGGCGACCGCCTCCGTGTCGCTCATGGCCTACATCGTCGTCGCCGCCGGTCTGCTGCTCGGCATCATGCCCACCATCTGAGAGTCGAGGAACGTCGATGACCGCGAAGAAGAAGTCCCGCCGCATCCTCCCGGGCGCCGTCGTCCTCGGGCTGGTCGGAGTCTCCGGATTCCTCACCCTGGAGCTGCGCAAGCAGGAGGACCAAGGTGTCACGGAGATCCGCAACGTCGGGGTCCTGAACGGCGGCAAGGGTTCGGGCACCGCCGCCCAGGACAAGGGCGGCGAGAAGTGGTCCCGGATGGAGAACCCCGCGCGCAGCGTGCTGCGGGGCTCCGACGGCCAGGTCAGGGCGGTGCTCACCGACGGCGCCCGGACGGCGAAACTGACCGGCCCGGCGCGCACCTTCGCCGAGCCCGCCTCGACGGCGTCGAAGGTCTCCACCACGGACTGGGTCCGGGTCATGCCGGAGACCTGGACCGAGGGCGCCGAGAAGGAGCAGTGGTTCAAGGACTGGTACACCGAGTACGCGGACAGCAAGGAGGACGACCTCTTCGCCTTCGCCTTCCAGTATGTGGAGGGCGCGAAGGAGAAGAAGGACGAGAACGGGGTGCGTATCGCGGGCGACGCGAACTTCGGCCCGTTGAACACCGCGGGCGGGGAGGGCGGCGATCTCCGTCTGGAGCAGTCCGACTTCTACGACTACCTCGGCACCTCCTACGCCTTCCGGGACGGTGTCACCGGGGCCCCGGAGGCGATGCGCGCCAACTCGCTGGACTGCTCCGGCTATCTGCGGATGGTGCTCGGCTACCGCGGGCGCTACCCCCTGATGTCCTCCGACAAGTCCGGCGACGGTCTGCCCCGCACGGCCAACGGCATGGCCCGCTCCAGCGAGGGCGTCGACGTGCTCCCCCTGACCGGGATCGAGTCCAAGGACCGCCCCACCACCATCGATCAGCTCCAGCCGGGCGACCTCGTCTTCTTCAAGCTCGACGCCCGTACCAAGGAGCGGCTGGACCATGTCGGCATGGTCCTCGGCCATGACACCGAGGGCCACCTGATCTTCGTCTCCAGCCGCGAGGAGGTCAACGGTCCCACCATCGGTGACGTGGGCGGCGTCTCCCGGCTGGACGGCAACGGCTACTACGCGAAGACCCTGCGCAGCGCCAAGCGCCTCTGAGCCCCGGCCGGGCGCCGTACGCATACGCAGCGCGGGTGGTGTGCGGCGCCGGGCGCGGTGGGCTGCCCGGGCCGCGTACAGATCGACGGCCGCGGTGACCGCCGCCGCCGTTGCCCGTGGTCCTGCCCGTCGTCATGCCGGTCGTCCTGCCGGTCGTCGTGCTGGTTCAGCCGGTGGACCGGCCGGGGCCCGGTGCGCCCACCGCGTCCCGCACAAATCGCCGGAGGTGCGCCCGCACGGCGTCGGGCTGCTCCGACCAGGGCTCGTGTCCGGCGTTCTCGATCCGCGTCAGCGGACGGCCGAGCCGCAGCGCGAGTGACGCGAGAGCCGACACGGGGCGGGGGTCGTCGGCCCCGCCCAGCAGTTCCGTTCGCGCCGGCAGGCACGCGCGCAGCTCGGCGAGGTGCTCGTCGAGGGGGTGTGTCTGTCCTTCTCCGCCCAGTTCACGGTTCATGGCCCAGTTGACGGGGCGGCGCCGCCGGGCGTCCCGCGCGGCCCGGTGCCACCCGCGTTCCGGGTCGGCGTGGTCGGTGCACCAGGCCAGCGTCAGCAGCTCGGTCTCCTGCTCCCGGGTGCGGTCCGGCGTCTCCTTCAGGGCACGCAGCCGCTGCCGCTGTGCCGCGGACATGCGGGCGGCGCGCTCCGCCCGGTACGCGGCATGCCAGTCCCCGGTGAACGGTCCGCACATCAGCAGCATCGCGGCGACCCGGCCGGGGTGGGCCATGCAGATCCGGCTCGCGAGGTCGGCGCCGTAGGAGTGCCCGATCAGCACCGCCTCGGGCGCCTCCCACGCGTCGAGCAGCTCGGCGAGATCGTCGCCATGCCGGGCGAGGCGATGGCGCCCCTGCCAGGCCGACCGGCCCGTGCCGCGCTGGTCGTAGCGGTACACGGGGGCGAGGTCCGCGACCATCGCGGCGACATCGCCCAGGTCGTCCGGCAGCCCCGGACCGCCGTGGAGCATGACCACGGGCGGCTGCCGGGTCCTGTCCCCCAGCGCTGTCCAGCCCAACCGGGCCCCGTCCGTCATCGATACAAGGCCCTGCGTCTCTCTCGGGGTCACCACAGGGAGGCTACCGGTCCCGCAGAGGCACCGCCGGCGGTGGTTCCGCCGACGGGCCGGTCCGGGCGTGCGCGGGCGGGCGGCCGGTCCGGCTTCGCTACAGCTCGGCGACGAGGAGCCGGTAGCCGACGTCGAGTGCTTCGCGGTCGAGGAGGTCGGCACGGAATCGGCCAGGACCGCACCGGGACGGTGCCTCCTGGCGTGTCATGGGTAGATATCCCCGGCTCTTACCCTATCGACGGAAAGGCCCACTCTGTGGCCCTCTATACCTTCGGTGGCACTCCGGCCGACGTGCTCACCGACGCGGTGGGGAATGTCGTCCCCGACGGCGCGGTCGTGGTGCGCCGCGCGGGCACCGGCGAACCGGTCACCGCCCTGTACGAGGTCGACGGCGTCACCCCGATCGGCACTCTCCGCAGCGATCCCGCCGGGTCCGCGGCGCCGGGGGCCGTGCGCCTGTTCAAGGCCCGGGACGTCTCCGAGATCGAGTACGAGTACCACGGCCCGTCGGGCGGCACCCCGGTGCGTCGGTACCAACAGGCGCGGGAGACCGCCTCGGCCGCGCTGTCGACGGCGCGGTCGGCGCTCGCCGGGCCGGACACGCGGCTGCCGCTGACGGGCGGCACGGTCACCGGTCCGACGGCGTTCGCCGCAGGGGCCCCGGTGACATTCACGGGGCCGGTCTCCGCCCCCGGCCTGACCGACTTGCCGGGCGCACGCGTCTTCCTGGTGACCGGGGCGGTCGGCGACGGTGTCGCGGACGACCGGGCGGCGATCCAGGCCGCGCTGGACGCGGCGCACACGGCAGGCGGCGGGCAGGTCCTCGTCCCCGCGGGTCGGATCTATGGCGTCACCGACTTTCTGACGGTGTACGAGAAAACGACGATCTGGGCGTACGGGGCGACGATCCGCGCCATCGGCAACACCGGCATCCTCCGCAACTTCCTCGCCGACGATTCCTTCGCGGGCTACGAGGGCCGGGGCTCCATCCAGGTGCTGGGCGGGCTCTGGGACGGGAACGCGGCGCACGCGGGCGTCGGCACGGTGACGGCGATGACGAACGTCATCAGCTGGATGCACGCGGCGGACATCACGGTCAGGGACGCGACGGTCCGCAACACCAGCTCGGCGCACGGGATCGAGCTGAACTCGATCGACGGCGGAAGGGTGCTGAACTGCCGGATCGAGGGGTTCAAGGACAACTCGGCCGCCGGGAACCGCGGCTTCAGCGAGGCCATCCAGATCGACCTGGCCCGCGCCGGGTCCGGCTCGATCGGTCTGAACGACAACACCCCGGCGCGGAACATCCTGATCCAGGGCTGCTACGTCGGGCCCAGCTCCCGACTCGGCCTGTTCGGCCGGGCGTTCGGGTCCCACACCCTCGTGGCCGGAACGTACTACGACGGCATCCAGGCAGTCGACAACAAGATCGACGGCACGATGCACGAGGGGATCTACGCCTTCGGCTGGTGCCGCTCCGTGATCAGCGGCAACATCATCGACAACCCCGGCCACGCGGGCATCGAGATCGCCGTCCCGGACCCGGCGCTGGGGTACACCCTCACCCCCTACGCCATCGCGGTGACCGGGAACATCGTGGACGCGCCGGGGAGCGAGAGCGCGATCCGGGCCGTGGGGCACCCCACCGCGAAACTCTCCGGAGTGCGGGTCGACAGCAACACCATCCGGTCGTCCGGCGGCAACGGGCTCCAGATCGAGCACTGCGTCAGCAGCGGCGTGACCTCCAACACCGTCGAATCCACCGCGTCGACCGGCATCTTCGTCAACTACTCCGACGGCGCCTCCGTGGACGGCAACACCATCCGGAACGCGGGCTCCAACGCCATCAACGCGTCCGGGTCCGTGTCCGTCGCGATCACCGCGAACCACATCGACGGCACCGCCGGCAACCACGGCATCGCCATCGGCCCGGGCGCCGACGGGACCAACGGCCAGGACGCCGTCATCACCGGCAACAAGATCCGCCGCGCCGCGTCCGCCGGAATCCGGCTCTCCGCCAATGCCACCGGCTGCCTCGTCACCGGCAACCAGATCCGCAGGGACGGCGGCACCACCGCCAACGGGATCTCGCTCGCGGCCGGCGCCACCGGCGCCGTCGTGATGGACAACGACCTGAGCGGCAACGGCTGGAACGCCGCGACCGCGCTCCTCGTCTCCACGGCCGCGCCGATCACCGGCATGGGCGAGACGACCGCCCTCCCCGGCACCAACGTCGTCGACACCGACCTCACCCCGGGCACGGCCCTGGAGGCGGCGATGCGCCCCGCGGGCCGGTACGAGACGACCAGCAGGCTCCGCTGCGGAACCTCCTCCGCGCCCACGTCAGGCACCTTGAACCTGGTGCCGATCTGGCTGCCTCAAGGGCTGCTGATCAGCAACATCGCCTTCACCTCCGGCGGGACGGCTGCCAGTCTGCCGCTGAACTGCTGGTTCACCCTGCACGACGCGTCACGGGTGGCGCTGGCGCGGACGGCGGACCAGACCACCGCCGCCTGGGCGGCGCACACGACGAAGACCCTGGCCGTCGCACAGACGTCCGCCGGTACGGCCGGCTCCTGCACCACGACCTACGCAGGTCTCCACTATCTCGGCGTGATGATCACCGCAACGGCGCCCCCCGCCCTCGTGGGCGAGGGCTCGACCCTCCTCGGCGCCACCGCGCCCGGTCTCGGCGCCACCAACACCCTTCAGACGACCCCGCCGAACGTCACCGGCGGCGCCTTCACGGCCGCCGCCTTCACCGGCAACGCGATCCTGGCCTACGCCTACGTCACCTGACCCGGGAAACATCACGTCAGTCCGCCGGGTCCGCGTCCAGCGGAAGGGCCAGCAGGAAGCACGCGCCCCGGTCGCTGTCCACGAGGGTGAGGCTCCCCCGGTGCACCGTGGCGACATGGCGTGCGATGGCCAGGCCCAGACCCGTACCGCCGGTGTCATGGCCCCGGGCATCGTCCACACGGGTGAAGCGGTCGAACACCCGCTCCCGGTCGGCGCACGGGATACCGGGGCCGTCGTCACGGACCTCCAGCACCGCCGTCCCGCAGGCGGCGTCCCGGCGGACCGTCACCTCAACCCACCGCTCCGCGTACCGGTCGGCGTTGTCGAGGAGGTTGCCCAGGACCCGGGCGAGCAGCGAGGCCCGGCCCCGGACCGGGACGGGCTCGTTCGGGGCCGATACCGTCAGCCGGAGATGGTCCGGCGGGCGGCGGCGGGCGCATTCGTCCTGGATCAGCCGGGCCAGGTCGAGGCGGTCCCCGGGGCCGGTCGGCGGCTGCCCGGTGTCGAGCCGGGTGAGTGTCAGCAGATCCTCGGTGAGCCGCTGGAGCCGCAGCACGTCCCCCAGGGCGCCTTCCACCACGCTGGGCCAGTCGGCGCGCTCGGGCCGGGTCCCTGCGATCTCCAGCTCGGCGCGGAGCGCCGCCAGGGGCGTGCGCAGCTCGTGCGAGGCGTCGGAGGTGAATCGGCGCTGTCGCTCCATGGCCTCCTCCAGCCGGTCCAGGGTCTCGTTCAGGGTGCGGGCCAGCCGTCCGATCTCGTTGTCGGAGCGGGGGACGGGGACGCGCTGGTTGAGGTGGTGGGCGCTCAGTTCGGTGAAGCGCAGCCGGATGGCCTCCATGGGGCGCAGCGCCCGTCCGACGGCGAACCAGGTGGCCGTGCCGGTCAGGAAGGTCAGTCCGGCGACGACGAGTACCGCCGACAGGATCAGGGTGTCGAGTTCGGTCTGTTCCCGTTTGAGCGTGTTGACGGTGACGAGCTGGAACGGGGGGTCGGCGGTGGGGTCGGTCTCCACGATCCGCAGCGGGCGGCGGTCGCCGGGGCCGCCGAGGGCCTCGGGCCAGATGTGGTTCTCCAGTACACCGGGGTCGGTGATGAATCCGGTCACAAGGTCCTGGACGCAGTACTGGCTCATGCCGGAAGGCAGCGTGTCGCGGGTGTGGTCGATGCTTTCCTTGCAGGTCTCGATGGTGGCGCCCGCCCCGGGCCGGGGGCCGACGAGGCCCTTGTCGCTGTAGCGCAGGGCGACGTCCAGCAGATCCCGCCGCCAGAACTCGATGGCCAGAACGGCCCCGGCGGTCAGCGGCAGGGCGACCAGCAGGGCCGACAGCAGCGCGGCGCGGGCCCGCATGCTCAGCGAGAGCCGGGGGCGCGTCCGTCCTGGGTGCCTCATGAGGTGCTGCCGGTGTCCTCCAGGCGGTAGCCCGCTCCACGGACGGTGTGGATGGTCCGCCGCCCGAACGGGGTGTCTATCTTGCGGCGGAGCGCGCTGACATAGACCTCCACGACATTGACGTCTCCCTCGAAGTCGCCCCAGACATGGTCGAGGATCTCGGTCTTGGCGACGACTTCCCCGCGCTGTGCGGCGAGGTACCACAGGACCCCGAACTCCCGTGCGGTCAGCGGGACGGGTGTCCCGGAGCGCTCGCAGCGGCGGGTGGCCGGGTCGACGCGGAGGTCGCCGATCTCGATGACGGGCGGGCGTTCCCGCCGTCCCCGCCGGACCAGGGCGCGCAGCCGGGCGACCAGGGCGATGTAGGAGAAGGGTTTGGTGACGTAGTCGTCGGCGCCGGTGTCGAGTCCTTCGGCCTCGTCGTACTCGCCGTCGCGGGCGGTCAGCATCAGTACCGGGGTCCAGATCCGGTTCTCGCGCAGCCGGGCGCACACGCGCAGGCCGTTCATCCCCGGGAGCATCACGTCGAGAACGATCGCGTCGTACTCGTTCTCCTGGGCCAGCTCCAGGGCGTGCGCCCCGTCGCCGGTCCCGTCGACCGCGAAGCCCTCACCGCCCAGTCCCCGGCACAGCAGTTCCATCAGCCGGGGGTCGTCCTCCACCACCAGTATCCGCATGGACGCAGTATGGCCGTGGTCCGCTGAGAGGATGCTGAGGCCGCCGAAGTGCCCGCGCGGGCTCGCCGCCCGGACAGTCCGGGGATTCCTGAGAGATCCTCAGGTCCGCTCAGCCTGTTCTCAGCGAGGCAGTGCGAGGCTGGGAGACGTTCCGGCCCACCGGGTCCGGAGTCACGGGGGAAACGGGGGAAACGGGGGACGCCCGGGGCCCGGCAGGAATCGGCCGGGCCCGGGCGGGACCGATGAGCCCCTGACACGAGCCAGGTCGCTCGGTGGTGGGGCTGCCGGGTGTGGTCGGGTGATGTGACGGTGTCGTTGCCCTGCCGGATGGGACCGGTGCTCCAGGCTTGCCTGCGTGACGGGTACGGAGGGTCGTGTGGACGGCGACGGCTCGGGGCTTCCCGGGCCGGCCGCGGTGTTGCCGGGGCTGAGTGAGGAGCAGGTACGGGCGTTGCGGCGGGTGGGCCGTGCGTGGGGGCGGGTGTCGGTGGCACCTGAGGTGTGGCGGCGCGCTCTGCCGGTGGAGCCGGATGTGGGGGCGTTCCCGGTGTCGGCGGAGGCGGGGCGGGCGTGGTTCGGGCGGCTCGTGCCGCTTCCCCCGTTGCGGGTGCGGGCCGCGGGGCCCCGGGCGGCGGCCGGTGTCCAGGCGGAGGCGGTCTCCCGGGTCCGCCGGGTGCTGGTGGGGGCGCCGCTGGCGAGTTCGGCGTTCGTGACGGAGCGGATGCGGAAGCTGGTGGCGCTGCCGGTGCTGTCGGCGGACGCCCTGTCGTCGGTGGCGTACGGACCGGAGGCCATGCTCACGGTCCTGGTGCTGGCGGGCGCGGCGGGGCTCGCGTACTCGTTCCCGGTCTCCGCGGTCATCGTGTTCCTGATGGTGGCGGTGGGGGTGTCGTACCGTCAGACGATCCGCGCCTATCCGCACGGCGGGGGCTCGTACATCGTGGCGGGTGACAATCTGGGTCCGGTGGCGGGGCTGGTGGCCGCCGCGGGGCTGATGACGGACTACGTCCTGACCGTCGCGGTGTCGATCGCGTCCGGGATCGCCGCGATCACCTCGGCCCTGCCGGGGCTGACCCCCTGGACGGTTCCGCTGGGTGTCCTGGTGATCGTGGTGCTGCTCGCCGGGAATCTGCGGGGCATCCGGCAGGCGGGCGCGCTGTTCGCCGCCCCCACGTACGCGTTCATCGTGGCGATGTTCGCTCTGGTCGCCGCCGGGCTCGTGGACGCGGCCCGGAGCGGGTTCCAGCCCGTGCCGCCGCCGTCGCTGCCGGTCACCGAGACCGTCGGGCTGCTGCTGATCGCCCGGGCGTTCTCCTCCGGCGCCACCGCGATGACGGGTATCGAGGCGATCTCCAACGCCGTCCCCGCCTTCCGGCCCGTGGAGTGGCGCAACGCGCGCACCACTCTGAGCTGGATGGTCGGGCTGCTGATCGCCATGTTCGCCGGGATCGTCGTCCTGATCCATCTGACCGGCGTGGTGCCCCGTTCCCAGGAGACCGTGCTGTCCCAGCTCGCGCATCTCTCCTTCGGACAGGGCTGGATGTATGTGTACGTCCAGGCGGCGACCGCGGCGGTCCTGCTGCTGGCGGCCAACACCGCGTACAACGACTTCCCCCGTGTGCTGTCGCTGCTGGCCCGGGACGACTACGCGCCCAAGACCTTCCTGCGGCTCGGGGACCGGCTGGCGTACAGCGGCGGCATCCTGCTGCTGTCTCTGGCCGCCGTCCTCGTGTACGTCGCCTTCGAGGGCCAGACCAACTCCCTGATCCCCCTGTACGCCGTCGGGGTGTTCCTCGCGTTCACGCTCTCCCAGACCGGGATGGTCGTCCACTGGTGGCGGCGGCGCGATCCGCACTGGCGCAAGAGCCTTCTCTTCAACGCCACCGGCGCCCTCCTGTCCGCGCTGGTCCTGCTGACCGCGGGAATCAGCAAGTTCACCTCGGGCGCCTGGGTCGCGCTCATCGCCATCGCCCTCTTCCTGCTGGTCACCACCCGTATCAAGCGCCACTACGCAACCGCGCGGGAGGCCCTGCGGCTACGGCCGCACGCCGTCGAACTCCCGGCGCCCACGAGCACCGGTCCCCTCGCTCCGGCCACGCGGGCCGCCGCGGCGGACGCCGACCGGGAGACGGAGGAGATCCCGGAGGAGATCCACCATCTGTCGGTGATCGCCGTCGCCACCCTCGACCTCGCCGCCATGCGCACCCTCGCCTATGCCGCGTCCCTCGGGCAGCCCGCGCTCGCCGTCCACATCAGCACCACCGAGGACGAGGAGCGGCGCTTCCGCGCCTACTGGGGCCTGTGGGGTGATCACCTCCCGTTGCAGACCGTTCTGTCGCCCTACCGCGCCGTCGTCGCACCCTTGGTGCACTACATCGAGACCCTTCACCGGCTCAACCCGGGCCTGACCCTCACCGTGTTCCTCCCCGAGATCGTCACCCGGCACCGGTGGCACCGGCTCCTCCACAGCCGCACCGCGAGCCGCTTGCGTCACGCGCTGCGGAATCTGCCGAAGATCGTCATCACCACCGTCCCGTTCCACCTGCCCCGTTGAGCGCTCCACCGGCCGGGGGGGGCGGCCGGGGAGCGGGGCGGGTCAGAGCAGGGCACCGTGTCCGGTGGTGCCGGTCGTCCTGGTGGGTGAGCGCCAGTGCAGGTCGTGGATGCCGGGCTCCAGGGAGAGACGGGTGACGAGCTGCTCCATGGGGGCGTTCGGTGGGCCGTCGATGGTCACCTCGGCCTCCAGGGCGGTGACACCGTCCTCGGTGCGGTGGATACGCAGTCCGGCGAGCCGCGGATCGGCGCTGCTGAGAAGTTGGATGAGGAGGGCCCGGATGTGGTGTTCGTCGCCGCGGTCGCAGCGCACATGCAGGGTGACGGCGGTGGTGGTGTCGTCGTTGCCCTGCGGGGCGCGGTCGACCAGGCGGCTGGCGGGCCGCAGGACGAGGTGGATGGCGAGGATGGCCGCCGTGCCGAGCAGGGCGAGCGCGAGGCGCCCGGAGGCGGCGAGCACACCGACCGCGGCCGAGCACCACAGGGTGGCGGCCGTGTTGAGACCGCGGATGGACGCGCCCTCGCGGATGATGACGCCGGCTCCGAGAAAACCGATGCCGGAGACGACATAGGAGGCGACCCGGGTGGGGCTGCCGGGGTCGCCGACGGCCTCGCTGTAGAGGACGAAGAGGGTGGCCCCGGCCGCGACGAGGGCGTTGGTCCGCAGCCCTGCCATCCGGGCACGCCACTGGCGTTCCATGCCGATCAGGGCGCCGCAGCCGATTCCGGTGGCGAGACGGACGGAGAATTCGAGCGTGGTCAGGTCCTGCATGGTGACACCTCCCGGGGTGGTCGGACGGTCGGTCCGGTGTGCGGCGGCGGTCGGCGCGACCGGCCGCGGCGGCGGGTGCGCCGGAGCGGGAAGAGGGCGGCGGCGAAGGCGGGCAGGGCGGTCGCGAGGAAGCCGTGCTCCCGGGGGAGTTCGGGCACAGGGGGGACGTTCCCGCCGGAGAAGGTGGTGATCGGGGACCGCGGTGGTCCGCGGGCGGGCCGGCGCCTTGTCGGACGGGGCGGTGTCCGTGATCGTCCGAGTGGTCATGCCGTTCCTCCTTCGCCCGGTGGAGCGCTGGGCAGGACTCGGTGCGGAGGGTGGTTCAGGGTGGTACGGGGGGACGAGGGCCGTCGCAGGAGCCCGTCGGCCCGGCGGCTCCGCAGATGTCCCCGAGGCCATGCGACGGGCGGTGCGGCTGACCGTGTGTGCCTGCCGCAGCGCCCGGACCTGCACAGGGCCGGAGCCCTTCAGGGACAGGGAGGCGGGGCGCACCCGGGTCGCCGCACGAGCGGCGTTCCCCTTCGGTCAGACGCGCACGGGGGCGGCCGGCAGCGGAGCCGGAAGCGGGGTCGGACTGTGACCCGGACCGGAATGATCCATGACGCCCCCTCTCACGACCGGGCGCGGACGGCACCGCGCGAACCAGGGCTCCCAGCGGAACGGCGTCACACCGATGCGGGCCGTCGGCAGGGCTGAGCGCCCCCACCATGCTGGCACACACCCGCGACCCCCCGCAAAGGTGTGCGACATCAGCAATGAGTCAAGAATCCCCCCGGTGACCACCGGATGGCCGTCCGTCGGCTGTGTCCACCGCAACCGATACAGCCGAGGTGTCTATTTTGTCGCCATGGATGGTTCTCTGCGGTTGGCGGAGCTGGTCGGGCGACCGCTGCTCGGACGGCACGAGGAGGCCGTCGGACGGCTGTCGGATGTCATCGTCAGGCTGCGGGGGCAGGAGCATCCGCTGGTGACCGGGGTGGTGGGGAGGCTCGGCCGCCGCCGTGAGGTCTTCCTCCCCGTGACCCAGGTGGCGCGGTGGGGCACCGATCATGTGGCGCTGACCAGTGGCCGGATGGACGTACGCGCCTTCGACCGGCGCGAGGGCGAGGTGCTGCTGCGCGCCGATGTCCTGGGGCATCGCCTGGTCGATGTGCGGGAGGCCGAATTCGTCCGGGCGTACGACGTACTGCTGGAACCCGTCGGCGACGGCTGGGCGGTGACCCGGGTGCTGACCCGCCGTCGGCGCGGAGGGCCGTGGCGCCGCCGGGCGGGCGGCGGACGGGAGGAGGGCTGGCGGGACTGGAAGTCGGTCGAGCCGCTGATCGGCCACCTTCCCACCGTGGCGGGCAGGAGGGTGCTGGGACGGCTGGGACGGCTCAGGCCCGCGGGCCTCGCCGACCTGCTGGAGGAGGCGAACCGGGCCGAGTCCCAGGAGATCCTGGGGGCGGTCGGCGCGGACCCGGAGCTGGAGGCCGACGTCTTCGAGGAGTTGGAGCCCGACGCGCGGGCCCGGCTGTTCCGCGACTGGCCGGACGGGCAGGTGGCGGCGGTGCTGGGGCGGATGGGGGCCGACGACGCGGCCGACGCCATCGGCGGGCTGCCGCAGGAGCGGCGCCGACCCGTACTCGACGCGCTGGGTGCCAAGCAGCGGCTGCGGGTGCTCACCCTGCTCGGCTTCCACCCCTCCAGCGCCGGAGGGCTGATGTCCCTCGACGTACTGACCGCCCCCGCCGACCGTACGGCGGAGCAGGCGCTGCGCTCGGTGCGGGACGCCCACTCCCTCCAGCCCGAAGCCCTGAGCAGTCTCTTCGTCACCGCGGAGGGGAACCGGCTCACCGGCGTCGTCCCGCTGGTCGCCCTGGTGCAGGCCGCCCCCTCCCACCCGCTGGGGGACCTGGCGGACACCGACCCCGTACGGGTCGGGCCGGACACCGATGTCGAGGATGTCGCCCTGCTGATGACCGATCACAATCTGCTGGTCGTCCCGGTCGTCGGCGACGCCGACGAGATCCTCGGGGTGATCACCGTGGACGACGTGCTCGAAGTCATCGTGCCCCGGGACTGGCGGCAGCGCGCCCGCGCCCCGCACCCCTCCCCCCGTCCGGACGCGTCCCGCACGGAACCGCACACGCCCCCGGCGTCCCCGTGAGCCCGGACCCCACACCGCCCGACGGCGAGCGGCCACGGCCGCCACGGCCCGGGCCCCGGCCCTCGGACGGTCCGGCCCCGACCGGGCCTCCCCCGGGTCCCCGCGCCCGGCCGGACAGCCGGGGCGACACGCCGCGTCCCGCCCCCGGACCGGGCGGCGGACCGGCGGACACCCGGGCCGCGGGGAAGGCCGACCGGCGTCCGGCCCCGCGCCCGCCCGCCACGCCCTCCGGTCCACCACCCGGAGGACGGGAGAAGCCCGTCGCCCCGAAGGAGCGGCGCTCCCCGGGGCCCCGCCCCGCCGCGGCAGCCGTGGGCACGCCCGGGACGGAGGAGATCCGCGGGGCGCTCGGCCGCGTGCCCGTCGACGGCGGGGACGGCGACCGGGGCCTGCGGCGCCGCGCGCTCACACTGCTCGCGGTGGTCGGGCCGGGGCTGATCGTGATGGTGGGGGACAACGACGCCGGCGGGGTCGCCACCTACGCCCAGGCCGGACAGGACTACGGGTACTCCCTGCTGTGGGTACTGCTCCTGCTGATCCCGGTCCTCGTCGTCAACCAGGAGATGGTGGTGCGCCTCGGCGCCGTCACCGGAGTCGGCCACGCCCGGCTGATCATGGAACGGTTCGGCCGTTTCTGGGGCTGGTTCAGCGTCGGCGACCTGTTCGTCCTCAACTTCCTCACCCTCGTCACCGAATTCATCGGCGTCTCGCTGGCCGCTTCCTACCTGGGCGTTCCCCGGTATGTGGCCGTTCCCCTGGCGGCCGTCGTGCTGATCGCGGTCACCACCGGAGGGGCCTTCCACCGCTGGGAGCGTGCGATGTTCGTCTTCATCGCCGTGAGCCTGCTGATCGTCCCGCTCACCCTGCTGAGCGAGCCCCGCTGGGGACAGGCCGCCCACGACTTCGTCGTCCCCGGGGTCCGGGGCGGGATCACCGGCGACGCGGTACTGCTGGTCATCGCCATCGTCGGCACCACCGTCGCCCCCTGGCAGCTCTTCTTCCAGCAGTCCAACGTCATCGACAAGCGCATCACCCCGCGCTTCATCGGCTACGAGCGCGCCGACACCTTCCTGGGCTCACTCGTCGTCGTGACCGGCGCGGCGGCGCTGATGATGGTCGCCGACTTCGCCGTACGGGGGACACCGGCGCAAGGGCACTTCACCGACGCCGCCGGAGTCGCCCAGGCGCTCGGCGGACACAGCCACGCCCTCGGCGTCATGTTCGCCGTCGTCCTGCTGGACGCCAGCATCGTCGGTGCCGCCGCCGTCACCCTCGCCACCAGCTACGCCTTCGGTGATGTCTTCCACCTCCAGCACTCCCTGCACCGCGGCTTCCGCGAGGCCAGACCGTTCTACCTCTCCTACAGCCTTCTCGTCCTCGCCGCCGCCTCCGTCGTCCTGATCCCCGGCGCACCTCTGGGTGTCATCACCGAAGCCGTCCAGGCGCTGGCCGGGCTGCTGCTGCCTTCCGCCACGGTCTTCCTGCTGCTGCTGTGCAATGACCGCGACGTCCTCGGGCCCTGGGCCAACCCCCGCTGGCTCAACGTTCTCGCCGGTCTGATCATCGCCGTCCTGCTGCTGCTCTCCGGCACCCTGATGGTCTCCACCCTCTTCCCCCACCTCGATGTCGGACGGACCCTCCTCGTGCTCGCGGGGGCACTCACCGCGGCACTGGGCCCCGCGGCCGTGCGCGCTGTCCGCCACCGCACCGCCCGTCCGGGCATTCCGGTCATGACCACCGCGGAGAAGGCCGCCTGGCGCATGCCCCCGCTGACCCTCCTCCAGCCGGTCCGATGGTCAGCGGGACGGCGGGCCGGGATGGTCCTCCTGCGCGGCTATCTGCTCGCGGGCGCCCTGCTACTGCTGGTCAAGGCCGTCCGCCTCGGCACCGGATGAACCCCGACCGACCCCCACCGCCTGTTCCTGAACCGCTCTGACCAGCGTCCGGGCCACTTCGTTCGACACGCCCAACCGGCTGGTCAGCCACGCCGTCCCGTATCCGTGCCGGGCGAACACCCATGCTTCCTCGGCCCGGACCAGGCCCGCGCCGCCCGTCCTCGCACAGACCTCGGACCTCGGGAATCCCTCCAGGCTCTGCCGGGTGAACCACTCCCCGCCACCGTCGTCCCACCCCGTCGGCGCCCGACAGCGGCCCCGGAACCGCTCCTTCACAGCCATCCCCATCCACACCAGCAGCCCCAGGAACACCGCCCCCGCCACGATGACACCGACACCGGGACGGACCGGTGCGGGCACCAGGAAGGCGACCAGCTCAGCGGTGATCGCGAGCGCGCCCACCACCAAGGCCACGGCACCGTCCGGGAACCGGCGAGTCCTCACCACCTCCACCTCCTCACCTCCATCATCACTCCCTCGTCCCGCACACGGAACGTGACGCTCCCGGGACCGGACGTCGGCGACTCCACCGGGCCGCGCGGGGCAGATCGACGCTGCTCCGCGCCCCGTCGGAATCCAAGGATGAAGATGAAGTGGCGGGTGGTTCCACCCGGTGTGCACTCCACGATGCGGGCAGTGCCCGCCGATGTCCTGGAGGCCGCGGCCCGCGGTGTGAGCTGTCCCGGCACGGTCCAGGACATGACGGTGGGCGACCACCTGCTCACCGGGGGCCACGCCGGCACATGCGGAGGCCCGGTTTCCGGGAAGGCTCCGCGTCCGGGTGGAGCTCCGTCATCCGTTCCTCCTCATCGTTGGAACGGGTGGAGCCGAGGACGCCCGTTGCGCATCTGCCCGTTGGCGGGGGTTCAACCAGGTGTGCCCGGCCGGGTTCGGAAGACGCGGAGGGCCGGTGTCTCCGCCACCCGGTACCGGACAAGCGGAGGTGGCGTACCCCGAGGAGAGGTACGCCACCGTGCGGCGCCCTGAGGCGCCCGCTGGGGTGTGTCAGGACAGGACGAGCTCGGTGACGTCGTTCGCTTCCAGGACCCAGGCGGCGCTGAGACCGCCCTCCTTGACGAACGCCTGACCGCTGCCCACGAGGATGCCGATCCGGGTGCCGGAGAGGGCGATCTGGATCACATTGTTCGCTTCCAGGGTCCAGGCGGCGCTGAGACCGCCTTCCTTGACGTACGCCTCGCCCTTGTCGTTGAGGACCCCGATCCGGTTGCCGGACAGCTCCAGTTGGATCACATCGTTCGCTTCCAGGACCCAGAGGGCGCTCAGACCGCCCTCCTTGACGAATGCCTCGCCCCCGCCGGTGAAGACGCCGATACGGGTGCCCGCGAGGTCGATGTCGATGACATCGACCGCCTCAAGGACCCAGGTGGCACTCAGGCCGCCCTCCTTCACATAGGCGTCGCCGTTGCCCTTCACGATGCCGATGCGGTTGCCGGAGAGTTCGATTTCCTTGGTCTGTCCGGCGACCAGGGTCCAGGCGGCGCTGAGACCGCCCTCCTTGACGTACGCCTCGCCGTTGTCCTTGAGGACCCCGATCCGGTTGCCGGAGAGGGCGATCTGCTTGGTCTGTCCGGCGACCAGGGTCCAGGCGGCACTCAGGCCGCCCTCCTTGACGTACGCCTCGCCATTGCCCTTGAGGACCCCGATCCGGTTCCCCGACAGGACGACCTGCTTGATGTTCCCGGCCTCAAGGACCCAGGTGGCGCTGAGACCACCCTCCTTCACATACGCCTCACCGTTGTCCCTGAGGATTCCGATCCGGTTGCCTCCGTCCCCGGAGACGGTGGCGGTCGCCGAACCGGCGGTCAGCATGCCGAAGGCGATCAGCGCCGCGGCGAGTAAGGGCAGTTTCCTGGTGATCACGGACGAAGCCTCCTGAGGGATACACGGATCGCGCGACGTGGGTCCGGTCATGACGACCGGCCCGGCGCAGAAGTCGACCACCACCCTCCACCGGGGTGACATCCCCCGCGCGGGTGAACCGCCGGGTTGACGCGACCGGCCAGTCGTACGGCGCGCACATCGTGAAGGACCGCCCGGGATTCACCCGTACGGGTACAGTCCGTCGGCACGGACCCCCGGACGGAAACGGGCCGGACGGTGGAGGGACAGACCTGGGCCCGCCGCCGCGGCCCGCCCGGGGCGGCTCCGGATCAGGGGGTGCCCTCCGCGTACATCTGGTGTTCCCAGTCGGTGACGGCGGCGCAGAAGCGGGCCCATTCGTCCGACCTGCCGGCGAGGAAGACGGAGCAGATCTCCTCGGTGAGCGCGCTTGTGACCACGGTGTCCTCGGTGAAGGCGGTGAGGGCTTCGCCCAGGGTCAGGGGCAGCGCGGGGAACGGGTGCCCGAGTTCCCGGGCGGTGCCCTGGGGCGGGCCGGGGTCGGTCCGGTTCGTCAGGCCGTCGGCGATGACGGCGAGCAGGACGGCGTGCGAGAGATAGGGGTTGACCATGGCGTCGGGGAGTTTGTACTCAAGGCGCCCGTTGGCGGACAGGCGGACGGTGCAGGTCTTGTCGTCCATGCCCCAGTCGATCCGTTCGGGGGCGAAGAGGCCCGTGTCCCAGTACCGCTTGTAGGAGTTGACGGTGGGGCCCATGACGGCCATGGCGCCCGCGGCGTGCGCCAGGATGCCGCCGAGGGCGTGCTGTCCGGTTTCGGTCAGGTGCAGTTCGCGGCGGCCGGGTTCGGCGAGCACGTTCTCGGTGCCGTTCCAGAGGCTGAGATTGTGGTGGCAGCCGTTGCCCATGACGCCGATGGCGGGTTTGGGCATGAAGCTGACCGTGACGCCGAGTTCGCGGGCGACCTGGCGGCAGATCTGCCGGAAGGTGACGAGCCGGTCGGCGGTCAGCTCGGCCCGGTCGTACATCCAGTTCAGTTCGAGCTGGCCGGGGTCCTCGTAGTCGCCCTCGATCATGTCGAGTCCCAGCGCCCTGCCGTAGGTGATCACCTTCTGGTAGATGGGCCTGGCGCGTTCCAGCAGATCGATCCGGTACGCGGGGCAGGCGTCGGGGCGGTGGGGTACCTCAAGACCGGGTCCGGTCCAGGTCGCCTCGGGCTCGCAGCCGGAGCGCAGGACGAGTCCGGTGCGTCCGGTGAACTCGCGGTGCCGCCGGATGAGGTTGCCGCGCGCGTCGGCGGCGAACGGCTCCCCGCCGCGTTCCGGCAGGTGCGCGGGCTCGTAGAGGCGGCAGAAGAACCGGCCGACCGTGGTGTCCCAGGGCAGCACGGCGAAGGTGTCCAGGTCGGGCAGGGCGGTGAACTCGGCCGCCCGCGCGCCGCCGCCGAGGAGGGCACCGCTCCGGTCGGTCTGGAAGTCGGCGACGACAGAGCGGTGCATCTGGACGCCCTTCTCCAGATTGCGGAGCAGATGCACAGCGGGCACCACCTTGCCGACGGCCCGGCCGCTGAGGGTCACCGACTGGTAGTAGACGTACTCGACCCCCGTCTCGGCGATCCGTTCGCGCACGGTGTCCACCGCGCTCCGGTCGCTGTTCCGTTCACGGTGGCGGTCGAGTGCCGTGGTGCTGGCGGGACGGGCGGTCATGGTGGGGCACCTCACAGGGGTAGCGCGGTGGGACGGGGGCACCCGGTCAGGGAGCGGGCGTGAACAGGAGCGGCAGGCGTACGGGGCCGGTGTTGCCGGAGTCGGGGAGCCAGACGGCGTCCTCGGCGATCCGGAGGTCCCGCAGGCGCCGGGCGAGCACCGGCAGGGCCTCGGCGATGTCGGCGCGGGCGACGAAGTGGCCGAGGCAGTGGTGGAACCCGCCGCCGAAGCCGAAGTGCGGCTCCCGTTCGGCGGTGATGTCGAAGGAGTACGGCCCGTGGACGCGGGGGTCGGTACCGGCGGACTCGGTCCACAGTTGGACGGTGGTCCCGGCGGGGATGTCCAGGCCCCGGAAGGTGAAGTCCTCCAGCGCCTCCCGGGTGATCCAGCGGACGGTGGGGTTGACGCGTATCACCTCCTCGGCGGCCCTGGCGCCCAGTTCCGGCCGATCGGCGAGGAACCGCCACTGGGCGGGGTGGCGGGCGAAGGTCTGAAGGGCGAGACCGAGTTGGTTGCGGGTGGTGTCGAAGCCCCCGAAGACCAGCAGGACCAGGCTGTCGCGGAGTTCTTCGTCGCCGAGGCGGTCGCCGTCGCGGTCCGCGTGGACCAGGCGGGAGAGGAAGTCGTCACGCTCCCGGCGCCGTCGGTCGGCGATCAGTTCATCGGCGTAGGCGTGGAGCGCGGCGAGCGCGCGTTCGACGCGGTCGAGGTCCTGGCGGACGGTCACCCCCAGGGCGAGTCCCAGCACGGCGGACTCGCGGGCGATGACGGGCCACTCCTGCTCCGGGATGCCGAGCAGCATCGCGATCACACGGGCCGCGTAGGGCTCGGCGAACTCCGCGACGAACTCGCAGCGGTCACGGTCCGCGAACGCGTCCGTCAGCTCGGTGGCGAGGGCCCGGAAGCGGGGCAGCAGAGCCGTGGCAGACCGGGAGGAGAACGCCGGATTCAGCAGTCGGCGCAATCGGCGGTGGTCCTCCCCCTCACGGTGGAGGACCCAGCTCGCCCACCAGTCGGCGAGGGGCCCCTCGGTCACCCCGTTGCGGGCGAGCCAGGACACGCTGCCCTGGCGGAGCCGGGGGTGGTGGAGCAGTTCGGCGACCTCCGCGTGCCGCAGGACCGCCAGTCCGTAGGTGGTCCGGGCGTACCAGGAGTTCTCGCGGGCCCTGTGCACGGCGGCGGAGGTGATGCTGAAGCCCGGGTCGGCGGCGTCGAACACGGGGACGCTGCCGGTCGGGGCGGGACCCGTCATGGGAACCTCCGGCTCTGGGGTGGATGGTGGTACCAGGGACTCGTACGGTGCGCGGGCGCGTCAAGTGCCGGAGAGAAGATCTCGCCTGAAGGTGTGGAATTCCGCGGGGCGGTGGCCGAAGCGGGGCGGTGGCCGGGACGGAGCAGAGGCCGGAGCAGGGGCCGGAGCAAGGGCCGGAGCAGGGCACCGGCCGCCGCGCGGCCCTCCGGGAGCCCCACCGCCCGCGCCACCGGGCAGTGGCCCTGTTCAACGGGCGTCACCACGGGCCAAGGGTCACCGGATCGGCGTGAGGTGTTCTTCCTGCCGGGGGCCTGGGTGCGCTATGCAAGTGTCCTCTGATCGAGGAGGGAGCCTTGGTGAGCGCTGAGGAGACTCGGCACCGGCCCGATGTGCCGGTGAGCATGACACGTTTCGACGAGGTCTACAGCCGGCCGGACCCGCGATCGTACTTCGCCGCTCTGGGACCGCTGGAGTATCGGACACCCCACCATGCCCAGGGCGTCTTCCGCCGCCTTCTGCCCCTCGCGGGCGCCTCCGAGGGCGGCGGGCACCCGGCGGACCGGGCCTCCCGGGCCGTGGTCCTGGACATCTGCTGCTCGTACGGCATCAACGCGGCTCTGCTCAACCACCAGGTGACATGGGAGGAACTGCACGAGCGCTACACCTCGCCCGCGGTCGCCCGGATGACGACCGGGGAGCTGATCGCGTCGGACCGCCGCTACTACGCGGCGCGCCGCCGCGAGGACGCCGTCCCCGTCGTCGGCCTCGACATCGCGGCCCCGGCCATCGCGTACGCGCACGCCGTCGGCCTGCTGGCAGCGGGGTTCGCCGAGAATCTGGAGACCGGCGCGCCCAGCCAGGCGCTCTACCGGGCCACGCGCGAGGTGCGTCTGATCACGGTGACCGGCGGCGTGAGCTTTCTGTCGGCCCGCACCTTCGAGCCACTTCTGACGGGCAGGAGCGAGCCTCCCTGGGTGGCGGCCTTCGTCCTGCGCACCGGCTCCTACCGGGCCATCGCCGAGGGTCTGGACCGCTTCGGTCTCACCACCCAGGAGTACACCCGCCGCACCTACCCGCAACGGCGCTTCACCGACGCCGACGAGCAACGCGCCGCCGTCGACGCCGTGTACGCGGCCGGCCACGACCCCCGAGGGAAGGAGACCGACGGCCATTTCCACACCGCCCTGCACCTGACACGGCCCGCCGCGCACTCCGCCTCACACCCGCTGCACGCTCTGCTGCACGACGGCTGAACGCCCGGCCCGGGATCGCCGGGGGCAGGACTTCCCCGGCTCTGCGGCACCGGGCCGGTGGGCGCAGGGGCGTCGGATGTCCGCCGTCGTTCGTCCCGAACGGGCGCGATCACCGCTTCTCGTAGACCGATACATGCCTCCGGCTGGCCGCCGTGAAGGGGCTGCGGTCCCAGTCGGTCCAGCGCTCACGCAGACGCATCCCGGCGAGCTGGGCCATCAGGTCCAGCTCGCTCGGCCAGCAGTACCGGAGCCGCAGCGGGCGCAGCGTGGTGCCCTTCGCGTCGAACGTCACGCGCTGAAAGGTGACCGCCTGTTCCACAGGGTCGTGCAGCAGGAACTCCATGTTCACCGAGTTCTCGGCGAGGGCGCGGGTGGCGACCCGCTGATGGCGGTCGAACTCGGTCACATCCTGGATGAAACACTCGACGACGAACAGCCCGCCGGGTTCGAGGACCTGGGCGACGTTGCGGAAGCAGTCGACCTGGCGGGCCTGGCTGGGCAGGTTGAACAGGGTGTTGAAGACCAGGTAGGACAGCTGGAAGGGGCCGTCGACCGCCACGTCGGCCATATCGCCGATCGTCACGGGGATCTCCGCGCCGCCGGGCTTCGCGCGCAGTCGCTCGACCATGGCGGGTGAGCCGTCGATTCCTTCGAGGGCGAACCCCCGTGCGGCCAGGGGAAGCGCGACCCGGCCCGTGCCGATGGCGAGCTCCAGGACGCGTCCGGCCGCCGGGACGAGTCCGGCCAGGAAGTCGACGGTCCGCGTCGGTTCGTAGACGTGCCCCTCGTCGTATTCGTGGGCGTAACGGTCAAAGAAAGCAGGATCGTTGAGTCCGGTCACGGCGGTGGAGTCAACCAGCGCGCGGCATGGCGCGCCAGGGAATTACGGCACCGTGCGAGGGGTTCTCGGGGGCGGTGTCCCGGGCGGGTCGGTCCGCGCGCCCGGCGGGGAGGAGCGGGCCGCGGGGAGGCCGTCGCGGCGGCCCTGTCCCTGCGCGGAGAGCGACGGCGGACGACCGTGCGGATCTCCGGTCCGGTCCGGAACGCGGAGGCCGATACCAGCCACCGTCAGGAGCCACGGCCACGCCGGGTGAGAGGTCACGGGGTGCACCGTCGCATCCGGTCGTGACCCCGGCCGGTGGTGCGGTGCGGTTCCAGGACCGGCCGGAACGGGTCGGCGCGGAAGGGCCGGGTGAACCCCTCCGGCATGCCCGTCCGTGCGATGGGGTGCGCCCCCTCGCACGGACGACAGGAACCCGCGTGCCCACCCTCCGGATTCTCCCCCCCGGAGGGGGTGCCGAGGCCGGTCGTATCCCCCGCACCCCGTGTACCCGTTCTTCCCCCCATCCGTCCCGCCCAGGGAGGGCAACGATGCTCAAACGGCTCAGGTCCGCGACACTGATCGCGTCGGCCATATGCACATCGCTCCTCTTCGGTACGACCGGTACGGCGCAGGCCGCCGACACTCCCCTGATCACCCGGTTCGGCAGCGGCGACTTCCTGGCCGCGACCGCCTGGGAGCACAGCAACTACGGTGGCGCGTACCTCCAGTTCTTCAGCGACATCAACGGCTGCTCGCCCACGACGCCGTCGCACAAGTACGACCAGCTTCCGCAGGGCTGGAACGACAAGATCAGCTCGATGCGGATTCCCGGCAGCCTGTGCGGGGGCTACGCCTTCGACCACATCAAGCGGTACGGACCGATGACCAGGGTGGACGGCAACATCCCCGCCATGCCGGCCGGGTGGAACGACCGCGTCAGCTCCCTTGAGGTCCTCTACGCCTGGTGGTGGCCCACAGCCACATGACAGCCGGCCGACCGGCGACCCACGGCTGACGGCTGACGGCTGACGGCTGACGGCTGACGGACCACCGAAGCGGTCGTCACAGCCGTCGCGGGTGCCGCCCACGGCTACCGGGAGCGGGCGCCGACGGTGTGCGGCTGCCGCCGCACACCGTGCTGACACGGGCCATGGGCCACGGCCCTGGGCGGAGAAGGTGTCTCCGCCCCCTGGTCACGGCGTCCGCTCACCCTCCCGTCGATGGGTGGTGGAGCGGACCGAAGAGCCAGTTGGCGGGAGTGTCCGCGTCGGTGCTGACGAAGAACGCGCGGACGGCCGTGTTGATCTCGTCGCAGGTCAGATGTCCGTCACCGTCGGCATCGAGCTTGCCGAAGGCGATACCGGCGTCGGCCGGGGTCAGACCGCAGCAGGTGAACAGGGCGCAGAACTCGTCCTGTGACAGCCGCCGGTCGCCGTCGGTGTCGAAGAGGGTGATGATGTGGGTCATCATGGGACGGATGACCCGGTCATAGCCATCGTGTCCGATGACGGAGCGGGCGGTGGAGGCGATGAACTCCTCTGGGCTGATCCTGCCGTCGCCGTCGGTGTCCATCCGTTTCTCCAGGGCCCGCCACATGCCGAGGGCCAGCTCCGTCATCCGTACGGCGGCCGGGGAGCCGGCGGGTGTGCCGCTCGCGGTGATCAGGCGCCGGGCCATGGCCTCGTAGTCAGCGGCCTGGAGCCAGCCGTTGCCGTCCTTGTCCATCTGCCGGAACCGCAGGGCGAGCTTGGCCCGCTGAAGGCCGGTCAGTTCCACGGCAGATCCCCCGGGCCCGGGAGGACGACCGTGCCGAGGCGCTCGCCGGGGGCCGCCGTGGCTCCTTCACCGACGTGGATGCGGTGCAGCACGCCCGAGGCCGGGGCGAGCACATCGAGGACGGTCTTGGCGGCCTCCACCTCCACCAGCGGCTCGTTCTCCCGCACGGTCTCGCCCGGCCGCCGGAGCCAGCGCGTCACCACATATCCGTCGTCGCCGGTGACCGGAACCGTCACCGCGTATGTCCCCCGGTGCCCCGGGGGCTGCGCGTCGACCGGGGCGTTCGGGTGCAGGGACATGAGGACCTCCGGAGGTGGCAACGCGGGAACGGCGCCCGGGTGACGAGCGCCACGACTCCCCTTTCCCGTACGGCCCGGGGCGAACGTCCTGGCGGCCGGGTCCACCGTCACCGGCGATGTGTCGCACGGGCGTCCGCATCCGGCTGCCGGGTCAGCAGATGACGAGGAGGGCGGTGAGGGCGGCGCAGGAGTGGGTGGCGGTGTCGTTGCCGGGGGCCGGGTCGGCGGGGGCGATATCGGTGACGGTGGCGGTGACCGGGAGGGACAGGCCGATGGTGAGGGCACCGGCCTGGAGCGCGAGGGTGCGGGTCACGTTGGCGCCGCCTGCGAGGGGGCCGAGGTCGCACGTCGCGGTGCGGGTGGCGGGGTCGGTGGTGCAGCCCGTGGCCTGGGGGAGGTGGAACCCGGGGCTGTAGGTGAAGCGGAGCTTGGCGGCGGTGGTGTCGGCGGGGCCGTGGTTGGTGACGGTGGCGGTGAACGAGGCGTTGAGGGTGCCCAGGCCCTTGGGGGTGGCGGTGAGGGAGACGCCGAGGTCGGCGGCGGCCGGGGCGGCGTTGATGGTTCCCTTGCCGAGGTCGAAGCGCCCGATGCCGGAGCCGCCGCCCGTCGCGGAGATCTCCACCGGCCCGGAGGAGGCCGTCCGCAGGGTGATGCCGATGCGGGTGGACGCGGTGGCACCGGCCGGGATGTCGCGCCAGGTGACATAGAAAAGGCTGCCGTCCTCACTGGGCCGGGGTCCGGCGCCGACGGTGTAGCCGCCGCCGGCGTCCGTGTAGGAGGAGTCATTGACGTCCACCTGGGCGTCGGACGGTTTGGGGAAGAGGATGTCCATGCCAGCGACCTCGACGGCGTGGTCGGTGGTGTTGGTGTACGAGGCCACCAGGTCGATCGACTCGCCCGGCGTCACCGTCTTCGGCACGATCAGGGTCTGGGTGCCGCCCGCCGTGGCCGAGGTGAGGACGAAGGTGTCGGCGGCCCGCACCGGGGAACCCGATACGGCCGGTGCGGCGGTGGGCGGGGCGGCCACCGCGGGCTGACCGGCCCACAGCACCAGTCCGGCGGCCACGGCCCCCGCCGCCGCGCGTACGGTCTGCTTCCGTCCCTGGAACACCATCACGCCACATCCTTACCTGCGGTTCCGGCCATGCCGGGACCGCTCCTCGCCGGGGCGCGTGCCCCGGACCTCGTCGCTGTACGCGATCAAGGCTTCCGCCGGAAGAACACCCTCATCGGCCGGAGACGAAAACAGGACTGATAGAAGTCCGAAAAGCTGCCTATGGGGGCAGATGGAGCAGTGCGATTCTGTATGCTTCGCTGCCCACTCGGAACTCTCCGCTCCGGGCCCGGAAGTGCTGTCCCCGGCTCGGCCCCGCACGGTCCACCGGCGCCGCCCGATCACCCGTACGAGGGGCGGAGCACCCGCACGCACCTGGTCCGACCACGACGAAAGATCTCCGGATGCCCGCTGTCCCCTCCCGTCTCATGGCTATCGCCCTCCTCCTGGGAGGCTGTCTCGGGAGCACCACCGCGACCGCCCCCGCCGCCTGCGCCCTCCGCACCACCGGCTGACGCGACGCCCCACCGGGCCGCGCCGCCCGGCAGCGATGCGACCGCGCCCCCCTCCCCGACGGACGGTCCGTCCCGCCCGGGGCAGGACCGTCAGGACGCCGGAGGTCACCACCGTCCGACGACGGGTGTCCGGCTCCGAGCCCCGAAGGTCACACCACCCGGCCACCCGGCCGATCCCTGACAGGAGTCCCCCATGCGATCCGTCCTCGCGCACATCGCCCAGCACAGCGAACGACTCGCGCGGCACCCCTTTCTCCTCGGCCTCGCCGACTCCCTCCGCGACCCCGTCCGGCGGATGGACTTCGCCCCGTGCTTCGCCCCCTTCGTCATGGGCTTCGCCGACATCAACACCCTCGGCTTACGGGACGAGTCCGCCGACGACGACCCCCTGCAACACCTGATCAACGAGCACACCCGCGAGGACGACCACCACTGGCCGCTCTACCTCGACGACCTCGCCACCCTCGGTCTCACCACCCCCGCCGACCCCGTGGACACGATCCGCGCCCTGTGGAGCGAGGAGACCCTGCGCACCCGCGAGGCCGTCTACACGATCATGGACCTGGCCCGCACCACCACCCCGCCCCTGCGCCTCGCCCTGGTCGAAGCCGTCGAGGCCACCGGGGCCGTCCTGTGGGACGCCTTCCTCAAGGCCGCCGCCGACTACACCGCGGCCACCGGCAGGCCCCTGCGCTACTTCGGCGGCGAACACGCGGCCCTGGAGACCGGCCACGCCATGGGAGCCGACGACATCGACCGCGAGCTGTCCGGCATCGACCTCGGCGCGGACCGGCCCCGGGCCCTCACCATCACGGACACCGTCTTCGACCGCATCAGCGGCATGCTCGACGACTTCCACGCCTACGGTGGGCCTTCCCGTACGGAACGCTGACGGCAACGGGACGGCGGTGGGACGGCGGTGACACCGCCCGCGGGCCGCCCACGACACCCGTCCGCACCGCTCCCGCCCATCGCACCTACCGTGCGCTGAGCCTGCCCCGTTTGAGTTGCAGCACCTCGTCCGAGGCCTCCGCCACCTCACGGGAGTGGGTGACCACCACCACGCACTTGCCCTCGTCGTGCGCGAGTCGCTGAAACACGGCGACGATCCCGCCCGCCGTCTCGCGGTCGAGGCTGCCGGTGGGTTCGTCCGCGAAGAGGATGTCGACCTCGCAGGCCAGCGCACGGGCGATGGCGACACGTTGCTGCTGCCCGCCGGAGAGCCGCAGGGTTCGGCGGTTGTGGTCGGCCGCGTCCACCCCGAGCAGGTCGAGGAGTTCGGCCGCGCGCCGGTTCTTGTCGCCCCGCCGTACCCCGGTGATCTCCATGGCGGAGGTGATGTTCTGGATCGCCGTCATATAGGTGAGCAGGTTCAGCGATTGGAAGACCGTGGCCGCGTGACGGTTGCGGTAGCGGCCGAGGCCCAGCTCCGCGATGTCCCTGCCGCGGAAGCGGACACTTCCGGCACTCGGCGAGTCCAGGCCGCTGGCCAGGGAGAGCAGCGTGGTCTTGCCGCTTCCGGAGAAGCCGATCACGGCGTACATGCGGCCCGGCCGGAAGGCGTGGCTGATGTCCTTGAGCACGGCGCGTCCGCGGTTGCCGGTCCGGTAGGAGTGGGTCACCCCATGGAGTTCGAGCACCGGGGGCTGCGGGAGGGAGGTCATCGCTTCAGTCGCCCTTCGTCAGGATGTCACGCGGGTGGAGGCGCAGCACCCGCGCGCCGGGGAGGAGCGTGGCCAGGGCGGCGATACCGAGGCCGGTGGCGCCGGTCCTGGCGATGTCGGCGGCGCCGAGCCGGATGTCGAGGGTGTCGATGGGCTCGGTCTCCGGGGTGTCGTCCGCGACGGGGGTGGGACCCCCGGCGCCGGTGACGGTGACGGCGCTGTGGTCGGCGCCGCCGTCGCTGTCCGCGGCGGTGTCCCCGGCCGAGGACACCTCGCTGGACAGCAGCCGGTCGCCGATGGCCTGGGACAGGAACTGGCTGCCCGCCGAGGAGAGGCCCACCGCGATCACCGCGCAGGCGACGACCTCCACCAGGTGCTGGCCGAGCAGTCGGGGCTTCCTCTCACCGAGGGAGAGCAGGATGCCCAGCTCCTTGCGGCGCTCGCGCAGCGACGAGGCGACGATCAGGGCGAGGATCACGGTGCCCGCGAAGGAGACGATCCATACGGTGAGGGTCGCGAAGTCCGCGGTCCTGGTGATGGGTCCGACGAGTTGCCGGTACTGCTTGTCGTTGACCGTCATCGGGAAGACGCCGAGGTCGGCGCCGGAGGCTTTCGCGTGCCGGCGCAGCCGGTCCATGTCCGCAGGGTCGGACAGGGTGAAGGTGGCCTGGACGACCTCGCCCCCGTCGGCGTCCAGTTTCTTGCCGAGCAGCAGGGTGGCGCCGTCCGGGGTGACATAGAGCTGGTTCACCGGGTCCATCATGGCCGGCAGGTACTGTCCGCTGTCCGCGGTGCCGCTGCTGTGGATACCGACGATCCTGAACGTGAACTCGTCCTCGTTCTTCTTCTGTCCCGGCGTCGGCATTTCGCCGACCTTGAGCTTGATTCTGTCGCCGACCTTCCAGCGGTTCTGCTGGGCGAGGCGCCGCTCGACCACGATCTCATCGCGCGTGCTTTTCGGGCCGATGCCGTGCCCTTCGACGATTTTCGCGTCGCCGTTCCGGAACGAGGCCACCGACTGCTGATCGCGTACCCCGTCGGCCTTGAAGAGGTCGGTGCCCTCGGTGGCGGTGCCGGCCGGCGGCGGCACCGGCCGGTACAGCTTCGAGCGGCCGGTGGGCGCGGCCACCGAGTCCGTCGTGTAGTTGCACCGTTCGACGACCGGAGCTGCGCAGATCCTGTCGACCAGGCTGCGCCGCAGTTCACCGCGTGGACCGATCGTGCCGACCCCGTTGCCGTCGGGCAGGGGCGCCTGCCCGGACCCGATCAGGGCGTTGATGTCCAGTTGCATGGTGGCGACGGCGCCGACGGTTTCCTTGGCTTCGTCGGCGGCCCGGGCCGCGGCGGACCGGATGAGCAGTCCGGAGAGCACCAGGGTGCAGATGACGAAGAAGAGACCGACCAGCATCACGGTCTTTCCGAGGTGGCTGGTCAGCCGCCACCACGCCCGTTTGAAAAAATTCATTGTGTACGACAACTCCCTGCCCGGCGTATCGCGTTGAATTGCGTGCCACCGTAGCCAGACCGCGATGTGAGCCGTGTTTGACGGATGCGCGGACCGGGTGGCGGCTCATACACGGTTCACATCCCGCGTCTGATAGGTGTGGGGTGGTCGGGATGTCGAAAGCACCGGTGAATTCACAGGAAAGGGGCGCGGGTCGTGCGCGTGCTGGTGGTGGAGGACGAGCGGTACATGGCCCGGGTCCTGGAGATCGGGTTGCGGCGCGAGGCCATCGCCGTCGATGTCGCGCACGACGGGGAGGCCGCTCTGGAGCGGCTGACGGTCTATGACTACGACGCCGTCGTCCTCGACCGCGATCTGCCCGGGGTCCACGGCGACGAGGTCTGCCGCCGTATCGTCGCCATGCGGCTGGAGTGCCGCGTCCTCATGCTCACCGCCGCCGGGCGCCTGGGTGACAAGGTCGAAGGGCTCGGTCTCGGCGCCGACGACTATCTGGCGAAACCCTTCGACTTTCCCGAACTGGTCGCCCGGCTGCGGGCGCTGTACCGGCGCAGCCCGATGGCCCACGCGCCTGTTCTCACCTTCGCCGACCTGGCCTTCGACACGCATCGCCGCCGGGTGCTGCGCGCGGGGCGCGAGGTGCGTCTCACGCCGAAGGAACTGGCCGTGCTGGAGCTGCTGATGCGCGCCGACGGCGGTGTGCTGAGTGCCGAACACCTCCTGGACAAGGCGTGGGACGCGTACGCGGACCCGCTCACCAACGCGGTACGGCTGGTCGTGCACACCCTGCGCCGCAAGCTCGGCGAGCCCCGGCTGGTGCACACGGCGATCAGCGCCGGCTACTACCTGGACGTCGCATGAGGCCGTTCTCCCGGCCGGGGCCGGGGCGGCCCGGGCGGCGGCCGTTCTGCCGTCCGGGGCGGCCCCGGCGGTCCCGGAGCATCCACGCCCGGCTCTTCCTCGGCTTCGCGGGCGCGCTCGCCGTCTCGGCCGTGCTGATGGTGGCTGTCATCTACGCGGGCATGCGGTTCGTGCCGACGTACGAGTTCGAGGACACCGTCGTCATCTCGGACCCCGGGGGGCCGCGCCAGGCGCCCCGCTCGGTGGAGCCGTTCCCCGGGGCGAGCGTTCCGCCGGGGGTCACGCCGGGGCCCCGGGCCGAGGGGACGATCCGCAGCAAGGAGGATGTGTGGAACACCTTGTTGTGGCTGTCCGTCGGCGGGCTCGTCCTGGTGACGGCGATCGGCCTGGCCGTCGGCTGGCGGCTGTCGAAGCGGCTGCTCGCGCCGCTCGGGGTCATCGGCCGGGCCGCCGCGAAGGCCGCCGAGGGCCAGCTCCAGTACCGTATCGACGCCGAGGGCCCCGCCGACGAACTCAAGCAGCTCGCCGACACCTTCGACACCATGCTGGCCCGTCTGGAGGAGTCCTTCGCCGCCCACAGGCGTTTCGCGGCCAACGCCTCGCACGAGCTGCTCACACCGCTGGCCACCACCCGGGCCGTCCTCCAGATCGCCACCGCCGACCCCAGCGGCGAGGAGTTCGCCGAGCTGGCCCCGATGCTCGTCGAGACGAACGAACGCAACATCAGCGTCGTCCATGCCCTGTTGGCCCTGGCGGCGGCCGAGCACGCGCCCTTCGACCCCGAACCTGTCGACCTCGCGGCCCTCGCCGCGGACGTGGTCGCCGAGCGGGCCGCGCAGGCGGCCACGGCGCGTGTGCGCGTCGAGGTCGACGCCGGACCCGGCTGCACCGTCCCCGGCAGTACCACCCTGCTCCGTCAGCTCCTGCTCAACCTGCTCGACAACGCCCTGGCCTACAACGAGCCCGGCGGTTCGGTGCGCCTGGCGGTCCTGCGCGGGGACGGGGTCGTCATCGAGGTGGGGAACACCGGGCGGCAGATCGACGACCTCGTCGCCCGGCGTCTGTTCGAGCCCTTCTACCGGCAGGACTCCCGTGTCACCAGCGACCGCTCCGGTCATGGCCTGGGCCTCGCCATCGTCCGCTCGATCGTGCACGCCCACCACGGCACCGTGACCGCGCACGCCAACCCCGGCGGCGGTCTGACCGTACGCGCCGGTCTGCCGCCGGAGCCGGGGTGACGACGGGCTCCTGCCGTTCGTCTGCCAGGGGAAGCCTGTCGGGGGAAGCCTGCCGGGAGAAACGTGCCGGGCGAGGGAGGCCGCCGCACCGGACGGCCTCCCCTGAACTCTCCGGCTCTCAGGCGTCCTTGGCGCAGATGACGTTGACGTAACCGGCGTTCCTGATGGCGAGGTTCGGAGTCCCGGGGTTCCTGCGCACCTGTGCCCGCCAGCCGCGGGGCACGCTGCTGCCCTGCTCGAACGCCGGGCCGGAGGCGGTCGTGTACACATACCCGCTCGTCAGCGCGAACCCGCCGCCGGTCGCGTGCCAGCCCGCGCGGCAGAACACGCTGGCCTCACCGATCGCCTGGCTCTCGGCGACCGCGATCGGGGCACGGTCGGCATAGGAGTTCTCCACCGCCACCGCCTGCCCCTGGGTGAGACCGCACATGGCCACCGCGCACAACAGCGTCGCCATGGCCCCTCGTACCCCCGTCGAAATCGTCTTCATCATCCGTCCCCTCCGTGCACACATCACTCGGTCGGCCACCGGCACCACCACGGTGCCGGTCCGTTTCTTCAACGACGGGGCCGAGGCCCCGATACGGCCCCGGTCCACGGAGCACCGACCGCACCGGTGGGTACATGTGTTCTCTTGTGCGTGGTCTGCCTCCCCCTCACCGGAGGGCTGGCGCCGAGGCGGCGCCCGTCGCGCGGGGCGGAGGGGGCGGGACGACACTGGAGGCATGAGAGGCCCTGCTGCCGCGGAGAATCCACCGGGGCCGCCGAACGCCGTGGACCGGGTCGACTACACAGGGGCCGTGTACGGCTCCCTGCTCGCCGCGTCGGTGGTGGCCGGCGCGGGCTGGGCTGAGTCGTTCTCCCGGTTGCGGCTCGTACTGCTGCTGCTCGGCACCGGTGTGGTGTTCTGGGCCGCGCATGTCTTCGCCCATGTGTTCGGGGAGCGGATCGCGGACCCGGCGCTCAGTCGCGAGAAGATCTGGCGGGATCTCGTCGCGGAGTGGCCGATCGTCAAGGCGGCGGTGCCACCGGCCCTCGCCGTGGCCGTGAGTCCGCTGCTCGGGCTCGGCCCGGAGGGGACCCTCTGGCTGGCGCTCTGCGTCGCCATCGCGGGTCAGGTCGGCTGGGCGACGGTCGCCGCGCTCCGGGCGGGTGCCACAGGACGGCTGGTACTGGTCGCCGGGGCGGCCAATCTGCTGCTCGGCCTGCTCGTGGTGCTGCTCAAGGGCGCCCTCCAGCACTGAGGCCCGTACGCCCGCCCATGACCCGGTGAGTACCCCGGCCGGACGGCGCGATGAGCGCGGATTCCTCTCCCGGGCCATGCTGGAGATGACACGGGCGCACCCGCGGCCCGGACAAGTGGAACATCTGGACCATGGCGAACAGGGAGGACTGCGATGGAGGGCCAGCAGATCCTGGCGTACGACTATCCGCTGCTCGGTGCCTTCTGGACCGTGATGTGGATCTTCCTGTGGGTGATGTGGTTCCTGCTGCTGTTCCGCGTCATCACCGATGTCTTCCGTGACGACAGCCTCAACGGTTGGACAAAGGCGGGATGGCTGATCTTCGTCCTGATCGTCCCCTTCCTGGGCGTGCTGGTGTACGTCATCGTCCGCGGCAAGAAGATGGGCACGCGCGAGATCCGTCATGCCCAGGAGCGGCAGGCCGCGATGGACGACTACATCCGCAGGACGGCGGGCGGCGACGGGGGCGGCAGCGCCACCGAACTGGCCAAGCTCTCCGAACTCAAGGCCAAGGGCGACATCACGGAGGCCGAGTTCCAGCGGGCCAAGGAGAAGATCCTCCACTAGGGTCCCGCCAGGGGCCGTCCCGGCGACGGCGCCCGGCCGGACCCGGTGGCCGGATGGCCGGCCGGGTCGTGTGCGGCCTCGCGCGGACTCCTGCCCCACGAGGAACGGGCTCAGCGCGAGACGGTCGCGGACACCAGCAGTCCGACCTGCTCGGAGACCGCGCCCCGGCCCTCCGCGCCGCTGTCCTCGCCGTCCTTCTCCCGGCTTCTCCCCCGGTCCTCGCCGCCGTCCTTCCCGCTGCCGGTGAGGGCGATGACGCGCAGTTCACGCCCCTGGGCGCCCTGGGCGGCCTCGGCGACCGTGGGGAGGTCCCGGCTGATCATCTGGATGCGGCCGATGGTGAAGGACGTGGTGGTGCCGTCCCTGTGCGTGATCTTCGCCTTGTCGCCGACCACGGCGCGGATGAGGCCGTGGAGGGGACCGGGGTGGTCCGTCGTCCCGGCCCGGCCGGTGAGGACGACCACGCTGCGGGCCCCGGGCGCGGTGGCGGCGGCCGGCCAGCCGACCCTCCCGTCCTCGGGCGCGGTGACCTTCCGGTCCTTCCCGCCCGTGATCTCCACGATGTCCAGGGCCTGGGCGCCGCGCCTCTCCAGGGTCAGGGCCCGGGGGGCCTTGGCACCACCCGGCCGGGAGTCCGCTCCGCCGTGGCCCGGCGGCGCTCCGCAGGCCGTCACCGATACGGACGCCGCGATCAGGGCCGACAGCCAGAGGGTGTACGGCCCCCGCCGCGGCCTCGATCCGTACGCCGCACTCCTCATGCTTCCCATCCCCGTCCTCAGCTGTGCGGGGCCGTCCCCGGCGGACGGGCTCACCGCAGCAGAGCCTAGGAGCGGACGCGCGCGGCGGGCGCCGACATCCCGGGGCGGCGGGGAGGGTCACCCGGACAGCGTACCCGCCCCGACCGCCGACAGGGGCTGTGCCCGGCGACCGTGGTCGCCGGGCACAGCCCCTGCCCCTCGGCCGCTCAGGCGGCGCGGGCTCCCTTCACCGCCTTGGGCTTGTCCTTGTCCTTGTCCTTGGGGGTGACTGTGCCGTTGGTGGTGCAACGGGGGTCGTCGCCGCGCGGGGGACAGTTGTTGCCGGGGGTGTCGGAGACCACGGTGTTGATCAGTTTGAGGTCACCGAAGGTACGGGCGTTGGTGGTGACGGAGAAGGTGATGGTGGCGTTCTCCCCGGGGGCGAGGGCTCCGCTCCAGGACAGGACGGGCTCGTCATAGGTGGTGGTACCGCGGGTGGCGGTGGCGTCGCCGTTGTAGCGGGCGTCGTCCAGCAGCTCGCTCAGATCGTCGGTGAACGAGGCCGGTCCGGCGGCCGGGTAGGCGGTGGCGCCGGTGTTGGTCACGGTGATCGTGTACTCGACCGTGGCCCCGGCCTTCACGGTCGCCGGGCCGTTCTGCTTCTTGGTGATGGTCAGGCCCGGCCGGCCGGTCACGGTCGTCGTGGTGGTGGACTCGTTGTTGCCCGGGTCCGGGTCCGGGTCGTCGCCCTCGACGGTGGCCGTGTTGGTGAGGGTGCCGGTGGCGTCGTCGGCCACCGTGCCGATCACGGTGAGGGTGACGCTCTCTCCGACGGCGAGCGCGCCGCCGGTGCAGATGAGCCTTCCGGAGCCGATACCGCACCCTTCAGTGGTGGTGGTGGGGTTCTGGATCTGGACGGGGATCGGGTCGGTCACCGTCCACCCCGTCGAAGCGGACGGACCGTTGTTGGTCAGGGTGATCGTGTAGGCGATCCGTGCTCCCGCCTCCACGGACGCCGGGCCGGACTTGTGCACCGCCAGGTCCACCGAGCGCCCCACCGTGGTGGTCGTCGTGGACTCGTTGTTGTCCGGGTCGGGGTCCGGGTCGTCCCCGTCGACGGCGGCGGTGTTGACGATGCGGTCCGCGTTCGGCGCCGCCGTGCCGGTGAGTGAGATCGTCATGCTGTCACCCACCGCCAGGGCGCCGCCCGTGCAGGTCAGCGTCCGGTCGCTGAGGGAACAGCCGGGGGTGGTGGTGTCCGGGTTCCGGAGCTGGAGGGGGATGGGGTCGGTCAGGGTCCAGCCGGTGGAGTCGGAGGGACCGTTGTTGGTGACGGTGATCGTGTACGAGACCTCGTCCCCGGCCGTCGCGGTCGCCGGGCCGGTCTTGGTCACCGCCAGATCCACCGAGCGCCCCACCGTCGTCGTGGTGGTGTCCTCGTTGTTGTCCGGGTCCGGGTCGGGGTCGTCCCCGGTCACGGTGACCCGGTTGATGATACGGGTGGCGTTCGCCGCGGCCGTACCCGTCAGCGAGATCGTCACACGGTCGCCCACTGCCAGGGAGTTGCCCGTGCAGGTCAGCCTGCCGCCGCTGACCGAACAGCCCGGGGTGGCCGTGGCCGCGTTCTGGAGCCCGGCGGGAATCGGGTCGCTCACCGTCCAGCCCGTCGAGTCCGACGGACCGTTGTTCATCACCGTGATCGTGTACGACACCTCGCCCCCGGCCGTCACCGTGGCCGGGCCGCTCTTGGTCACCGCCAGATCCACGGAACGCCCCACCGTCGTGGTGGTCGTGGACTCGTTGTTGTCCGGGTCCGGATCGGGGTCGTTCCCGTCGACGGTGGCCGTGTTGACGATACGGGCGGCGTTCGGCGCCGCTGTGCCGGTGAGTGAGATCGTCACGCTCTCGCCCACCGCCAGCGCACCGCCGGTGCAGGTCAGCCTGCCGCCGCTGACCGAACAGCCGGGAGTGGTCGTCGCCGCGTTCTGGAGCCCGGCGGGAATGGGGTCGGTCAGGGTCCAGCCGGTCGAGTCCGACGGGCCGTTGTTCGTCACCGTGATCGTGTACGAGACCTCGCCCCCGGCCGTCACCGTGGCCGGGCCGGTCTTCGCCACCGCCAGATCCACCGAGCGCCCCACCGTCGTCGTGGTGGTGTCCTCGTTGTTGTCCGGGTTCGGGTCAGGGTCGTCCCCGGTCACGGTCACCGTGTTCACGATGCTGCTCGCGTCCGCCGCGGCCTTGCCCGTCAGCGAGATCGTCACCTGGGCGCCCGCCGCCAGGGAGTTGCCCGAGCAGGTCAGCGTTCCCGCGCTGACCGAACAGCCGGGGGTGGTGGTGGCCGCGTTCTGGAGCCCGGCGGGGATGGGGTCGCTCACCGTCCAGCCGGTCGAGTCCGACGGACCGTTGTTCGTCACGGTGATCGTGTACGAGACCTCGTCCCCGGCCGTCGCGGTCGCCGGGCCGGTCTTCGTCACCGCCAGATCCACCGAGGGGGTGATCCTGGTGATCGCGGTGGACTCGTTGTTGTCCGGGTCGGGGTCGGGTTCGTCGCCTTCGACGGTCGCGCGGTTGACGATACGGGCGGCGTTCGCCGCGGCCGTGCCGGTGAGTGAGACCGTCACGCTGTCGCCCACCGCCAGCGCACCGCCGGTGCAGGTCAGGGTTGCGGCGCTGATCGAACAGCCGGGGGTGGTCGTCGCCGCGTTCGTCAGGGCGGCGGGGACGGGGTCGGTGAGGGTCCAGCCGGTGGAGGGGTCGGGGCCGTTGTTGGTGACGGTGATGGTGTAGGCGACCGTGTCCCCGGGGGAGGCGCTCGCCGGGCCGGTCTTCGTCACCGCGAGGTCCACCTCCGGCACCGGGAGGGGCGACACGGTCGTGGTGGTGGTGTCCTCGTTGTTGTCCGGGTTCGGGTCCGGATCGTCGCCGGTCACCTCGGCGGTGTTGGTGATCGTACCGACCGTCCCCGCCAGGCCGGTCAGGGTGATGGTCGTGCTGTCGCCGACGGCGAGCGCGCCGCCCGTGCAGCTCAGGGTTCCGCCGTTGACCGAACAGCCGGGGGTGGTGGTGGCGGCGTTGGCCAGGCCCGCCGGGATGGGGTCGCTCACCGTCCAGCCGGTCGAGTCCGACGGGCCGTTGTTGGTCACCGTGATCGTGTACGAGACCGTGTCGCCCACGGTCACCGTGGACGGGCCCATCTTCGTCAGTGCCAGGTCGACCGACGGGGTCACCGTGGTCGTCGTGGTCGACTCGTTGTTGTCCGGGTCCGGATCGGGGTCATTGCCCTCGACGGTGGCCGTGTTGACGATACGGGTGGCGTTCGGCGCCGCCGTACCCGTCAGCGAGATCGTCACGCTGTCGCCCACGGCGAGTGTGTCACCGGCGCAGGTCAGGGTTCCGCCGCTGACCGAACAGCCGGGGGTGGCCGTGGCCGCCTCCTGGAGCCCGGCGGGGATGGGGTCGGTCAGGGTCCAGCCGGTCGAGTCCGACGGGCCGTTGTTCGTGACGGTGATCGTGTACGAGACCTCGCCCCCGGCCGTCACCGTGGCCGGGCCGGTCTTCGTCACCGCCAGGTCGACCGACGGGGTCACCGTGGTCGTCGTGGTCGACTCGTTGTTGTCCGGGTCCGGATCGGGGTCGTTCCCCTCGACGGTGGCCGTGTTGACGATACGGGTGGCGTTCGCCGCGGCCGTGCCGGTGAGTGAGACCGTCACGCTGTCGCCCACCGCCAGGGCACCGCCGGCGCAGGTCAGCGTCCCCGTGCTCACCGAGCAGCCCGGGGTGGTGGTGGCCGCGTTCTGGAGCCCGGCGGGGATCGGATCGGTCAGCGTCCAGCCCGTCGAAGCGGACGGGCCGTTGTTCGTGACGGTGATCGTGTACGAGACCTCGCCCCCGGCCGTCACCGTGGCGGGGCCGGTCTTCGCCACCGCCAGGTCGACGGCCGCGGTGACGGTGGTCGTGGTCGTGTCCTCGTTGTTGCCCGGGTCCGGATCGGGGTCGTTCCCGTCGACGGTCACGATGTTGGTGATGGTGGTGGCGTTCGCCGCCGCCGTACCCGTCAGCGAGATCGTCATGCTGTCGCCCACCGCGAGGACGCCGCTGATGCAGACCAGGTTCCCACCGCTGATCGAGCAGTCCGGCGTCGTGGTCGCGGCGTTCAGCAGACCGGCGGGGATCGGATCGGTCAGCCCCCAGCCGGTGGAGTCGGAGGGACCGTTGTTCGTCACGGTGATCGTGTACGAGATCTCGCCCCCGGCCGCCACCGTGGCGGGGCCCGTCTTGGTCACCGCCAGATCGACCCGGCGTTCGAGCCCGGTGATGGCGGTGTCCTCGTTGTTGTCCGGGTCGGGGTCCGGCTCGTTGCCTTCGACGGTGGCGGTGTTGACGATACGGGCGGCGTTCGCCGCCGCCGTACCCATCAGGGTGATCGTCGTGCTGTCACCCGCCGCCAGCGCTCCGCCGGTGCAGGTCAGCGTTCCGCCGCTGACCGAACAGCCGGAGGTGGTGGTGGTCGGGTCCTGGAGCCCGGCGGGGATCGGGTCGCTCACCGTCCAGCCCGTCGAGTCCGACGGGCCGTTGTTCATGACGGTGATGGTGTAGGCGACCTCGTCGCCCGCGATGGCCTCGGCCGGGCCGGTCTTCGTCAGCGCGAGGTCCACCGACGCGTTCACGGTGGTCGTGGTGGTGGACTCGTTGTTGTCCGGGTTTGGATCGGGGTCGTTGCCGAACACCTTGGCCGTGTTCACGATGGAGGTGACGCCCGCCGCGGCGGTACCGGTCAGCGAGATCGTCGTGCTCGCCCCCACCGCCAGCGCGCCGCCCGTGCAGGAGAGCATGCCGCTCGCGACGCTGCATCCGGCGGTCGTGGTGGCCGCGTTCAGCAGTCCGGCGGGGATCGTGTCGGTCAGCGTCCAGCCGGAGGAGGGGTCGGGTCCGTTGTTCGTCACCGTGATCGTGTACGAGACACTGCCGCCCGCGGGCACCGAGGCCGGGCCCGTCTTGGTCACCGCCAGGTCGGCGGGCGTCTGGAAGCAGGAGGTCGCGTCCACCGCGATCGACATGGCGGGCGCCGACTGGGAGGAGAGGACGGTGAACATCGGCGTGGCGGGGGTGGTGAGCTGCACCCGGTGGATGGTGCCGCTGTTCTGGTAGAAGCCCAGGTCGCCGTTGCCGTAGGTGAAGGTGCCGCCGAAGCCGTCGCCCGGGGCGGGGTTGGGGAGGACGCCGGGGTAGCTGGTGACGGTTCCGGTCGCGGGGTCGATACGGACCACGGCACCGTCGACGTCGGCGCCCCAGAGATAGCCTCCGCTGTACGCGAAGTCGATGACGCCGTTCAGGGACTGGCTCAGGGTGACGAGTGTGGACGTCATCCCGGTGATGTCCACCCGGTACATCTGGTTGTTGTAGCCGTTGGCGACGTAGAAGGCGCCGTTGTCGTCGAACGCGCCCGAGGCGTAGTTCCCCCCGCCGCCCGAGGGCGCGGGAAGTCCGACGGTGCCGAGGGTGGTCACGGCCCCGGTGTCGTCGATCCGCAGCAGGTTGGGGGTGGTACCGCGCTGGATCGCGTAGATGTAGTGGTCGTCCGGGTCGACACTCATGGCGTTGTACGCCACGGTCGCCGCGCCCACGGGCATGAAGGCGATCTCCCCCGGGCCCGTCACCCCGCTGTAGAGCTGGCTCGCCGTGCTTCCCGCCTCCAGGAGGATGTCACCCGAGCAGGTGAAGGGGGCCTGTGCGCGGGCCGCGGCCGGGGCCTTCGAGGGAGCCCCGGGCGCGGCGGGAGCCCGGTGCGGAGCGGCGGCCGGAGGGGCGGCCATGCCGGGCCGGGAGGCTGTGGAGGCATGCGCCTGAGCCTGCGTGGAGGTGGCGGCGGCGCCGAGCGCGAGGGCGAGTGCCACGCCCGCCGCCGCCAGCCGTGTTCTTCTCAACATCCGGGGTGTGACCTCTCCTCGCGTGACAGGCGCGCGCGCACGGGCCGACGGCACAGGGGGGCCGGTGCCGGAGGGGTGTCAAGGACGTGCGCGCAATCCCGTTCATTGGAGCGGTCCACGGGCGGCCCACCGGGGATGCGGGCCCCGGAGTCGAGGTTGTTTCACCCTGGCAGCCCACCCCGGCCGCCGGGCCTCAGGGCTGAAGGCGACTGGAGCACGCGACCGAGGACCCGGCCGCCCCCGGCACCGCCGTCCACGACCGGAGAGGGCCTCCGTGTCGGCGCCGACCGCGCGGAGCCGGTGTTGGCCTGAAATCTCCTTGCCGGGAGGGTGACCCCACACAAGATTCTTTACCTGTTGTCACCATCCATGCGCCGGCTGTGATGCCGCTGTGCCGCGGACGGCCCGCCCGGACGGTGACGGCGTACCAGATGTGTTGCTCCGTACCGCCCGCCGTGCTCCCGGTGTCACCAGAGGGTGAGGGAGCGGCGGGAGAAAGCAGAAGGTGTGTCGTGCGTGTGGTGACGAACAAGAGGTTGTGCCGGGCGGGCCGGGGTGCCGCCGTCTGGGCGGGGGCGCTGGCGCTGGCCGCGTCCGGACTGGTCTCCCAGACCGCGCAGGCGGCCCCGGCAGCGGCGGGATCGCCGCGGGCGGCGCAGCCGCCGGCGCATCCGACGGCGTATGTCTCCGCGCTCAACAGCCGGACGGTGACCGCGATCGACACCGTGACCGGTGAGACGGTGGCCAGGATCCCGGTGGGTGTCGAGACGGCGAAACTGGCGGTGTCGCCGGACGGTTCCCGTGTCTATGTCGCCGGTCAGTACTCCGGCGGTATCGGTGTCATCGACACCGCGACCAACACCGCCACCAGCTTCAGCGTCGGGGGCCTGCCGACGGACATCGCGATCACCCCGGACGGCACCCGCGCGTACATCGGCGACAGCTTCCAGCGGCAGGTCAAGGTGTACGACCTGGCCACCCAGACACAGATCACCACCGTGCAGACCATCGGTGACGTGTACGACGTCGAGATGAACCCGGCCGGGACGGAGGTGTACGCCTCCCTGTCCGTGGCCGGCGGGGTCCAGGCGATCAGCACCGCCACCAACACCGCCGCCCGGGGCATCCGCACCTACGGCCACCCGCGCTCCGTCGCCTTCGGCCCGGACGGCACCCGCGCCTACGTCGCCTCCGGCGGCAACGACCAGTCCGTCGCGGTCGTCGACACCACCACCCGCACGGTCGCCGCCACCGTCACCACTGGCAGCGACGTCATGGCCACCCGCGTCACCGCCGACGGAGCCCGCGCCTGGACCGCCAACGCCGGCAGCGACAACCTGTCGATCCTCGACACCGCCACCAACACGGTCACCGCCACCGTCCCCGCCGGGGACGGCCCCTACGACATCGCCTTCACCCCCGACGGCCGCCACGCCTACGTCCCCAACGTGGCCGGCCGCACCGTGTCCGTCATCGACACCACCACCCACGCCACGACCGCGAGCATCCCGTTCTCCGAGCAGCCCGCCTATGTGGTGATCACCCCGGCCCGCCCCGAAGCCGACCTGGCCGTGGCGTTGGCCGCCACCCCGGTGCCCGGTCTGACGGGCCGGATCGACTACACCCTCACGGTCACCAACAACGGCCCCGCCACCGCCGCCACCGGCACCGTCACCACCACCCTGACCGGCAGCACCACACCCACCAGCACCGACTGCGCCACGGGTCCGGGCACGGTGCGCTGCACCCTCACCGACCTGGCGCCCGGAGCCAGCACGACCCGCACCTTCCGGGTCCCCGTCGGTCTGCTCAGCCTGGGCGCCCCTTACACGGCCACCGCGACCCGCACCGACTCCACCCCCACCGACCCCGATCCGGCCAACGACACGGCCAGCCGTACCTGCACCGCCACCACCTCCCTCATCATCCGCTGCACGTGACACGTCCACACCTCTGATCCCCGTAACAGCAGGCGGGGCCGGTGACCGTCACTCCGGTCACCGGCCCCGCGTCCGCGTTTCCAGGGTCTTACCGGGGTCCCGCCGGGGTCTCACCCATCATGATTTCGCCAATCCGTTCGCATGGTCGACCACCGGTCCGGCCGGGTTCCACGATCGGTCGGCCGAACTCACCGCCCAGGGGCGGTCGGCCGTGTGAGGTCCGGTCCGGACCGGGCTTGTCGCACCGCCTTCCCGCTCCCGGCGGGCGCTGAGCCGGTTTCGGCCAGGGCGCGAGGGCTCGCACTGGTGCACGCCGGACGCCTTCCGCTACTACATGGCCACTCAAGACCCTGGAGTCAGGTGGAGTCGGAGTGGTGGCGATGGGCGACGCGCACGGCGCACCCGGGGCGAGAACGGGCGGGACACCCCCCGAGGTGTCCCCCGCGCTGGTCGAGCGGCAGTTGCTGACCTGGGCGGAAGCGCTGGCGTTGGTGGACGGTCCGGAGGAGCGGGCGAATCTGAGCGGGATGGGGTTGCACCACTACGCTCTCGCGGTGGTCTCCCGCCGGGAGCTGGAGCCGGTGGCGCTGGTGGCGCAGTTCGCGGCGCTGGTGTGCCTGCTGGACGACGCGTTCGACCGGCCCGGTGTGCAGGCCGACGAGGTGGCGGCTCTGGCCGGGGGGCTGCGGGCCGTCCTGGACGGGACGGCGGAGCAGGGGCGGGGTCCGTTCGAGCATGCCCTGAACGATCTCGTGACCCGCGTCGGCGGGGAGGCCGACGGGTCCTGGCTGACGCGGTTCACCGCCGGTTTCGCCGACCTCCTCGACGCGTGCGTCGAGGAGGTCCGCGTCCGCGCGAACGGCGAGGTACTGGCACTGGGCGCCCGGATGGCGCTTCGTCGCCGGACGTCCGCCGTCGTTCCGGCGCTGCACATATTGGAAGCGGCGGAAGGAATCCGGCTCCCCGGAGCCGTGGAAACCCTCGACGCCGCCGGGGACATGCACAGGGCGCTGGCGGACGCGATCGGCTTCGCCAACGACCTGTTCTCGGTCGGGAGGGACCGGGCCCTGGGGCACCCGAACCTGGTCGAAGCCCTCGCCGCAGAGGGTGACGGTTGCCTCCGGACGGCCCGGGAGCGGCTGCGGGAGATGTGCGCGCGGCGCCTCGACAATTTCGACGCCGCCGCCGGGAAGCTCGTCCGAGAAGGCGCTCTCCCCCCTGCGGACCGTGCGGAGGCCGAACGGTATGTGACGGCCGCGCGCCGGTTCGCGGCCACCGCCCGGTCGCTGCCGGAGCTGGGCCGCTACCGCGACACCGACCCGGCCCGGGAAGCGGGCACGACCCCGAACGGAGAACGGGATGCGGCGCTCTGACGAACAGGCCGCCGTCGCGGGTGCGGAGGCCGTGCGCGACGCGGTCAGACTGGTCGCGGCGTCGACAGCGGCTCTGGTGGCGGAGGACGGCCGGTATCCGGGCACGTGCGAGAGCCGGGTGCTGGAGTCGGCGGCGGCTCTGCGGCTGTTGCAGCTCCTGGTGCCGTCCGATCCGGCCGTGGCCCGGGCCCGCGGATTCCTGTGCGAGGCCGGGAAGAAGGAGCGGGCGTCGGAGCTGGACCGGATGGTGGTGGCGGCGGCGCTCGGCACCGGCGTCCCGGCCGGACCCGAGCTGACGGACAGGCTCCTGACGGGCTTCACCCACTTCACCGCCGTGCGCAAACGGCTCCTGCTGGAGACGCTGCTGTACCTCACCGGCGCGGTCGACCGGGTCGCCGAACCCGTCTGGGAGGCGTTCGAGGCCCGTCATCTACAGGTGTGGAAGCAGATCGAGATGACCGCCTGCAAGGCCGTCCTCGCCGCCGCCCTCGGCCGGCCGGAGCGGGTCACCGCCGAGGATCTCGCCCTGCTGGCCGGGACGGTGCGGGCCGGTGAGGTCTTCGAGGGCAACCTCCTGGACCATGTGCTGCTCCTGCACGCCCTGGCCCGGCACCCCGGGCACGACGGCCCGGTGCGTACGGGTCTGGCCACGCTGATCGCGCGACAGCGGCCGGACGGAGGCTTTCCGCTGGTGGCCGACATGGACCCGGTGCTGACCGGTCTGGCGGGCACCGCGCTGGCCGAATCCGGGGCCGACCCGGCGGCGCAGGCGCGGCTGGGCGACTGGCTCGCCGCCCGCCAGCACCCCTCGGGCGCGTGGAACTACACCGCGGAGACCTCCCAGACCGACATCGAGACCACGTCCTTCGTCCTCGAAGCCCTGGCGTCGATCGACCCGGCCCGCCACCGCGGCGCGCTCCGATCCGGATGCGCCTATCTCGCCGGTATGCAGAACACCGACGGCGGCCTGCCCCTGTACGCGCGCGGCAACCCCTCCGAGGCCGCGACCACCGGTGAGGCCGTCACCGCCTGGGCCCGTACCGACGCCGACCGGTACGCCGCCCGTATCGAGGACGCGGTGCGCTTCCTGATCGACGGCCAGTGCCCGGACGGGACATGGGGCCTGGAGTGGAGCGCCAGCGAAGGCAATGTCATTCTGCGTGCCGTCTACGCCCTGCTCCGCGCCACCGACGCGGGTGTCCTGCCCGACGGCCTCGCCCACCGGGCGGGCAAGGCCGTCGACATGGCCGTCACCCGGCTGCTGACCTCGCAGAACAGCGATGGAGGCTGGGGCTTCCGCCCCACCCGGCACAGCGACGCGATCTCCACCGCCTACGCGCTGACCACCCTCTCCCTGGCGGGCCGCCACCAGGCCGCACCCGCCGGAGCCGCCTTCCTGTGCTCCCGCGTCGACACGGCCGGGCGGGTCGACGCCGAGTACGACACCTACTCGCCCCGGCCGCTGATGATCGAGATCACCAGCCTGCCCCGGGTGTATGTCCTGCGCGGCCTGGTCCACGCCGCCCGCAGCCTCGCCGCCCTGCTTCCCTGACCGGGCCCGCCCGCCCGCCTTCGCAGCCGTCCGTCCCGCCTTCGCCCCGGCCTCCGGCCCGGCCTGCTGCCTGCTGCCTGCTGCCTGCTGCCTGCTGCCTGCTTGCTGAGGACCGCGCGCGCCGGTGAGGTTCCGCGCGCCCCTGCCGTACGGGCCGCATTCCCCGTACGTTCCACCCGCTTACCGCTTCATCGCGTTTCCCTCTGATTCGTTCAGGTTCCTCTTGTTCATCACTGTGAACGGGCGATCCACTACATATATACGCATCACAACGGCACTTCGGTTGAATATTAAGTTGAATTTCGAACCTCGGGTGGGATGGGCGCGTGATGGGAGGAAGAACCGCACACGTCGACGGCAGTGAGTCCGCCAAGGGGTGGTGAGTCCCGCCGAGCCGGGACGGCACCATCTCCTGCCACCTGCCGCTGAAGACGTTCCGATCCACCCGGATGAAGGGAACCTCCAGCCCATGCGACGTCCTGAACAGGGTTGTTCACCCGAAGAGGTCGAGGACGAAGTCCTTGACGCCGAACGATGGGAAGCCTTCGGCGAAAGGTCCGAGGAACACGGCATCGTCCCTGTCACCGCCGTGGCGGCCGCCTGCGCGCTGGTGGCCGGGGCCTGGGACGGGGATCCCACCCGCCGGTCCGTCGCCGACCGCGCGCACCTGCTGCCCGCCGGGGAGCGGAGCGGAGGGGCCTTGCTCACCGGCGGACCCACGCGGGTCCGCGTGAGCTTCGCCGTCCTCGGGACGGATCCGGCACTGACCCTGCGATGGTCTGCCGAGGAGAGCACGGGAACCGAGGAGAGCGCGGGAACCGAGGAAGGCAGCGCGGCGAAGGAGGCCGAGGAAGACACCGAGGCCGGGGAAGGCGGGGAAGCCGCGCGGGCCGGGAGGGCACTGCCGGGCCACACCGCCGGTCTCCACGCCGCCACCCGGCGCCTGCTCTCCCTGCTGGCCACGGACGACGCCGCCTGGAGCCGTACCGACCTCGGCTGGATACCCGGCTTCGACCCGATCCTCCCGAACGAGCCGCCCGCCCGCTGCGGCCCGCTGGACGGACCGGTGCGGCAGGCCATGGCCGCCCGCCCGGAGGCACCCGCGCTCCACACCGCCGACCGGACCGTCCGCTTCGGCGAACTGGCCTCCCTCGTCGACGCGTTGCGCGCCCGTCTCGATGAACGGGGCACGGGCCCGGGCGACGTCGTCGCGGTGGCCCTGGACAAGAGCCCGGAACAGATCGCGGCCGTCCTCGCGGTGGTGGGCGCCGGGGCCGCGTACGTGCCGATCGGGGCGGACTGGCCCGCGGAACGGGTCTCCCAGGTCATCGAACAGTCCGGCGCACAGACCCTGCTGACCACCACGGACCTCGTGGAACAAGGCAGGGTACGGCCCTCCGTCGGCCTGCTGACGGTCGACACCACGCCGCCCGCCCCGCCCGCCGGGCAGGGAGGGCCCGCCGAAGACACCGCCGGACCTGACGACCTCGCCTATGTCATCTACACCTCCGGCTCCACCGGCACCCCGAAGGGCGTCGCCGTCGAACACACGGCGGCCCGCAACACCGTCGACGACATCACCGAGCGGTTCGGCGTCGGACCCGACGACAGCGTGCTGGGCCTGTCCGCCCTGAGCTTCGACCTGTCCGTCTACGACATCTTCGGCGTCCTCGGCGCGGGCGGCCGGATCGTCCTGCCCGACCCCTCCGCGCAGCACGACCCGGCGCACTGGCGGGAACTGGCCGCCACCCACCGGGTGACCGTGTGGAACACCGCGCCCGCGCTGCTGGAGATGCTGGTCGACCACAGCGAGGGCGACCCGGAGCAGGCCCGCGCCGACCTCTCCTCGCTGCGCCTGGTCCTGCTCAGCGGCGACTGGATACCCGTGACCCTGCCCGACCGGCTGAGGGCGCTCGCCCCCGGGGCCCGGGTGATCAGCCTGGGCGGCGCCACCGAGGCGTCGATCTGGTCCATCCACCATCCGATCGGCGAGGTGGACCCCGCCTGGCGCAGCGTCCCGTACGGTGTCCCGCTGCGCGACCAGTGGTTCCACATCCTGGACGAGGAACTGCGGCCGGTGGCCGTCGGAGCGGTCGGCGAGCTGTTCATCGGCGGTGCGGGACTGGCCCGCGAGTACCTGGGGGACCCCGAGCGCACGGCCGAGCGGTTCCTCGTCCACCCGGTGACCGGCCACCGGCTGTACCGCACGGGCGACCTCGGACGCTGGCACCCCGACGGGACCATCGAGTTCCTCGGCCGCAACGACCGCCAGGTCAAACTGCGCGGCCACCGCATCGAACTGGCGGAGATCGAAGCCCGGCTGGCCTGCCACCCGAGGGTGCGGCAGTCGGCGGTCAAGGTGCTGCGCGCCGGGCAGGGCGACCGGCTGATCGCCTACGCGGTCCTGCACGGGCCGCTGTCCGACGCCGAGCAGGTACTGCACGAGCACCTGGCGGCGCTGCTGCCCGCCTATATGCTGCCGAGCCGGATCGTCCGCCTCGGCAGGCTGCCCACCACGGCGAACGGAAAGATCGACTACGCCGCGCTGCCCGACCCGCACACCGATCCCGAGGCCCCTGACACACCCGCCGACGCCCATCGGGTGCCCACCACCCCCGCGGAGAAGGCGCTGGCCGGGATCTGGTCGGAGATCCTCGGTATCGACGACATCGGTCTGGACGAGGACTTCTTCGGGCTGGGCGGTGACTCGCTGCTCGCCGCCCGGATGGCCGGAGCGGTCAAGGCGCGGCTGGGCGTCGCGCTCCCGGTGTCCGGTGTCTACGACGGCTGCACCCTGGAACAGTTCGCCCGGATGATGACCGACCGGGACGACCACCGCCCGGCGGCTCCGGAGGCCCTGGCCGCCGACCCGGACGAGAGGTCGTTCCCGCTCACCGATCTGCAACAGGCGTACTGGATCGGTCAGCAGGATCTCTACCGGCTCAGCTACCACTCCGCCCACTTCTCTCTGGACTTCGAGGCGGAAGGGCTGGACCCGGCGGCGCTGCAACGGGCCGTGGACCGGATCGTGGCCCACCAGCCGATGCTCCGCGCCCGGCTCCTGGACGACGGACGGCAGGAGATCCTCAACCCTGAGCAGGTGCCGGCCTACCCGCTGCGCGTCCGGGACCTGCGCGGACTCGGCGCCGCCGAGCAGGACGCGACCGTCGAGCACACCCGGGAGGAGCTGGCGCGCAGCGGACCCCGCCCCGAGTCCTGGCCGCTGTTCGACCTCCGGGTGGACCTGCTGACGGAGCGCGTGAGCAGGCTGTACCTGTGTTGCAGTCTGCTCATCGCGGACGGGTGGAGCTTCAACCTCTTCTTCGAGGAGTTGTTCGCCGTCCACGGCGACCCGGACGCCCGTCTCGAACGCCTGCGGGTGACCTTCCGCGACTATGTGCTCGCCCGCGAGCGGCTGCGGGCGGGCGACGACTACCGACGGCACCGGGAGTACTGGCTGCGCAGGCTCGACACCCTGCCCCCCGCCCCCCGGCTCCCCCTGGTGGACGCCCCGGAGCGGTCCCGTACCGACCTCATGACCCGCCGGGTCGGCGGGCTCGGACCCGCGTCGTGGCAGACCTTCCGGGCCCGCTGCGCGGAGCGCGGCCTCACCACCTCGATGGCGCTGGCCGCCGCGTACGCGGAGGTGATCGCGCGGCGGACACCCGAGTCGCGGTTCACCCTGAACGTGCTCTACTTCAACCGGCTGCCGCTCCACCCGGACTTCGGCCGTACCCTCGGCCCGTTCGCGACCACCACACTCCTGGAGACGGACGGCTCGGCCGCGTCGGATCTGACCACTCGCGCGCTGCGGCTCCGCCGGGACCTGGGCAGGGCGGTCGCGCACGACCTGTTCTCGGGTGTGGACGCCATCCGGGAGCTGACCCGGCGGCAGGGCGCCACCGATGTGCCGCTGATGCCGGTGGTCTTCACCAGCACGATCGGGTTCAGCTCCTGGTACCGCAGGCCGCAGACCGAGCAGATCACCGTCCGGGACGTGTACGAACGCGTCCGCACCCCCCAGGTACACCTCGATCTCCAGGTGTACGAGCAGGACGGCGAACTCCGGTACAACCTGGACGCCACCGAGGAACTGTTCGTGCCGGGGACGATCGACACCCTCGCCTCGGACCTCCAGGAACTGGTCTGCCAACTCGCGGCGGGCGACGGGGCATGGGAACGGGCCATCGGCACCGACCGGCGGGCGGACGGCACGGACGACGCCACACTGGTGCTGCGCCACCCGATGGCCGCCGTCGCCCCCGGCGCGGACACCCACCAGGCGCCGGACGGCCCGGTCGAGGAAGCGCTCTGCGCGCTGTGGCAGCAGGTGCTCGGAGTGGACCGGATCTCCGTCACCGCCGACTTCTTCCGGGCGGGCGGCGACTCCCTGCTCGTCATCCGGCTTCTCACGGCCGTGGCGCGGGAGTTCGGCCGACACCTGCGCCCGGCCGCGTTCCTGGCCGCGCCGACCGTACGGGGCCTCGCGGCCCTGCTGGACGGCGCGCCCGCGAGCGGCGGGGCCGGCGGCACGGCCGAGGACGGCGCGATCACCGTGCTGATCCGGCCGGGAGCGGACAGCAGGCCCCTGTTCCTGCTCCACCCCTCCGGCGGCGATGTGCTGTGCTACGCGCGGCTCGCCCGGCTGACCGGCGACCGTCCCGTCGTGGGCGTCCAGGACCCGGCCTCGCCGGACCGCCGCGCACCCGCCGACGGCGCGGCCACCGTCCCGCAGATGGCCGCCCGCTATCTGCGGGCGATCCGCGCATGGCAGCCGCACGGCCCGTACGCCCTGGCCGGCTGGTCACTGGGCGGGGTCCTGGCCCAGGAGATCGCCTGCGGACTCCAGGAGGCCGGTGAACGGGTGTCCCTGCTGGCGCTGATCGACGCGAACGCCCCGGACGCCATCGCGGCACGCGGCTGGCTCGACGAGCCCGGCGACGCGTATCCGATGCTGCGCCTCGCCCGGTCCCTGGAGGCCCGCCACGGGCTGCCGCTGCTCGCCGAGACCGATCAGGAGCTGACCGCGCTGCCGGGGCCGGACCGGGCCGAGCGGGTGGCGGACCGGCTGTCGGCCGCCGGGCTGCTCCCCCGGGACGGCGCGCTCCATGAACTCACGTTCCGCACACGGGTGTTCGAACGGCATCTGCGCGCGCTGCTGGCCCACCGGCCGCGTGCCTTCCACGGGGACGCCCTGCTGTTACGGGCCGCCGAGCCCGCGCCGCGCAACTCCCGTACGGGCATCGGCGTGGACGACGCCCGGGAGGCGGAGCTGCTCGGCTGGCGGCCGCACATCACCGGTGCCGTGCGCGAGGTCACGGTTCCCGGCCACCACTACGACCTGATCGAGGAGCCCGGGGCCGCGGTGATCGCCCGGGCCATCCAGCGGCAGATACAGCAGGAGAGCCGGCCGGGCGGCCACGGGGGACTCCGGCGGGGAGGGACGCGATGACGGCCGACGGAACGGTTCCCGGTCAGGGAAGGGCAGCCGAGGAGAGGGCCGCCGCCGAGGCCCGCGCCGTCGAGCAGGTGACGGCAGCACTCCTGGCGCTGGATCTGGTGGCCGCCGCCCGGGTCACCGTCGAGCCGGACCGCCGGGGCCGTCGCCGGCCCGTCGCCCAGGTCGTGCTGGCACCGCAGGCCGTCGAGGAGTCCCGGGGGAGCACGGCAGCCGCCGCCGACCTGATCCACGACTGGCAGGACGTCTACGAGTGGACGTACACCCGGAGCGACCGTCTGATCGCCGCCGATCTCAACCTCAGCGGCTGGCACGACAGCTACACCGGTGAGCCGCTGGAGCAGCGGCAGATGCTGGAGTGGATCGACAACACCGTCGATCTGGTCGGCGGGACGGGTCCGTCCCGGGTGCTGGAGATCGGCTGCGGCACCGGGCTGCTGCTGTTCCGGCTCGCGCCGCGCACCGAGTGGTATCTCGGTCTCGACCTCTCCGCCACCGCCATCTCCTATCTCGGGGAACGGCTCGGTCCTGCGACCGGACGGGTCCGGCTGATGCAGGCGTCGGCCCAGGACATCGGCGCACCCGGCTTCACCGGCCGCTGCGCCGCAGCCCTGCACGGTCTGCCCGCCCCGCACCGGCCGGACACCGTGCTGATGAACTCGGTCACCCAGTGCTTCCCGTCCGCCGCCTATCTCACCGACGTCCTGGACGCGGCCGTCGCACTGCTCGGGCCCGGCGGCACCATCGTGGTCGGGGATGTGCGCAACCTCGCGCTGCAAGGCGCGTTCGCGACCTCGCTGGAACGGGCGGCCGGTCCGGACCCGGCGGGCGCCGAGCAGGACCGCCGGGTGGCCGAGCGCATACGGACGGAACGGGAACTCCTCGTCGACCCGGCGTTCTTCTCCGTGTGGGCGAACGGCCGGCCGCGCCCGGTCCGGGTGTCGGTACGGCCCAAGCTCGGGACGGCGGAGAACGAACTCAACCGCTTCCGCTACGACGTCGTCCTGACCGTCGAACCGACGGTCGCGCGGACGTGCGGCACCGTGTCGTGGCAGTGGCACGGGACGGACGGCCTCGCGGACCTGCGGGCGACCGTCAGGTCCGCGACCGCGCTCGGCCGGGCGGTCCGGGTGACCGGGATACCCAACCGCCTGGTCCGGCCGTTCACCGCGCCGCATCCGAGCGGTGCGGGGGTGACCCCCGCCGAGCTGGCCGAGGCCCTGGCCGGTCTTCCGGCCCAGGTGTGCCTCTCCCCCACCGGCCGGACCGAGGGCGATCTGGCGGTCGTCGCGGCACCTCGCGGTCTGCACTGCGAGCTGTGGGACGAGCCACCGGCCGACCCGGCGCGGCTCGCCAATGAACCGTTGACCGCCTATCTGGAACGCAAGGCCCCCCAGCTCCTGCGTCAACGGCTCACCGACCGCCTCCCGGCCGGTCTGCTCCCCGGCCGGATCACGGTCGTGCCCGCCCTCTGACACCGCCGCGCATCCGGACGGACCGTGGACGGTGATCGCGGGCGGGTGACCGCAGGTGCCGCAGCCGCCGACGGAGCGCCGAAGGAGACCCCGGAAGGCGCGCCGGACGCCCGGGAGCCGGGGCGGGTCCGTTCACCATACTTCTGCCGCTGGTCGGCGACCCGGTTCGGCACGGGCCGCCGACCTGTCGGCGCAGCGCGCGCGAACCCGGCGACTCGGGAGGCGACGGCCGCCGGGTCCGGCCCGGACCCGTCCGCTCAGTCCTCGGAGTCCTCCTCGTCGCCGTCGTCGGACAGAGCGTCAATGATGATGCGAGTGGCGTAGTCGGGGTCACCGGCGAGGCGGTTGATGTGTTCCGCGAGCAGAACGGCGGTGACTTCCAGGGGAGTCATCTCCTCCTTGGTCCAGTATCCGTACTGTTTGCGCCACAGGCCGGGGCTCAGTCCCATGGCGGAGGCGACGAGCAGACCGGACATCGTGGGGATCGCCTCGGGACGCACACTCCTGGGCATCGCCCGCATCATGGCCACGACACTGGGGACCACATGCGCGAGAACATCCTCGTCCTGGTCCTCGTGTGCCTCCCGCAGCCACTTCATGAACAGGAAGATCAGGGTGCACGTCCCGTCCAGCAGCGCGTCGGCCTCCCCCGGCCCCAGGGACGCCATGAACTGCTCGGTCAGCATCCGCTGCTCGGGGCCCTCCCCGGGCCGTCCGGCATGGATCTCCCTGAGCCGCGAATCGGTGTTCATGAGCGCCGCGCTCACATCGCCGGCGGGAGCGCACCCGGGGTCGCAGGACGATGACATGGGTTTCCTCTTTCCGGGAAGGTGGTGAAGGGCATGGTACGTCCAGGCGCGGTCGTTCCCCGCGGCCCAGGGACGAGTCCCGGCCTGCCGCCCGCCCGCCGCCGGGGCCGGCGCGTCCCCGCCACGTGGACGGCACCGGGCCCGGGGAGCCTGTGGCGGACGGATCGGGCGGCATCCGTACGTCCCGGACGCGGCGGACCATACACACGGACGAGGGACGGCCCGGGTACCGGCTGACGGGTCGGCGCGGTATCCACCGGCCGGTTCGGCGGCACTCCCCGCGCGGGGCGGTCCGGCCCGGAGTCTCATGCTCCGGCCCGGTATCCGCCGCCGTCGGTCAGGGGATCGCGGTCGCGGTCGTTGTCGAGCGTCACCCTGCCGTACTCGCCGTCGGCGACCCATTCGACCGTCACGGTGAAACGGACCTCGCGCCCGCCCGGATGAATTCTGAGGTTCAGCTGCTTCGGCTGGTCGGCGGAGAGAGTGAACGGGAAGTCGGTGCGGTCGGGTTCGGGGTTCTCGACCGTGGGCACCGCCAGGGCGGGGGTCCGATCGAGACGCACATCGAAGACGGGCTGGTGCGCGCTGCCCGCGCAGTTCTCCGCGGCGGGCTTCTCCTCGTCCTGGACGGCCTCCCCGCCGGGCAGGACCTCGGCCCTGACCCCGGTGACCACGATGGCCCGCGCGTTCTTCGTCTGGAGCACCAGGGGGAGGAGAGCGGGGGTGCACGCGGTGGGGCCCGAGGTGTACGCCGTCAGCCCCGGAGGTCCGAAGACCTTGTCCCGAATCCATCCCCATGAGCCCTGGACGGCCCAGAACGCGATGGCGCCCAGCAGCGGCAGCACGACGAGTGTCGTCCAGTGGGTCCGGTCCCGTAACAGCGTCCGCAGCCGGGGCCGCGGGCTGCTCGCGGGCTGCGGCGGCCCCTCCTCGGGGGAGGTTCCGCCGGGTCGTGGTGGGGTCGTGCCGGTGTTCTCAGCCATGGGTGTCTCTCCGTGCTCGTGTTCCGGACGGGTGTCACGGGGTCAAGGGGCCCGCTGTCCCGCGGAGTTCCGGCCTCAGGGCAGGCCGGACGCCGTCGCCGTACCGTACGGCCGTGATGTCCTCCCCCGACAGGAACCCGCGGAATCAATCGGGTCGTTGCTCCTTGGGGGGGGAGGTGGACGCGGCATGCCGCCCGCGCCGGGCGGAGACGGCCGGTCGGCTGCCGGACGCCCCTGTCCACACCGGCGAGGAGGAGATGCCGGGTGGACGCGGTCCCAGGAGCCACTGCTGCGCCGGGCCCCGGAGGTCCGGGGTGCCGCACCCGCCACGGGCCTGACGCTCAGCGGGAACGACCTGTGCCGGACGTCTCCGAGGGTTTCGGCGAACATCCGCCGCGCCCACAGCACCTGCCCCTGCGGCTCCCCGTCGTCACGATGCGTACAACGGTCGGCGTATCGCCTCGCCCCTTGCCCACCGCCCCTTGCCCACGCCCGCCGTCGGGCGGGCCCCGGCGGAGGTCCGAGGGATGGGCGGGCCGTTGACAGGAGGTGGGGCATCGGGAATGGTCTGGAGCCATGCAGCCACTGGGTGACCTGCGGGTCCATCGTGTGGAGCGCCGCCACGTCGACCTGGTCCGTGTCGCGAGCGCCATCTGTCGTCCCGTCTGACGCACTCCGCCGCGTCCTGAGGCCCTGTCGGCCTTGTGGGTGATCCGGCGCGTCCGGGAGCGTCCGCCCCCGCAGCTCGCCACCCCGGTTCCGGTTCCCGGGTTCCCGTCCCCGCGCGATGCCCCGCATCCGCGCGGGCCCCCACTCCTGCCCTGGAGCACCCCTGTGACCTCCTTCGACTCCCCTCTGTCCCGGCGTGCCTTCGGCGGTACGGCCGCCGGTGCCGTGGCGGCTCTCGGGCTGCCCGCCGCCGGTGCCGCCGCCGACAGCGGCGGAGCCCCTCCCGCCGAGCGTCCGTTCTGTGCCGCCCGCACGCCCGGCCGGGGTGCCCGCCGCCCGAACGTGCTGTTCATCCTGGGCGACGACCTGGGCTGGGCCGATCTGTCCTGCTACGGCGCCCCGGAGATCCGCACCCCCCATCTGGACCGGCTCGCCCGCCGGGGCGTGCGGTTCACCGACGCGTACAGCGGCTCCGCGACCTGCTCGCCCACCCGGTTCAGCCTCTACACCGGCCGCTACCCGGGCCGCACGGAGGGCGGGCTCGCCGAGCCGATCGCCGATCGGTCGGTGGGGCTCGATCCCGCTCATCCCACCCTCGCGTCGCTGCTGCGCGACGCCGGGTACCGGACCGCGCTGATCGGCAAATGGCACTGCGGCCATCTGCCCGACCACAGCCCCACCCGGTCCGGCTGGGAGGAGTTCTTCGGCAATTTCGGCGGGGCGCTGGAGTACTACTCCAAGCTGGGCTCCGGCGGCGAGTACGACCTCTACGAAGGCGACGCCGAATACCGCGACCTGCGCTACTACACCCGTGTCCTGACCGAACGGGCCGTCGGGTACGTCAGCCGCGACCACGGCCGCACCCCCTGGCTCCTCAACCTCAACTTCACCACCCCGCACTGGCCGTGGATCGCCGACGGCGACGAGGAGACCAGCGCCCGGATCGTCCGCCGGATCAGAGCGGGCGACCGGCGGGCGCTGTGGCACCAGGACGGGGGTTCGCTCGCGACGTACCGGCAGATGGTCGAGGATCTCGACCGTTCGGTCGGCGCCGTGCTCGCGGCCCTGAGGCGGTCCGGGCAGGAGGACGACACCCTGGTGGTCTTCGCCAGCGACAACGGCGGCGAACGCTTCTCGTACACCTGGCCGCTCAGCGGCGGCAAGGGGTCGCTCCTGGACGGCGGCATCCGGGTGCCCACGATCCTGCGCTGGCCCGCGCGGATCGAGGGCGGGCAGGTCAGCCGGGTGCCGGTGTACTCCCCCGACTGGACCGCGACCCTCCTGGAGGTGGGCGGGGCGCGGCCCCATCCGGCGTACCCCCTCGACGGAGTCAGCCTCGCCGGCCATCTGCTGCACGGCGCCGAGGCGCCCGCGCGCGACCTGTTCTGGCGGGTCCGGGGCGAGCGGGCGCTGCGGCGGGGCGAGTGGAAGTACTACCGGGGCAGGGACGGCAGGGAACGCCTCCACCGGCTGTCGGAAGACATCCGTGAGCAGGCCGACCGGTCCGCCGTACACCCCGGACTGCTGACGGAGCTGAGGGCCGCGTGGGAGCGGATCGACCAGGGGCTGCTGCCGTACCCCGGGTGAGGAACCCCCGCGCGACCGGGGCCGTGGAGCGGGCCCGGCCGGCGGTACGGCCTCGGTACCGGTCCGAGCCCTCCGGCGGCTCGGTACCGGCCTGACCTCCGACGACCGGCCGGGTCGGCGGCGCGGGGCCGGCGAACACCTCCGCACCTTGGTATGGACCTGTCAAGTCAATGCCGCTACCGTAACGGCCCACGCCCCGTGCGAACGCTCTCCGGCGTTCGACTCCCCCCACCAGGAGGCTCCGTGAAACGCATCATCCCCCTGGGTTCCTCCCTCACGGCCCTGTTACTGACACTCGGTCTCGGCGCCACCCACACCGGGACCGCGAACGCCGCACCGCCCCCCGAGCCGGCCTCGGCCTCCGCCCCGGCCGCCTCGGCCGGGCTGCTCGACGCCCTCCAGCGGGACCTCGGCCTGACCCCGGCCCGGGCCGAGGAACGGCTGCGCGCCGAGAAGGCCGCGACGGCTGTCGAGAAGACCGCCCGGCGGACGGCGGGCGGCAGCTACGGAGGCTCGTGGTTCGACCCCGCATCGGAACGGATCGTCGTCGCCCTCACCGACCCCGCCAAGGAGGACCGGGTGCGGGCGCTCGGCGCCGACACCCGCGTGGTCCGCCACAGCGCCGCCGCCCTCGACCGGGCCAAGGCCCGCCTCGACACGCTCACCGCGCCGGAGGGCGTGGCCGGCTGGCACGTCGACCCGAGGAGGAACAGCGTCGTCGTCACGGTCGTACGGGCCGAGCGGGACACCCCCGCCGTGCGCGCCTTCGTCGCGAAGGCACGGACGAACGGGCCCGTCACCGTCGCCGAGGCGGCCACCGCGCCCCGTACCTACGCGGCGGGGACCGTCGGCGGCGACCCGTACTACACCGGCAACGTACGCTGCTCGATCGGCTTCTCCGTGCACGGCGGGTTCGTCACCGCCGGTCACTGCGGCCCGGCCGGAGCGGCGGTGCGCGGCTGGGACGGCTCGGCCATGGGCACCTTCCAGGGCTCCTCGTTCCCCGGCAACGACTACGCGTACGTGAGCATCCACAGCGGCTGGTGGACCGTACCCGTCGTCCTCGGCTGGGGCGCCATCCCCGACCGGCTGGTGCGCGGCTCCGCCGAGGCACCCGTGGGCGCGTCGATCTGCCGCTCGGGCTCCACCACGAAATGGCACTGCGGCACCGTCCTCGGCAAGAACGAGACGGTCAACTACAGCCAGGGCGCCGTGCACCAGATGACGAAGACCAGCGTCTGCGCGCAGGGCGGCGACTCCGGCGGCTCGTTCATCAGCGGCGACCAGGCCCAGGGCGTCACCTCCGGCGGCTGGGGCAACTGCTCCACCGGCGGCCAGACCTGGTTCCAGCCGGTGAACGAGATCCTCGGCCGCTACGGCCTCACCCTGCACACCGCCTGACCGCAACCGGCGCCCGGGCCGTCCCGGCGACCACCGCGCACCGGCCCTGCCGCACGCGGACAGCGGGCGGCGGTGTCCCGGCGCCGCCAGGGTCCACCCGGCACCGGGAGCCCCGTCACCGCGAGGACGGCCGCCGGGGCGCGCCCCGCCCGGGTCCGGTCCGGGTCCGGACCGGACCCGGACCGGACCCGGGCGGCTGCCGGTCGATTCCCGGCAGGACACCGCCCATGGCTTCCCCCGTTACGGCAGGCCGTCGCACCATGGGTACCGGGGACACCCATGACGTGTCGAAGGGGGAGCGGCCATGGAGCGGAGCCGGTCGGGGGACGACAGGACGGCGGCAGGACGGGAGCGGGCCCGGCGGGCGGCGGCCGAGGCCCTGCCGTTCGCACTCAGGACCCTGGTCGACCGCCCGCCCGGCACCCGGTCCGACCGCCCGCCCCTGCCCACCGGGCCGGGCCCGGTCCGGATTCCGCTCACGGTCGACCCCGCCCTGCTGGATCGCACACTCGCCGAACTGGACGCGCTGGAGACCGAGCTGACCGCCGTGCTCCCCGGCGACGACCCCGGTCTCGCCCTGCTGCGGGCCCGGCTCGGCGGCGTGTGCGCCACCCGCTATCTGGCCGGTCCCACCGAAACCGACCGTCGGCGCGGTGTCGCCGCCCTGCGCGCCGCCCGTGCCTCCGGCGCGCTCGACACCGGCGCCGACCGGTCGGCCCGGGCGCATCTGCTGATGCTCCTCCTGCCGCCCGTGATGCTCAGTGGTACCCCGGACGGCAGCCTGCACGGTCTTCAGAACATGCACGAAGCGGGCCGTCTGCTCTCCCGGCGCGACCCCGAGAACCTGCGGGATCTCCACGAGCTGAGCGAGCTGATCACCGGTTTTCTGCCGGAACTGCCCACCGGGCAGGCATCCTTCGCCCAGTCGTACGCCCAACTGTTCGACGCGTACGCCGGAGTGCGGACCTACCGGGATCTCGACCGTGCGACGGAAGTACTGCAAGGGTTCCTGGAGCGTTTTCCCGAGCAGCTCACCGGGCCCTTCGACGGCTTCGGCGACCTGCTCAAGAGCGTGCGCGACCTGGACCACCCGCACCCGGACCGCGGCGTTCCCGACCGGCCGGCCGACGACGCGAACGGGCTTCGGGACCTCGCCTTCCTGCTGCGCACGAACGCTCCGGGGCTGCTGCGCCCGCAGGAGCTGAAGAACCTGGTCGACGAGGGGCGGGGTGGCAGCGGGAACGGCGAGCCCGTGGAAACACTCCTGAACGCGCTGCTCCGGCTGGCCGGCGGCATGGGGACGGGCGACTACCGTGAACTCGCGGAAGCGGCACGGTTGATGGACGCCATGGGCGAAGGGGCCGCTCCCGAGCCTCTCGAACCGCTGGCCCGAATCCTCCAGCCGGTGCTTCTGACACTGGCCGGCCGGATGGGCGGCAACCTCACGGACCGGGACCACGCCCGGGACCTGTTCGACTCGTTTCTCGCGTCGGGGACCCCGGCCCTCGATGCCCCCGACCCGCACCTGCGGGAGCTGCGGACACACAGCCGGTTCATGCACACACTGTTCCGACTCGGCGCGACGCTGGAGGGGAACAGGGCAGAGACGGGGCACGGCCCCGGCAATCCCGGTGGCCCCGGCGACCCCGACGAACTCGACACGATGCTCGCGGAACTGCTGCGCCTCCGCTCGGAAACCGATACCGACGGTCCCGGGCACTACTCCTTTCCACTCCAGACCGGCCTGGTACGGCTGGAACAGGCCGTGCGCGACAGTTCCCTTCCGACGCTGCGCGCCGCCCTGGCCGATCTGCGCGAGGGCATGGACCACCCCGACGTCCCCGCCCTCGCCCGCCCCCTGCTGGACACGCTCCGGGCGTTCCTGACATCGTTCTCCACCTGGTACGAGCCCGACACCACCGAGACCCGCGCGGCCGTCGAACAGGCCCGCCGGAGCCTGGGCAGGCCGTCCTTCACCGCGGATCAGCAGGTGGCCACCCGGCTGGGGATCGGCTACGCCCTGACCAACCTGTACCACTCCCACCGCGACCACGCCGCCCTCACCGAAGCCGTCGAGGAGCTGGAGACCGCCCGCGGGGACCTGGACCTCGCCGGAACGGTGTCACCGGAAATCGCCCGGCGCGTCCTGTGGGCCCTCGCCGACGCGTACCGTCTGCGCGGCGATCCGGACCGTGGCGACCGGGCCGCCGCCGTCACCGCCGCGCGGGACTCGCTGAGGGTCGTCGCCGAGGACGTGCTGCTGCAACTGAGCGCCGAGCACAGCCTCGAAGCGGCCCGCGCGGGAGCCAGCAAGGGGCTGTCCGCGGCCCGCTGGGCCGCCGACGATGGGCGCGCCGACCTCGTCGTCGAGGCGCTGGAGACCGGCCGGGCCATCGTGCTGCGGTCCGTGGCGGCGTCGGCCGGGGTCGCCGAACAGCTCTCCGCACGCGGCGAACAGGAGCTGGCGGAACGGTGGCGCACGGCCGCGCGGCCCGGCCGGGGCATCCCCAGCGAGCTGCGCCGCCGCGCCCTGGACACCCTGCGCCACGGCCACCGGGGCGCCGGTGACCCGCTCGCCGGGCTGCTCGGCGTCCCCGGTACGGCCGAGCTGCGGGACGGGGTACGGGCGGCGGGCGCGCACGCGCTGGTCTACCTGGTGCCCGGCGCGGACACCGATCCGGGGCTCGCGCTCCTCGTCCCCCGCAGCGGGGAACCGCGTACCGTGCGGCCCGCCGGGCTGACACCGCACGGGCAGGGGCCCCTGACGGAGTACCTCGACGCCGGGGCCCACCGTTCCGCCGTGCGGGCGGGCACGGCCGCCGCCCGGGACGCGGCCCATGAGCGCTGGGAGGCGGCGCTCGACGCGCTCTGCGACTGGGCCGGTGCGTCGGTGATGGAACCGGTGCTCGGCGCGCTCGGCGTGGACCCGGCCGACGGCGAGGAGGTGCGGCTGGTCCTGGTGGTGTGCGGCAACCTCGGCGCGGTCCCCTGGCACGCCGCGCGGCTCGCACCGGGCCGGGGAACGGTGCCCGCGCCGTCCCGTCCGCGCGCCTACCTCTGTGAGCGCGCGGTCGTCTCGTACGCCGCGTCCGGCGGGGAGTTCCTGCGCGCCACCGCCCGGGCCCGGCGGCGGCCGGACGAACGGGTGGTCCTCGTCGCCGACCCGACCGCCGATCTGGAGTGGGCGCAGGACGAGGTGCTCGCCCTGCGGGATGCCCACTATCCGGACGCCCTGCTCTACGGCTGGTACGACGACCTCCCCGAGGACGCCCCGGGAACCCCCGACGAGGTGCTCTCCCTTCTTCCCGGGCGGCCCTCCGGCGCGCCGGAGGCCGCGGCCTCGCTGGTGCATCTCGTGGTCCACGGCACGGCCGGGCTCCGCCCCACCGACTCCGTGCTCCGGCTCGCCGCGCCCGACGGGTCGGCGGAGGGGCGGCTCACGGTCACCCGGGTCCTGGACCTGCCGGATGTGCCGACTCTTCCGGACGGGACGGCAGAAGCGGCGAGCGGGCCGCTCGTCGTGCTCAGCGCCTGCGAGACCGACCTCAGCAGCCGGGACCACGACGAGGCACTCACCCCGACGACGGCGCTGCTGGCCCGGGGCGCGACCGATGTGGTCGGCTCCCGCTGGGAGGTGTCGGACGGGGCGTCCGCCGCGCTGATGGTGGTCTTCCACCACCATCTGACGGTCGGTGCCCTGGCCCCGCCGGACGCCCTGCGCGCCGCCCAGCGGTGGATGCTCGACCCGGACCGCCGCCCGGTGCCCGGTCTGCGGAGCGAGCTGCTGACCCGTACGGACCGGCAGGGCGCCCGGCTGACGGCGGTCGTCGCCTGGGCGGCCTTCATCCACCAGGGCAATCCGTCGGCCGTCGGCCGTCATCTCGGCTGAGGTCCCGTCGGCGCGTCCCGCCCACGCCGTTCAGCCGCGTCCCGTCGGCCGGTGGGCACGGTCCGGGTCGGCGGCGGCGCCGGTCACCGGATCACCGGATCACCGGACCCAGGCGTCGGTGAGCGACTGGACCGCGGACCCGTCCAGGTCGGTGAGCTTGGTCCCGACGAATCCGCGGGCCCAGTCGGAGGTCTGTATCCGGAACGCGGGCTTCTCCGCCGTGAGCGCCTCGATGATCGACGCGGCCGCCTCGTCGGCGGTCTGGGCCGTCCCGAAGGACTTCCTGGTGCGGTCGACGTACGCCTGAAGGGCCGGGGCGTACGGACCCGCGGTGTTGACCAGTGCGGGCAGGTCGGGGACCGCGCTGGTGACGAACTCGCTCGCCACCGCTCCCGGTTCGACCACGGTGACGTCGACACCGAAGGTCGCGACGACCGGGGCCAGCGACTCCATGAAGCCCTCCACCGCGAACTTGGCCGCGCAGTACGCCTCGTTGAAGGGCTGGCCGACCACGCCGCCGACGCTGGTGACCGTGATGAGCCGACCGCGCGAGGCGCGCAGCTGGGGCAGCGTGGCGCGGGTGACCTCGACGACCCCGAAGAAGTTGACCTCCATGGTGGAGCGGACCTCGTCGGTCCCGCCGATCTCGATGGTGCCCACCCGGCCCGCACCGGCGTTGTTCACGACCGCGTCCAGCCGCCCGTGCCGGTCGATGGCCTCCGCCACGCAGGACGAGACGGACGCGGGGTCGACGACGTCCAGGCGCAGCACCTCGACCCGGTCGGCGACCCCGGCCGCGGCGGCGGCGTGGCGCAGGGGCCCGGCCTTCCCCGTGTCGCGCATGGTGGCGATGACCCGCATCCCCGCCCGGGCCGCGGCCACGGCGGTGGCCAGGCCGATGCCGGACGAGGTGCCGGTGATCAGAACGGTCTTCATGTCGTTGCCCTGGGTGTCCATGGGTACTCCATATCGAGAAGGTGCGTGCGTGCACACACACTATCTCTATGTGTGCGTGCACACAAACCGGTAGCCTGAACGGTATGGCGCGAAACGACATCACCCTGGGCGGCCTCACCCACCGCGACCACGCCTTCTACGGCCTCATCTGGGCCGGTACCACGCTGGCGGGCCGGGTCGACGCGGCGCTTGTCCGCGCTCACGATCTGCCGCTCTCCTGGTTCGAGGTCATGCTCTGGCTCAACGCCCAGGACGACGCCGTCGCCGCTTCCGACCTGGGGGCCAAGACCCTCCTCAGCCGCAGCCAGGTCTCACGGGTCGTCGACTCGCTCCAGGCCCGGGGACTGGCCGCCCGCGTCCCCTCCCCCCTCGACGCCCGCTCGGTGCGGATCACCCTCACCCCCGAGGGCCGCACGACCTTCGCCGCGGCCGACGCCACCCGCCGGGAGGCCCTGCGCGAGGTGTTCGACGACCGACTGGACGAAGCGGACATCGAAGCCCTGGAGAGGGTCTGGTCCAAGCTCAAGAAATAGGTCCGAGCCAGGAGACAGAGGACGCCCCGCTCCTGACCGCCTTCACCGGACGCGGAATGGACGCCGTGGGAGATCGCGGAACGGCCGGAACACACCCTGGCTCCTCGGGACCCGGGTCAGGGGCCGGGGTCAGGGGCCGGGCGGTCGCTTCACGGGAGCACGGCCCGCAACCGCGCGGAGGCTTCGGGCCACCGGGTCATACCGGAGCCTTCGTCCACGGCATCGCCCTCGTACCATCCCCGGTCGGTCAGCCAGGTCTCAAGCCACGCTGCGAGGCTGCCCGCGTCCACGAACCACGCATCGGACAGGTCCTGCCCGCTGATCGCGTTCGGCTCGAAGAGGAGGACCGTTCCGTCCTCGCTCAGGCAGTCGACGCACGCGAACATGGCACAACCCCAGTCCAGGACCGGCAGGACGCCCTTGGGCCACGACCACCGACTGTCCGCGTCCGCAGCCGGGAACCGCGCCAGGTAGCCCTCGACCACGGCCTCCTCACCGTCCTGATTGGGGCCACCCATCAGATGCAGTAGCGAGTCCATCGGGCCGAACCCGCCGTCGCCCACCTCCAGATACAGCGCGGCGAGCAGCGGATGCAGACGGAAGCCGAGCCTCTGCTCGGCCTCCTCCAGGGCCTCCGGGGAGACCGGGGGGTGCAGCCGCTCGCTCTCGGCGGCCTTGGCCGCGACTCGTTCGATCAAGTGCTCAAAGGTGTTCACGGCGACATACTCGCCCACCGCACTGACAACCTCCCCGTCCGGCCGGCGCATGGCCTTCGCGCAGGTCGGCCGAGGCTGTCCGGCACCGGGCGGAATCAGCAGGGGCGGAGGGTGAGATCGCATCAGGTTCCGAACTCACCGACAGCACCATCAATCGGGTCTGAAGCGACGATCATTGACGAGACTCGAATAAGTGTCTCAAAGTCGATGGAAACGTCCATTGACGCTCGAATGCGAGAAACGTCAGTATCGGTTCGGATCGATCCGGGGTTTCCAGCGGATCGTCGAGCGGCGGCAGCCGGGCACCGTTCTTCTGCGCGCAGCCAGGCGGTGGCGACCCGGTCCATCGGAGCTGCCGGGATCTGTCAGGGGGACCGCCGGACAGCCGGTTCCCGTCCTCTCTCACCCAGGAGAGCAGATATGCGTATTCGAGCATTCCGGGCCTCGGCCGTCGGCGCCATCGCGCTGTTCGCCGTGATCGGCGGTACACAGCCGAGCGTGGCGGGCACCGCCCCGTCTCCCGTCACCCCGTCGATCGTGCATCAGGTGCCGAGCGTGCCGCTCACGATAGACGGCAGATCGGTCGATCCGCGGAGCATCACCCAGTACAACGGCCGTCCTCTCTACATGGCGGCGCTTCCGGACGAGGGTCCACGGGGGCGTCTGGTCACCTTCACCGAGGCCAAGGATTTTGAGCGCTTCGTGAGAGCGAACAACGGGCCCGCGCGGCCACTGGCCGAGCCGCGGGCGCTGAAGCCGGGGCAAGCCGTGCCGACGGTCAGGGGTCCAGGCGGCGGGAGCACGCCGAACGCGGCCCCACCCGGCTACAACGCGTTCGTCTTCGACAACATCGACTACGGCGACGGCGCGCTGTCGGTGTCGACCGGGTACGGGTGGCCGGATCTGACCGAGGTCAGCCTGTGCTATTTCTGGCCCTTCTGCACCGACTGGAACGACAGGCCGTCATCGGCCGTGGCCGACACCCCGGGTGGGCAGATGCTCTGGGAGCACATCCACTGGGGCGGGTCCAGGCTCTGGATACCCAGCCGCACCCTGGTACGCAGCCTCGGCGACTACGGCTGGAACGACCGGACCTCGTCGTTCGCCGCGTACTGAGAACGGGATCGCTCCTGTCGGCCCCGCTCGGCAGCGGGTAACGGGCAGCCGGTAACGGGTGACCGGTGGCCGGGCCCCGGGCCCGGGCTCTGCGCCCCGGGCTCGGTGTCCCGGGCTCGGATCGTCCTGGCGCGGCGTCGGTCCTCAAGGCCCCACCGGGCGTTGAGGACCGACGTTGCCGTTCGGCGTGGAGCCGGACGCGGACCCGGCCGTGGCCCCGCGTCGGGGTGGCCGACGCGAGCGGGCCGGGAGCGTGGTTCCGCGGCGGTCAGGAGGTCCCCGGCCTGCGGTGGTCGAGGCCGAGGGCGTCGTTCTTGAGCCTCGCGGACGGCGTCCCGCCGTTCTGCGCCTGGCGGGAACGGTCGGCGATCACCTTGCCGAGGGCCACCAGCTCCGCTCCGGTGTAGATCTTCGCGTCGAGTCCGCCGGTCTCGACGATCAGTACGTTCGTGCCGACCCTGCTCACGACCACCGAGCCCTGGGAGCGCAGCTTGTTCGTCCCGCGTTTGGCCCACGAGGTCTCGCCGACCGGTCCGGGCAGTCGGCTGTCGGCGATGCCGCCCGGGAGCAGGTTCGCCCCGGCGTAGCGGTCCAGCAGGGGCCTCGCGGCGGCCGTGGCGGTCGAGGCGCTGTCGTACGCGTACACGCTGATGGTGATCGTTCCCGCCTCCCGGTGGGTGAACAGGGTGCTGCTCGCGAAGAGCGCGCCCGCGCAGACCGGGTCCTTCCGCCGCACGCAGCTCACCGGGATCGCATCCTCCTTGCGGAGGTCGACGGCCCGGGGTGCGCCCGTGGGGCCGCCCCAGCCGGGCAGATCGCCCTCGCGCGGCAGCACGGCCGCGACCTGCCCGGCGGTGAGCACGGTCGCCTTGACCGGCCCGGTCCCCCCGCCCGTGCCGCCGTCCGCGTCCGCGTCCGCGTCGGTGCCGCTGTCCGCGCGCTCGCCCGTATCGCCGTCCGTACCGGCGTCCGCACCGCCGTCCGCACCGGCCGTGGACGCCGATCCGCTCGGCCGGGACGTCGAGTTCCTCTCGTCCTTGTCGCTCCCGCCGGCTCCGGAGCATCCCGTCAGCAGCAGCGCGAGGGCCCATGCTCCGGCCGCCGCGAAGCGCGTGGGGCAACGGCCGTGGCCCGTGACATCTCCGGTGGTGTTCTCCGTGTGTTTCATGGCGTTCCCCCCGTTTTCCCGTGCGATCAGCCGTGATCATACGGATGCCGGGAGGGCGGGGCCCTGGTGCGGCGTGCCGCTGGTCCGCAGCGACGGGGAGCGAGACGAAAGGAGGACGCCGCACGGCCGCACGGCTTCGCGCTCTCTTCCGTTTCTGCCCTGTTTCAGCACCGTCCGCCCGGGTGTCGGAAGGAGGCCGATCCGCCAAAAGTGGTACCTCCGAAGGGTGTTCGGCCTGTTGGCCGGAGCGCGTGGGCCTGTCTTTCGGCGGTGGTGCCCGCGCCGTTCGGGGGACGCGGCGGGTCTGTCCGTGCGGCGAAGCTCTCCGGTGACCGGGAGGGACCCGGACGGAAGGATTGACCATGTCTGCTCGCCGCAGAGGCGTCGCGTCTGCCCTCGCCCCCGCTCTGGCCGTCGGCGTGCTGGCGGCGCTCACACCGGCCCTGACGACACCGGCGTACGCGGGGCGGAGCGGCCCCGCCCCGATGGTCCCGGCCGAGGGCGCGCTGGATCAGTACACCCGGCAGAAGGCGGTCTGGAAGGCGTGCCCGGACGACGTGGCGGCCGAGACCTGCGCCACGATCAAGGTCCCGCTCGACTACCGGGCCCCGGGCGGCAAGAAGATCGACATCGCGCTGTCCCGTATCGAGACCTCCGCCCCGGGGAAGCGGGTGGGCTCCCTGCTGCTCAACCCGGGTGGCCCCGGCGGCTCCGGGCTGAGCATGCCTTTCGCTCTCGGCTTCGCGATGCCGGAGCACGTCACCGCCCTTTACGACCTGATCGGCTTCGACCCGCGGGGCGTCGGCAGAAGCACCCCTGTCACCTGCGGCACCACCGCCGCCGAGCGCAAGAGCGACCCCAACGCGGGCGTCGACTTCGCCCGGGACGAGGCAAACGCGAAGAAGATCGCCGACAAGTGCCGGAAGAAGTCCGGCTCTCTCGTCCCGCACATCACCACCGCCAATACCGCACGGGACCTGGACATCGTCCGGGCCGTGCTGGGGGACCGCAAGCTCAACTACATCGGCTACTCGTACGGGACCTACCTCGGCGCGGTCTACACCCAACTGTTCCCGGGGAACGCGGGCCGGATGGTCCTGGACAGCGCCGCCGATCCCGCGCTGATGTGGCGGGGCACCTTCCAGGCCATGGCCGGGGAGGCGGAACGGGCCTACGCGCGCTGGACGGTGTGGGCCGCCGCCCGCCACTCCACGTACCGGCTGGGCGACACCCCCGCCAAGGTGTCCAGGACCTTCCGTGGCCTGGTCGCCGACGCCGACCGCGAGCCCGTCGTCATGGGCAGGGAGAAACTGAGGGGCAACGGCATACGGATCAAGACGGCCTTCCGTTTCGCCACGGTGAAGGAGGCGTCGAAGGTGGTGGCCCGGCTGAGGACGGCGGCGGCGACCGGCAAGCCGGGACCGGCCCTGCCGGACTTCTTCGGAGCGAGCACCGACAACCAGCTCGGCGCCTACTACTCGATCGTCTGCAACGACACCCGCTCCTGGCCCCGCGACCCGAAGACGTACCGCAAGGACGTCGCCCGGGACAGGGTCGCGTATCCGCTGTACGGGGACCTGGGGTCCGCCATCACCCCCTGTGCCTACTGGGACAGGGGCCGGGAGCCCGAGGTGCGGATCGACAACAGGGTGAAGGCGCTCATCACGCAGAACGAGTGGGACTCGCAGACCCCGCTGTCCTCGGCCCGGGGCCTGAACAGGGCGCTGAAGGGCTCCGTCCTGGTCCAGGTCGCGGGCGGTGAGGGCCACGGCGTCTACCCGGCGGCCGGCGAGAAGGTCGCCTGCGCCGACCAGAAGGTCAACGAATACCTGGTCAGCGGGAGGCTGCCGGCCAAGAACACCATCTGCGCCCCGCCCGTCGGCACACAGCGCACCGCCCCGCTGTCCGGCACGGCCCCGCTCGTCCGGACCCGCTGACCCCGCGGAGCGGCCGACCGCCCCCGCCCGTGTCCTGGACCGGGGCGGGGGCCACGGCACGTTCGGCCGAGTGCGTCAGGGCGTACGGCACAGGAGTCGTCCAGGGGCTGGGCCACGACCCCGTCGTCGTCCCGCTGCACGAGCAGCCTGCGCCCCGGCGGGCCGACGATCTTCGGCGGACCGGCCTGCGCGGAGGACAGGGGGGTGTGGACGGTGGCACGGAGCCGGGCGCGAACGGACACGTGATCTCCCAGAACGGCGGAATTCCGGGAACAGTACGGGACGCCTGCGACATCGGGGCAGGCGTGCGACCGGCGGAGCACGCGGGGCAGGGGCAGGGGTGGCGGCTGAGGCGCGATCAGACAGCGCGGGCGCGCTGCTCCGCCTCGCGCCCGCTCCCCCGGCCCGGCCCCGGTGCGGGGCCGGGCCGGGGCGGCGGGGCGACAGCCACGGTCCGCGCGCACGGCGCGCATCGTTTCCGGGCCCCGGGCCGGGGCCGTGTTCTCAGTCGGAGTCGCGCAGGAACCTCCACAGCTTTCTGATCTGCTTTCCGCCGACCGGGGCGATGTCCAGGACCCATCCGGCGTCGAGCGCGTCGAGCAGCTCGGCGGCCAGACCGCTCTCGTCGTCGCCGTCGTCGTCGCTCTTGTCCTTGGCGTCGGGGACATAGCCGAGGGACGCCAGCAGCCGCCCGGCCCGGTTCCTGCCCCGCAGGAGCGCGTCCAGGAGCGGACCGGTCGTCGCGGCCTTCCGCGCGTCGTTCAGGTACTCGTCCAGGTGTTCGTCGTCCTTGCCCAGCTCGGGCGCCTGTGCCAGGGCGCGCCGCACGGTCGCGTGGTCGAGGCCCTGCCGCGCCAGCCGGGCCCCGCCCGCCAGGCGTTCCTCGGGTGTGAGGCCTCCCTCACCCGCCAGGTGCGGATGGACACGGCCTGCCTCGTAGGTCGCGAGGAGCGCGAGGAGGATGTGCTCGGTGCCGCGTCTGTGGCCCAGCGCGCGGGCCTGTTCGCGGGCGTCCCAGGCGGTCCAGACGACCGGGGCGGTGGCGAGATTGACTCCTCGGGTGAGGGTGAAGACCTGCCGCCACAGAAAGGGGACGTCGCCCTGGACGGGGCGGCCGAGAAGGACGTCGCGTGTCGGCCACAGGGCCCGGTCGAGGCCGTCCTCCGCAGGCTCGTAGTCGCGTGCGTCGAGGCGGGCAAGGACCTGCCCGGGGGTGATGCCGCAGCCGGCCAGGGTCTCCGTCGCCCGGTTCGCTCCGTCGGTGAGCAGGGCCCGCAGCAGATGGCCCGCGGTGAACTCGGCGCCGCCGTCCCGCCCGGCGAGTTCCCGCGCGGCGGTGAAGGCCCGTACGGCGGCGCCGGACAGCGGACGGCCGGGCTCCGCCTGGCCGGTCAGGACCTGGGCGACGTCCGCCCCGGTGTCGCGCCCGTCGCCGCTGAGCCAGCCGACAGCCGCGGTGACGGCCCGGGGGCCGTGACCGCGCTCCCGCTCGCGTACCACCGCGAGCTGCGCGGTCTCGGTCGCGCCGGCGGCGTACAGGGCTCTTCCGGCCGTGGTCTCCTCCGCCAGCTCCGCGATTCCCGTGAGGAGGTGCTCGGTGCCGATGACCTTTCCCCCCTCGGTGATGTTCCCCCATGCCACATCGACGACCCCCAGCACCGTCTCGTCCGCCGCCAACACCGTTTCCGTCATTCCCGCCCCTTGTGTCCGGGCCGCACCGGCCACACACCCATACGTACGGGCGGTCCCGCCTGTTCACGTGCGGCGCCCAGGTGGTCAACCAGCTCGCCCGGAAAGCGGTTTCGCCCCGCCGCTGAGCGACGGGGCGAAACACATTGCTCCGGTCATGGGCCGCCGGCGGGCCCATGGCGCAGCGGGAGGAGCACTGCGGCCGGGTCAGGAGCCGTCAGGGCTTGACGGGGTCACCGTCCCCCATGACCACCCACCAGGTGCCGTCCCCGCGGGTGAGTTCGACCACCTGTTCACCGCCTCCGTCGAAACGGAGTTCCACTTGCGCGAGATAGGGCACGACGGGCTCCCGCACGGTGGCCCGTACCGGCTCGTCGGCCGATCGCTGGTACTTCCTGATCCACTCACCGGCCTGTGTCTCCCGCCCCGTGAACCACGGCGCGCCGATCCCGGCCAGTTCGCCCGCGTCGCCCGCGAGGAGGCGCTGGACGTAGACCTTGACCAGTTCGCTGACGTCCTCGGTGGTCTCCTGGGTGTCCGGGTAACGGGAGTTCTCTGCCCGGACCTCCACCGTGACGGCCGGGGTGTCCTGGAGGGCGTAGGGCGCGGGGCCGTCGGCCGTCCACCAGAGGACGCCCGCGGTACCGGCACCCACGACCGCGACGGCGGCGGCCGTCCAGAGGCGGGCCGGGGTCATCAGTACCATCCCGGCCCGCCCCTGACGATCGTTGCCTTGGTCCCCTTGCCCCCGTCGGCCAGGAACCGGCTGAACGGCTTGTTCAGACGGCTCTTGTTGTGGCCGAGATATACGCCTTGCCCTTCTTCGTCTTGGTGACGACTGTGGTCCCCCATTCCCTCTCCCTTCCAGAAGCTCCCGCACGGGACGGCCGCTCCGGCGGTACCGTACAGGCCGTGCGCGCCTTCAGGGACCGGCGGGGCGGGCGCCACACCCCGAGGCCAGGAAATGCCCGAATTCAACGCATAGGCCCTGTTAGGATCGCTGCCAAGGTCTCCGTTGAGCCTCCGCCGCGGCAGTCGCCCGGCGGCCGGGGCGGGCCGCCGACCGGGAGATCCCGTGCTGCTCACTCGTCACACTCCGTCAGGTCGGGACGTCGCACCCGGCGGGCCCCCGAGCAGCGGTCGGCTGCTGATCAGCGTGGCCGCGGTGACGGTCCTGGTGGTGGTCGTCGGCGGACTGGCCCATTCGCTGGTGTGGCTCATCGGGTTCATGGTGTTCCTGCCCGCGGCCTCCTCTGCGCTGTGCACCGTGCGTCAGACGATCGCCGTCTGCGTGTGGACGACGCTCGTCGTCGCCGGTATCGCGCTCGTCTGGGTGGACGGTGGCGGCTCGCCGCTCGACCGGGTGCTGGTGCTGGTGCTGACCGGGTGCCTGGGCACGGCGTCGGTGTACGCCTGCCACCGTCGTATCGCGCGGGAGAACGAGATGCTGCGGCTGCGTTCCGTGGCCGGCGCGATGCAGCGGCAGTTTCTGCGCCCTTTTCCCCTTCTCACCGCTGATGTACTGGTGAACGGCGTGTACGAGCCGCTGCACGAGGACCGGCTCGTGGGCGGCGACGTGTACGACGTCGTCGAGTCCCCCTGGGGAACCCGCATCCTGATCGGCGATGTCCAGGGCAAGGGGCTGGCCGCGGTCGGCGCCGCGTTCGCCGTCATCGGCGCCTTCCGCACGGCAGCGCGCCGTGAGGCCGGGCTGACCGCGGTCGTCGCCGCTCTGGACGCGGCCGTCACCGGGCAGAACCTCTACGCCGAGCGGGCAGGGGAGGACGAACGGTTCGTGACCGCCCTCGTCGTCACCATCGGCGGGCCCGACGAGGTCCAGGCGGTCAACTGCGGCCACCTTCCCCCGCATCTGCTGCGCGCCGGTTCAGTGACCAGCCCGTCGCTCCCCACCGGGGTCCCCCTCGGGCTCACCGCGCTCGCCGACGAGCCCGCCCGGGTCGGCTCGTTCCCGTTCCCTCCCGGGACGACCCTGGTGCTGAGCACCGACGGTCTCATGGAGGCCCGCGCGGCGGACGGCACCTTCTACCCCGTCGACGAACGCCTTGAGCGCCTTGCGGACCTGGCGCCCGACAAGCTGCCAGGAGCCCTGTACGACGACGTCCGGACGTTCACGGGCGACCACGGCCAGCAGGACGACATCGCCGTCCTGACCGTCCACCGCCCGCAGCACCACCCGCCGCGGTGACGGGGCGAGCGGAGACGGAACGGAACGGACGGGGGGAAGGGAAGAGGAGTCCGAAGCGGCAGCGGGCACAGAGGGTTTCGGCCGCCTCGCCGCGGCCCTGGGTGGCAGCGTGCGCGCACCGGGTAGTGGTGTGCGCATGACCACGCAGCTCCCCGCTCCCCCGGACGGCCCGTGCCCGGCCGCGGACGGCGGGGCCACCGGATCGGTCTTCGTCCTGCACCCGGGCGAAGGGCCGGACGGACTGCCGCTGTTGCGCCAGCATGCGATGGCGCACAGCGCCGTCACGGGCCTCTTCCCCGGGGTGCTCGGGCTCCGGCGGGCCGACCCCGGGGCGTCCGGCACACCCCGCGCGGTGGACCGGGCCGCGCGGCGGACCGAGGCGCTCGGGTGCTTCCTCGGGGCCGGGGCGGCGCTCGTGGGGAGCCGGGCGCTGTGCCGGAGGACCGGTCCCGGCAACGAGGAGGTCTTCGTCGAGGCCCGGATGGGCGGTGGGCCCCAGTATCTGAACCTGCACGGAGTACGGGACCTGCGCGGCACGGCGGCCGAACTCGATGGGGTCCATGTCAACACGGGCGTGTGCCTCTTCGCGCACGGAGTCCTGCGTGTGCGGGACACCGACGGCCGTACCGTACCCGTGCTGCGCCGCTCCGACACCGGCCCCACCACACCCGTGCGGGCCATCGAGGCCGACGACCGCCTCTCGCTGTACGAGTACCAGACGATCCTCACCACCTCCCGCACCGTCGCCGGGATCGCCGCCGCCCTGCCGCGCCGGGTGCCGCTGACCGTCACCGTCGACATACCCCGGGTGCAGTACTACGGCTATCTCGCCGACGCCTTCGCCCACGGCCTGGTCCCCCCGGCGCTCATGCTGCGCTGGCTGGACCTGGTGGACGCCCGGCACGCACGGCTCGTCCGGATCTTCCGGTCCCGGCTCGGCGCCGGGCTCGCCGCCGTCGGCCGTACCGCGGAGATCGTCTGTCCCACCCGTGGCCTCGACGCCCTGGGACGGCACTACCGGCAGGCGGTCCTCGGCCGCACGGCGCCCCGCCACGACGATCTGCTGCGCCTGCTGGACCGCGACGGCGACCCCGTGTGGCGGGCCGTCCTGCGCACCGTGCCGCCCGCCGACGCCACCGCGCTGAACGACGCCAGCTACGCGGTCGAGGTGCTGCGCGGCGCGGGTGTGCACCGGGGCGGACGCCGCCTGGTCGTCTGCGCCGACGAGTACAAGGAACTCCCGCTGCGGGCCGAGGTCCTGCGGCTGCTCGCGGCGCTCGCGCCCGGCCGGACGTTTCCCGTGCTGTCCGCGCATCCCGCCGGTCCCGTCTGGCTGACCGACCGCCTCGGGCGTCCCACCTCCGCCTACTGGGACGACCCCGGGCCCGTCGCCGCCACCGGGAACGGCGGACGGACCGATCTGCTCGCCCTGCTGGACCGCCTCCACGCCCCGGTGGGGTGATCCACGGCGCACCGCACCGGCTGTCGCTTGTCGCGGTCCGGACCGCGACAAGCGACAAGCGACAAGCGACAAGCGACAAGCGCATCGTCGGACCGGATCACCCGGTCCGATCAGTCCGCGCCCGGCGCCTGTGCCCAGCCGGGTCCGCGCCCCACCGGTTCAGAGCCGACCGGTACCGATGGCCGACCGGAACGCCGTCCATCCCCCGGCGGTGAAACGGAGCAGCGGTCCGGTGCTGTCCTTGGAATCACGGACCGCGACCGAGACATCGTCCGGACGGGCCATCTCCAGACAACTGCTCAGGCTGTACGAGCTTTTCGTCCAGGTGAGTCCCGGGAAATCCGCCGAGGTGTTCATGGATGGGTCCTCTCTGCCGGAAGCGAATCGACGGACTCCTACCCAGCAGGGGCCCGATCGGAGCCTCCCCGCCGGGAGCGGCTGTCCCCGGCGGCCCGGGTGCCGGTGGGGGTTCCCGGTGGGGTGCCGCTCCCGCACACGCCACCGCGCCCGGGGTTCGCGGCCACGCGGCCATGGCCGGTGTACGCTGCGTCCGCGGCAGGGGCCTGCCGGAAACCGATGAGTCCGCCCCCTGGGACAGCGTGTGACGGGAGCTGGTGGCCTTGCCCGAGCGACTGCCGTTCGAACGGACGGATCCGGCGACCGCGGCACCGGAGTTCCACGATCTCCAGGTGTCCGGCGGCATCGCGCGAGTGCGCACGTTCGCCGGACATCCCGCCTGGCTGGTGACACGGCACGACGACGTGGTCCGCATACTGTCGGACGACCGTTTCGGCCGGGCGCACCCCGACCCGCCCTCCGCGCCGGTCCTCTCCGCGACCGGACAGTTCTACGGTCCGCAGGGCACCGACCACGAACGGCTGGAGACGGAGTTCCGCGTGCTGCGGCGCGTGACAGCCAACTCCCTGTCGGTGCGCCGCGTCCGGGAGCTGAGGCCGCGGATCGAGGCCCTGGTGGGCAGGCGGCTCGACCGGCTGGAGGCCGCGGGCGCTCCGGCGGACCTGCACGCCCTGCTCGCCGAGCCGCTGCCCGTCGAGGTGGTCTGCGAAGTCCTCGGCGTGCCGTTCGCCGACCGCGAGGACTTCCAGCGCTGGACCGGGGACGTGGTGTACCTGTCCGAGCCGGAACGCGTCGGGGAGGCGCTGCTCCGGCTGAACGACTACATGCGCGCGCTGATGGAACGCAAACGCGCCGAACCCGCCGACGACGTCCTCACCGATCTGGTCCGGGCCCGGGCCGACGGGCACATCGACGAGGACCTCGCGGTGCTGTGGTCGGTCGCGCTGCTCTTCGCCGGTCATGTGACCACGGTGACGCGGATCGGGACCGGGGTGCGGTATCTGATCGCCCGCCCCGATCAGCGCCGGGCGATGCTGAGCGGCCCCCGGCTGCTCGCGGCGACGGTGGAGGAACTGCTGCGGATCAGCCAGCCGGACCTGGGCCTGGTGTGGCGGTGGGCGGTCGTCGACGTCGACACCGGGAGCGGCCGGATCGGCGCCGGTGATCTGGTCCTGTTCGCCAACGGCCCGGCCTGCCTGGACGCGGCGGTCTACCCGGAGCCCCACCGGTTCGACATCCACCGCGACCAGGCCCCGCACACCGCCTTCGGCGCCGGACCCCATCTCTGCGTCGGGGCCGCCCTCGCCCGGCTGGAACTCCAGGTCGTGTTCGACCTGCTGTTCCGCCGCTTCCCCGGGCTGCGCCTGGCGGTGCCGGAGCAGGATCTGCGCTGGCGGGACAGTCAGTTGACCGGCGGGCTGCTCGCGCTGCCGGTCACCTGGTGACCGGCCCCGCCCGGCGCGGTTCCCCGCCGCTCCCCTGTCCCGGCCCGTCCTCGGCGGCCGTGGACCGATGGCTCCGGGAGCGGCGGACCGGAGCCGGTGTCAGGCGCGCTGGGCGCGGTCGTACACCTTCTTGGCCATGGTCTTCAGCAGTTCCCCGTACATCTTGGTCGCCTGGAAGGCGTCCCCCGCGCTGTTGACGGAGACCAGGGTGCCCGTGCCGGTGGCGGGGTCGAGACCGGCGAACCAGGGGCCGCCGCTGGAACCGCCGGTCATGTCGCAGGGGATGGCCTGCAACCCGTGCTCCTTCTTCGCCGTGCCGGTGCAGTGGAGGAGTTCCTCGCCGAGCTGGGGGTTGCTGGCGGGGTAGCCGAGTGCGGTGATCGTGCCGCCGACGGGGCGGTTGAAGGCGATGGGGTGGCCGCCCACGACGTCGGTGAGCCTGCGGCCTGTGGCGCCGGTGTCGAGGGTGAGGGCGGCGATGTCGTTGACGGAGTCGTTCTCCCAGCTCCGCGGGGTCATGGCGGCGCGGACCGCGAACGCGCCGTGCGGCTGCGCGCCCTTGCTGTAGCCGGGGACGAACACCATGTCCATGTGGGTGTTGTAGGGGGAGGAGCCCCGGCGCACACAGTGGGCGGCGGTCATGACGACGGACTTGTTGGCGCTGTTCACGGCGGTGCCGGAGCACCAGGTGTCGGCGCCGTTCGCGTTGACGAAGAAGAGGCGCCCGACGGTCTTCAGCGGGGTGCCCCGCCAGGGCTTGGTCTTCGGCCCGGTGGGGCCGAGGTCCACGGACTTGCCCACGGCCTTGATCCGGGCGGGGGTCCAGTGGGCGAGGGCGGCGCGGCGCTCCTTGGCGGTGTACGACAGGACGGAGACGTGGTCGGCGGGGAAGGCGGGTGCCTGGGCTGGTGCCGCGCTCGCCGGGAGGGGGGCGAGGAGGGCGAGGGCCGTGCCCGCCACGGCGAGTCCCGTGGCCCGGCCACGGAGACGGCGGATCGCGGGAGCTGAGGTCTTGGGCACGGTGGGTCTCTCCTCGGTCGGTGCGGACGGCGGACGGAGTCTGTCCGTCCGCACCACAGGACAGGGAGGCCGGGGGGTTCGGTTGGCCCTGTCGACGTTCTGTGACACATGCGTACGGATCACGGACATACGAGCGGAACGCGCGTCCCGCGATGGCCGCCCCGGCGGCGGGCCGTGTCGTCCGAGGGCGTCGGGGACCGGTTCAAGCCGTGTGTGCTGTGGGACTGGTGGGGTGGCTCAGAGATGGGTACATGGGTGGGGCGTACAGGACCGTCCACCGTACGCCGGGAGGGGCTGGGATGCCGCAGGATGTTGTGTTCGATCTTCCGTGGCCGCTGCGGAAGCACCCCGGTGTGGCCGGGGCCCGGGAGCACTGCCTCGGCTGGCTGGCCGCCCAGGGGCTGGCGGACCGGCGGGGGCTGACCGCCGAGACCTTTGTGACCTGGCAGCTCGACGAGTTGGCGGGCTACTTCTTCCCGCGTGCCACCCAGGAGGGCCTTGAACTCGCCACGGACCTGATGGTCTGGTACTTCGCCCCGTTCGACGACCAGTTCGACGGCGCGCTCGGCCGCGACCCCCGCCGCACGGCCGGTGTCTGCGCCGGGCTGGCCGAGGTCCTGTACGGGGTGCCGGAGCCCGGCCCGGTCGCCTCGTCCCCGGTGGGCCGGGCGCTGGGGGACCTGTGGCGGCGGAGTTGCACGGGCATGAGCCCGTTCTGGCGCACCCGTGCCCGTCACAACTGGACGGGCTATCTCGCCGCGCACACCGCGGAATCGGTTCCCCGGTACCACGGGCGGACCGTGGACGCCGCTTACTGCGTGCGCCAGCGGGGATACGCGACCTCGTCACACGTGATCATGGATCTGATCGAGCGGACCGGGGGCTTCGAGGTTCCGGCCATGGTCTGGCACCACCCCGTCCTCGTCGAGCTGCGGACGCTGACCTCCGAGATGATCGGAATCTCCAACGACCTCTGCTCCGCGGAGAAGGAGGAGGCGGACGGCGATCTGAGCAACAATCTGCTGCTGGTCCTGGAGAACCACGAGGGGCTGGACCGCCCGGAGGCCATCGAGCGGGCGCGCGCCCTGACGGCGGAACGGGTCGCCCGCTTCCTCGACGTCGAACGCGCCGTCACGGACGTGGACTGCCTGCTCGACGGCGCGGGCCGCGAGGCGGTGCGCCGGTTCGTGGAGGGCCTGCACGACCTGGTCCGGGGCGACAACGAGTGGGAGCGGACCACCGGCCGCTACCAGCCGGCCATCAGCGGACTTCAGGACCTCGCCGACCTGATGTCCTCCGGGTGGGACCCGCTCGCCTCCGGCACGGCCGCGGGACACGGTGGACACACACGATGATCCGGACGCCCCGCCCGGTGTCCGCGTCGAGCCGAAGACCGGTCGTCCGCACCCCGGCCGGGCGGGCGTCGGGGCGCGGGTCAGGAGTCCTGGACCGCCCGGAACAGCGGGTGCGTGATCCGTGCGGTGAGCTGCGGCCCGACCAGATATCGGTGGCAGCCCGCCGCGGGCGGCTCGCAGTGCAGGCCGTTCGCGGTCATGCGCGCTCCCGAGGAGTTGACACCGACGACGGTGCCCTTCCCCGTCGACGCGTCGAATCCGGCCATCCGGGGCCCACCGCTGGAGCCGCCGCCCATGTCGCACCGGACACCCCACTGGTCCTCGCTCCGGGGCACCTCGCCCCATCCGAGGAACTCCCTGGCCGTGCCCCAGCAGTGGGCGAGCCGTTTGCCGGTGAACTCGGGCCGCCCCCGGTGCTCCTCCTTGTAGGCGGCGGCACGGGGATAGCCGAACTGCTGGACCTGGCGGCCTCCCGGCCGGTCGTACCCGAGGCGCTGGACGGACCCGGCGGCGTCGGCCGCGCGCAGCCCGGCGGCGTTGCGGCCGAGTGCCAGGAACGCCTGGTCGTACGGGCTGTTCTCGCCGCTCCTGACCCACTCGGGGTGGACGGACGCGAGCCGGACCGCGAACGTGCCGTGGGGGGCCGTGGCATCGCGGTAGCCGGGGACGAAGAGCTGGTTCGTGTGCCAGCGGGCGTTCTCGCCGAGGAGGTCGTGTCCGAGGGTGCAGTGGGCGGCGGTCACGACGGTGCCGCGGTTGCCTGCGGCGACCAGGGTGGCCGTGCAACTGGAGTCCTCGCCGTCGCGGTCGGTGAAGAAGAGACGGCCGACGGACGCGGAGAGCGCGGCTGATCCCTGCCAGGCCGCTCCGTCGGGGCCGTCGGCGGGGGGCCGGTCCGACGGGGGCTCGGAGAGGACGGCCGCCATCCGCTCCGGCGTCCAGTACTCCCGTACCGCCTGCTCGTCGGCGGCGGACGGGGCGAGCGGGTGCACCACGGCGGAGGCGGCACCCCGGGCGGGCCGCGTGTCCGTGGGTCCTGTGGCTGTCGGGGCTGTCGGGGCCGCCATGGCGGCGGGCAGGGAGAGGAGCACCAGGGCGGTGGCGGCGGCGAGAGCGCCCGCGAGACGCGGGGCGTTCCTCCTCGGACCCGTCGACCGGGCGGGAACGCCGTCCCGCGCGGTCGGGAGGGGGCGGTGGGCAGTGGGGTTCGGCATGAATCCCTCTCTCTCCGACGTACCGCTGCTGCCGTCGGAACGTCAGGAACGCCAGGAACGCCGGAACGAATGGAGTGGCGCACGGTGGAGCACCGGGCGCCCGGCTTGGTTGGATCGTGGCGCGGCGATATGAGGATCCCGTCAGAAAGATCTGTCCGTCGTGTTGTTCCCCCGCCGGGACCGCCCGGCCCGCCCGGTGGCCGGTGGGGATCGCGCGCCACGGCGTCGTGGGCGGCAGCGCTGGCCGCCGGGGGAAAGGGAACGGCGGGGAGCGAAGGAAAAGGCCCCGAACGCTCCGTTCGGGGCCTTCCACGGCGATACCGGCCGGGCATGTCCCGCGCGAGCGCGGGTGCGCCCCGCCGGGTCAGTCGGTGAAGTTCATGCCGTAGCCCGGGGAACCGGCGGTGGAGATGCCGACCTCGGCCGGGGAGAGCGTGCGCGCTCCGGCGGCGGTGATCTTCCTGCCGTCGGAACGGAGCACGGTGACCAGGCCGTCGTAGCCGTTCTCGCCGTTGGCGCCGATGGTCAGATCGCCCTTTCCGTCGCGGTTCAGGTCGGCGAGGCTGACATCGCTGCCGAAGTAGTCCTCCTTCTCGGTCGCGCCGGGCACTCCGGGGGTCTCCTGGGAGAAGGACTGCGCCCCGGCGGTGGTGAGACCGTTCGCCGTCCCGTAGAGCACGGTGACGGAGCCCGCCGCGTACGGGGAGGTGCCGACCCTCTCACCGTACGCGCCGATCGCCAGGTCGAGGTGGCCGTCGCCGTTGATGTCGCCGAGGCCCAGCTCACCGCCGAAGTAGTCCCCCTGCTCCGAGACTCCGGGGACACCGGGGGTGTCCTGGGTGAAGGAGTGGGAGACACCGCGGACGGGGCCGTTCGCGCTGCCGTTGACCACGAGGACCTTGCCGCCCTTGGCGGTGGGCTGGCCCGCGGCGGCCGAGTCCTTGCTGGGGTCCCACTCCAGACCGATAACGATATCGGCGTACTTATCGCGGTTGAGCTTGCCGACGGCGGTGATGGTGCCCGCGGGCAGCAGTCCGGCACCGGCACCGTTCAGATTGCCGCTGCGGGTGCCGCGCACCCAGTAGTTGGCGTTGAAGTCGGTGGCGGTGCTGTAGGCGTTGGCGATCAGGTCGGCGATACCGTCGCCGTTCACATCGCCGGAGGTGAGGTAGCGGACGCCGTTGTACTTGCCGGTGTACACCGGCAGGCCGACGCCGTCGTAGCCGCCGGTGCCGCCCGATCTGGTGAAGCCGCCCCGGTAGCGGTCGACGGTGGCGCCGTCGGAGCCGAGGGCGATATCGATTCTGCCGTCGCCGTCGAAGTCGGCCGTCTCGATGGACTTGCCGAAGTTGTCGTGCTTGCCCGGCGCGGGGTCCTTGATGGCCGTGCCCCCGTCCAGGCCCTTGGCCGAGCCCCAGAGGATGACGGCGCTGCCGCCGTCCTTGTCGCTGCCGATGTCCTCGCCGTAGGACCCGACGGCGAGGTCCGCGTAGCCGTCCTTGTTGAAGTCGCCGAAGCCGCTGGCGGCTCCGAACCAGTCGTCGGCCTCGGCGGCGCCCGGGACACCGGGTGAGTCCTGGCTGATCAGGGCGCGCTTGGTGGCGCTGATGCCCTGGGCGGAGCCGTAGTGGACGACGATCTGCCCGGCCCCGGGCTTCCCGGCGACGGTGGCACCGGACGCGGCGACGGCGATATCGGTGTAGCCGTCGCCGTTGAAGTCGGCGTGCAGACCGGAGCCTGCCGCCGACGCGGGGCTCGCGGAGATCGCCACCAGGCCACCACCGGTCAGTGCGACCGCGGTGGCGGTGGCCAGGGCCGTACGGAACTTCTTCTGCATGCGGGCTTCTCCTGCGGCATGCGGGAGGCCGGTTCCCGGCCTCCTCACGTCAATGGGGTCGCGTTCCGCCCTGTTCACCCGGGAATGTTCGCGGGCCCACTCCAGGCGGTCGGCGAACACAAGACCACTACTGGGGCTGAAGGGTTGTACGGGATTCGGAGAAGTTTTTCTGACACCGAGGCGCCGAGGCGTCGGTGTACCGGGCACCGGTGTGCCGGGGCACCGGCGGCGCGGCCCTCCCCGCACCCGCCCTCGCGCCAGCACCCGCACCCGCACCCGCACCCGCACCCGCACCCGCACCGAGCAGGCTCACCGTCCCGCCGTCCGGGGCGGCCTCCGCGCCCCGCGCGGGCACCGCGCGACGGCCGTCCGTTCCACTCTCCGGAACGGACGGGCAGCGGACCCCGGCCGTGGACCGACCCGGCCGGATCGGCGTGGTCGCCTCGCCGTTGACCGCCGCCCCCGGCCCGGACCTGCGCCGTTCCACACCGGGCCGCGGGCCGGGGGCCGTCCGCGCGTCCCGGCGGGCCCGGTGCCGTGTCCCGGTGCGGGGTCCGGGCGCGACCCCGCGAAGGGGTGGAACACGTACTCTCTTCGCGGGCGGGGGCGGCGTGGTGCGTATCGCCCCCGGCGCGACCCGGGAGAGGGTGGGGACATGCGCAGAAGGTCTTTCTTATCCGCGGTGCCGCTCGGTGCCGGGACGGTACTGCTGTCCGGCGGCGGGCAGACGGCGGCTGCCGCTCCGCCCGGCGGGCTCCCCGCCGTCCGCGACCCGCGCTACCTCGCCCCCATCGCGGACGCCCGGGCCGTCCCCCGCTTCGTCACCCCGCTCCCCCGGCCCTCCCGGATCGATCTGTCCGACGGCGGGAGCCGGACCCTGGTGATGGCGCCGGTCACGCAGGACGTCGTCGGTGCCGGGCTCGGGCTGCGGACACCCGTGTGGGGGTTCGGGGCCGTCGGCGGTCCGGCCGGGGCGCGCCCGTCCTGGCCCGGCCCCACGCTCGTGGCCCGCTCCGGCCGTCCGGTACGGGTGCGCTGGCGCAACGCGCTGCCGTTCCGGCATCTGCTGCCCCTGGACACCACCGTCCACTGGGCGTTCAGCGGCACCGGCCGGAGCATCGAGCACGACGGCGTTCCCACGATCGTCCATCTCCACGGCGGCCACAGCGACGCCGGGAGCGACGGCCACCCCGACGCCTGGTACACCCCGGGCGGCGCGAGGGGCCCCCGTTTCACCGGGACCCGGCCGACGTACGACAACAGCCAGGAAGCCGCCACCCTCTGGTACCACGACCACACCCTGGGCCTCACCCGTCTCAACGTCTACGCGGGTCTGGCGGGCTTCTACCTCCTGCGGGACGACCGCGAACTGAGCCTCATCGAGCGGGGCGCGCTCCCGTCCGGGCCGTACGAGGTGGAGCTGGCGATCCAGGACCGCGACCTCCGCCCCGACGGCTCCCTCGCCTTTCCCGACGCCCCCGCCGCGGCGCCCGACTGGCCCGGCGGGCCCTCGGTGCTGCCGGAGTTCTTCGGTTCGGTGATCGTGGTCAACGGCGCGGCCTGGCCGGTCCTGGACGTGGAGCCGCGCCGGTACCGGCTGCGCCTGCTCAACGCGTCGAACTCGCGCTTCTACCGGCTGTCGGCCCACGGGGTCCGGCCGGTTCCCGTCACCCAGATCGGTGCCGACGGCGGATTCCTGGACCGCCCGGCCGCGCTGGACCGCCCGTTGCTCCTCGCGCCCGGTGAACGGGCCGATCTGATCGTCGACTTCCGGGGGCACGAGGGGGCTCTCATCGACCTCACCAATGACGCCCCCGTCCCCTTCCCTGACGGCGACCCGGTGGCTCCGCCCGCCGACCGGGTCCTGCGGTTCCGGGTCTCCCTGCCCTATGACCGCCGGGTGCCCGAAGCCGTACCGCCCCGGACGCTGCGCGAGACGCCCTTCCGGGCCGGGGGCGCTCCGGCGCGGACCCGGCGGCTGGTGCTCACCGAGCACATGGACCGCTACGACCGGCCCAAGCCGATGCTGGGGACGGTCGAACGGGGCATGCTGGAGTGGATGGAACCGGTCACCGAGACGCCCGCCCTGCACTCCACGGAGATCTGGGAGTTCTACAACACCACCGACGACGCCCACCCGGTCCATCTGCATCTGGTGCAGTTCCAGATCCTCGACCGGGCGCCCTTCACCGCCGTCCAGGACCCCGTCACCGGGGCGCTCTCGGACATCGCCACGGGCAGTCGGCGGCCCCCCGGAGCCGACGAGAACGGGCCCAAGGACACCGTCCGCGCCCTGCCGGGAGAGGTCACCCGGCTCCGGGCCGTCTTCGACAAGCCCGGGGTCTTCGTCTGGCACTGTCACATCCTCGACCACGAGGACCACGAGATGATGCGCGAGTACGAGGTCGTCGACGACGGGTAGGCCACGCCGGGCGGGCACCAGAACCGGCCACCGGCCACCGGCCACCACAAGGTGTACCGCTATCCGTCCTGGGTGTCGACGACGTTGAGGAGCTGGAGGTTCCGGTAGGCGCTGGAGCCCGGTTCGGCCGTGAAGATCACCATTTGCTGATCGCGGTCGGGCACCGTGAGGACGTCGAAGTCCAGTTCGATCTCGCCTATCTGCGGATGGCGGAACACCTCACGGGCGTGGTGGTCGACATGGAGCTGGTACGAGTCCCACAGCTCGGCGAAGGCCGGGCTGTCCGCGCGGAGTTCGGCGATGAGTCCGTGCAGTTCGGCGCTGTCCGGGTAGCGGGTGGTGGCCACCCTCAGATAGCCGACGGCACCGGCCATCAGGCCCCGGGGGTCGGAGAGCCCGTGCGGGCCGCGCTCCGAGTCCGGGCTCAGGAAGATGCCGCGCAGCAGGCTGCGGTCCGTCGTCGGCAGGGCGGAGAAGTCGCCGAACAGGGTGCCGGCCAGCCGGTTCCAGGCCACGACACGGCAGGTGTTGTCCACCACCAGGGCGGGGGTGTCGGTGAGGCGGTCCAGCAGAAGGGCGGTGGCGGGGGCCACCGCGCGGGACGGCAGACGGCTCCGGTCGTCCTCCCGCTCCCCGGCGAGGGAGAACAGATGGGACCGCTCCTGGTCGGACAGGCGCAGTGCGTGGGCGATGGCCTGGAGGACCTGGGGTGAGGGGTTGCGTCCACGGGCTTGTTCGAGGCGGTTGTAGTGGTCGATGGAGATATGGGCGAGTTCGGCGACCTCTTCCCGGCGCAGCCCCGGGGTGCGGCGCCGCGGCCCGCGCGGCACCCCCACGTCCTCCGGTCGGGTCTGCTCACGCTTGTTGCGCAGGAAGGCCGCCAGCCCGTGCTTGTCCATGGGCACCACCGTACGGCCCCGCCGCCCCCCGATCGGTGGTTATCCAGGGACCGGCGGTCCCTGGATGGGCCGTGGCCGTGGATCGAAGCTGTTCAGCGGCGGCCCGGCGGAACGGGCCGCCGTCCTCGACCGAGGAGGACACGACCGTGCGGTTCCGGAAAGGACGGCAGTGAAAGCCATACGAACTGCGAAGCGGGCACTGTTCACGGGCGCGGCGCTCGTCGCGACCGTCAGCGGAGTCCTGGCGGCCCCCGCGGCCCACGCGGGATCGCAGCCCACCGCCGGGGCGTCCGCGGCGGCCCGCCAGGACGGTGTGCGGACGGCGGCCTATGTCGGCACCAACGTCCTGCGCAACTGGGAGACCGGGCGCTGCCTGGACAGCAACGCCCAGGGCGATGTCTACACGCTGCCCTGTAGCTTGCCGGTCGGCAGCAACGCGCACCAGGTGTGGGAGCCCCTGCTCCGCGGCAAGGACCCGAGCGCCGACATCGTCGGTCTCAGGAACGTGGCCACCAACCGCTGCGCCGCCTTCCGCTACCCGGCGAACATCACCACCGTGCCCTGTAGCGCCACCGTCACCGCTCAGCAGTGGTTCGCGTACGGCGCGGGCTGGGACAACGTCACCTTCGTCAGCCGGGGCGGCCCGATCGGCGGGCCCGACACGATCGACAGCGACCGCAACGGAAACGTCTACGCGTACACGAGGAACGGAGGCGGCTTCCAGCGCTGGAAGTTCGGCTACTGACCGGGACGTCCGCCCCGGGCCGACGGGCCCCCGCCGCGCGGCGGGGGCCCTGCCGGTTCCGCAGGCGTTCAGGGGGTCAGATGTACCACTGGTCCACACCGTTGACGCGCAGCCTCGCGTTGATGGCGAGGGTGCCCCCGGAGCCGACATGGACGGTGGGGGCGAAGCACCCTCGGGTGAAACCCGCGTTGAGCTGCGAGCCGGCGCAGGCGGTGTTGCTGCCGAAATTGGTCACGACCTCGCCCGAGATGACGGCCGGGGCGGTTCCCGAATGCTGGACGACCAGGACGCCCTGGGCGTCGTTGTTGGCATTGCGTATGGTGCAGACCTTGAACTTGATGTTGTTGGATACCTGGTGGACACGTTCTCTGCTGCATTCCCAGGTCGGTGTGGTGTCCACCGGCTGCCAGTTGGCCACGGCGGAGGCCGGTGCGGCGGCCGTGGCGAGAGTACCGGCGGCCATGGCGGCGATGGCCAGGGCTTTGATGCGCATGGTCGGTCATCCTTCCGAAGAGGTTCCGCGACGCGGTCGGGCGCGGTGGCGCTGCTCCTGCGTATCGCCGTACCGAACGCCGGTCTCCACGGAGAACGGTGGGGGCCGGCGGCTGGTCCTGGATGTCCGGGCTGCCCGCTCCTCCCTGTTCGGTAGGGCGTCTCATCGAGAGCCTATGCACCCCGGGACCCGCCGGGTTGGCCAGGAGCGCAGACCTGGTTGGCCCTGCGCGCACCTTCTGCGGCCTGCTGATTCCGGTATTCCTGGGGGGAGATGCCGTAGGTGTCGCGGAAGGCCCGGCTGAAGCCCGCCGGGCGGCCGAAGCCCCAGCGCGCGGCGATGACGCCGATGGGCACACCGGCCTGGCCGGGGGCGGACAGGTCGGCCCGGCAGCGGTCCAACCGGCGGCGCTTGATGGAGGCGGCGATGCCTTCCTCCCGGGTGCGGAACAGCGCCTGGAGCGTGCGCAGCGAGATGTGGTGGTGGTCGGCGACGGCCCGGGGGTCCAGCCGGGGATCGCCGAGGTGGTCGTCGATGAAGGCGTCGACGCGGTGCAGGAGGACGCGCTGGGGGGTGTCGGCGGGGGCACCGGCCCAGGTGTCCGTCTGCTCGGCCACGAAGCCGGTGACCAGGTCCAGGGCCGTCCGGTCCAGAATCCGGCGTTCCTGGGGCGTGCATTCCGCGGTGTGGGTGTGCAGGGAGTCGATGAAGTGCCGGAGGATGGCGGCCAGCCCGTGACCGGTGGGAAACCGCTGGGGCAGCACGGTGTCGAGCCGGGGGGCGTGGAAGGACAGCAGCGTCCGCGGTATGTGGAGGAAGGTCATTCCCGAACTCCCGGTCCCGGGGGTTCCCACGGCGTAGGGGTGCGAGGTGTCGAAGAGGACACCGTCGCCCGTACCGAGCACGGTGTCGGTGCGGTGCTGGGAGATCTTCTTCGCCCCGTGGGTGATCACACCCAGCACGAAGTGTTCCGGGTCGCCCTGCCGGATCAGCCTCGGTGTGCGCCGGGAGCTGTGCTCCGTGTGGAAGTGGCGCGACACCCCGATCCGCCCCAGGCTCATCCCGCCGGAACGCGCCCGGAACGCCGAGGGGTCCGTCACGGTCAGCTCGTGGGGAGCCACCGTCCGGGAGATCACATCGTGGTACCAGTCGGCTCTGTCGGCTGCCGCCACGTTCTCGGTGGACATCCACGACCACATGAAACCCCCAGTGCTGAAGTGCTGGACCACGGACGACCGGGGGCGGGTTCCCCGATCATGGCATGGGGGCTTCCTCCCCGGTCCGGGCGGCGGAACCACCTGCCGTGCCGACCGTGACCGTGAGCCGCGCCGGGGGCAGGGGGAGACCGCCGTCGCAGACGAAGGTGAAGACCGCCTGGTGGGCTCCGGTGGCCAGGGACGGGGACGCGGTCAGGGTCAGGCGCTGGGTGCCGTCCGCGGGGCCCGCCGGGGTGAGGGTTCCCGAGGTGGCCGACGGGGTCAGGCCCGGGGGGAAGGCGGCGGTCCAGGTGACCGTGTGGCCGCGCCAGTCGATGTCCTGGGCGCGCAGCCGTACGGTGGTGGAGCCGCCCCGGGCCACCGTGAGCCGGTCGGTGACGAGGGAGGCGTGGGCGGGGAGCCGGTAGAGCGGGTGCCCGTCCCGGTGGGCGAGGGTGCCGCCCCAGCGCTGTACGGCGCGGATGTCCTGGAGCACCAGGCCCTGGAAGCGGCGTTCCTCCAGGAGGGTCCGGTAGGTGGCCCTGGCGGTGGCGCGGGCCCCGGCCGTGGCGGCCGTGGAGATCGCGACATCGGCCAGGGCGAGTTCCAGATGGGAGCGGAGCCGGGCCACGAGGAGGTGCTCGGGGCGGCCGGCGAGGACGGCCAGGGCCCGGTCGAGCGCGGCGGCGGCCTCCCGGTAGGCGCTCTCGGCGGCGGCGGCGTACCCGGGGTCGGAGAATCCGTCGGGGTCGGCGGTGGTCCTGGCGTAGTAGTCGGCGAGGTGGCGGGCGGCGGGGCCGAACCGGTCGGCGAGGTACTGCCCCAGCCAGGTGTCGGGGTCGGTGCCGGGGTCGCGGGCGAGCCGGGCGGAGAACAGATGGACCGCCTCGAAGGGCAGCCAGTCGGCGGGTTCGGAGTACGAGCCGAGGCCGTCGGCGCCGAGCGCCGCGTAGAAGCGGGCGTCGGCGGCCAGGACGCGCAGCGGCCGTACGGGCAGGGAGCGCCAGCGGTAGCGGCGGTTGTAGTCGTAGACCGCGAGGGGGCCTTCGGCGGTGGCGGCCCAGGAGCGCAGCAGCGACGCCAGCGGCGCGTTGGCGGCGGACGCGGGGTCGTCGAGGGCGTGGCGGTAGGTGCGCTCGTACGGGGCGAAGTCGATCAGTACCCGGGGGTGGAATCCCCGGCCGGGGGTGGGCGGGGCGATGGCGGCCCCGTAGGCGACGCGTTCCACCCGGACGGAGGGGAGGGTGGTGGCGAGGGCCACGCGCAGGGTGTTGACCACATGGGCCTCGGCGTCGGTGACCGAGCCGAACGCGGCGACGGAGGCGGCGGGCCAGGTCGCCGAGTCGGGGGGCCAGCAGTCGAAGACGGCGATCTCGGGGCGCTCGGTGAGGTAGGCGGTGACGGCCCTGACATAGGTGTCGAGGGCGGCGGGGTCGTGGACGTCGAAGACGTTGGCGCCGCTCGTGTAGAAGGCCGGGTGGCGTTCCGGGGGGAGGAAGCTCTCGTATCCGTGTCCGCCGACCTCGACGAGGATGCCGCGCCGGGCGGCCTCGGGGGCGGCGGTGGCGCGGACCCGGTCCCAGGTGATGTGCCCCCAGTGGTTGTAGTCGTAGGGGTGGACGAGGGTGTTGAGCCGGTTCTTGGCCATCCAGTCCAGGAGGTGGACGAGTCCTTCGGGGGTGTGGCTGGTGCCCTCCTCCACGTATTTGCGCCGCCAGGCCCAGGCGGGTTCCTCCAGCAGGGCCGTGGCGGGCAGGGTGAGGGCGGTGTCGCGCGGCACGTGCTCGCCGCCGCCCCCGTACCCGGGGAGGGCGGGTGCGAAGAAGCGGACGCCCGCCCTTTCGAGGAGCGCGTACACGGCGTACAGGGCGGCCCGCGCGCTGTTGCCCGCGGTGAGCGCGCCCGGGGAGGTCACCAGGACGGTATGTGCTTCCTCGCCCCGGTCCGTCAGCAGCCGTCCGGCCTCCGCGGCCAGGGCCTCGGGCACCCCTGGGCCCGCGGGCGGGGGCAGCAGGGCGACTCCATGGCCGGGCCGGTCCACCCTGCGCGGTGGGAACGCGCCGGGGCCACCGCCGGTGATGTGCCGCAGATAGCGCGAGAGTTCCCCGGCGGCGAAGGCCACGACCGCGGTGTCCGTGCCCTGTTCCGGGGACCACCAGACGATATGGCTCCCGGCCACCGCGAACGGTCCGGTGGGCGGGGGCGCGGCGCTCGCGCGGAGGGGGGCGGCGGTGAGCAGGGCGGTCGCCCCGGCGGTGCCCACCGCCGTGCGCAGGACGGTTCTGCGGCGCGGGCCGGGGCCGGGCACGCGCGCGGCGGCGGCCCCGGGTGGGGGCGCGATCCGCCGGGTGGGGCGGGTGGCGGGGTCATGGGGCCGCGGTGACATGGGTGTCCTCTCCTTCTTTCTGGGCGGGGGGTTCCCCGGTGCGGGGTTCCCGGACGCGGGCGGGGGTACGGGCCGGGTCCGGTACGGCGCCGGAGTCCGGTGCGCGGTCCGGCCCCCGGTCCCGGGCGGCGGGGGTACGGGCGGCCCCGGCGGCGGATTCGAAGGAGCCGAGGGAGGTGTCCCCGGCCGGTGCGCCGACGTCGAGCACGGCGGCCATCCAGTGGTGGAAGTTGTCACCGCGTGCGGACAGCAGCCGGTGGAGCCTGTGGACGAGGTGGTCCCGGACATCGCGCAGAGCGGGGTCGTCCCAGGCGTTGCGCAGCTCATGGGGGTCGCGGTCGAGGTCGTACAGCTCGCAGACGGACTCGGGGTTGATCACGATCTTGTACCGCTCGTCGCGGAGCATCCGCTGGGGGTAGGGGAAGTGGTGTCCGTGGAACTCGCCGACGACTTCCCGCGGCCAGTCCTCCGGCGCCGGTCCGCCCCCGGTGAGCGGCAGCAGGCTGCGGCCGTCCACGGCGGGTGCCGGATCGCATCCGGCCAGGTCGAGGAGGGTCGCGGTGACATCTGTGAGGGTGGCGAACTCCCGCCGGGCGACACCGGCGGGCGCGCCGGGCACCTGGAGCAGCCCGGGGATGCGGTAGACGTCCTCGTACATCGCCGGTCCCTTGTCGTGCATCCGGTGGGAACCGGTGAACTCCCCGTGGTCGGCGGTGAAGACGACGGCGGTGGAGTCGGTGAGCCCGAGTTCGTCGACGGCCCGGCGGATTCGGCCGATCTGGAGGTCGATGAGGGCGACATAGCCGTGGTAGGCGGCGATCAGCCCCCGGTACTCGGTCTCGGTGAGGCTGTCATGGCCCCACAGGGCGCTGTAGTTGCGCTGGACGGGTGGTTTGCCCTCGAAGGTCTCGGCGAGCGAGGCGGGAAGCTCGACGGTGGCGGGGTCGACGAGGTCGTAGTAGGCGTCGGGGAGCAGATAGGGCAGGTGCGGACCGAAGAAGTGGACGGCGAGGAAGAAGGGCCGGGGGGAGGTGTCCCCCCGGTGCTCACCATTCGCCCCGGGCTCCCCGTCCGCCCTGTGCCCCTCGTCCGTCCCGGGCTCCCCGTTCGTCCTGTGCTCCCCGTCCGTCCCGGGCTCCTCGGCCCAGCGGTGGAGCAGTTCGATCGCCCGCGTCGCCAGGTAGTGCTCGAAGGTGGCTTCGACGGGCTGCCGCAGCCGGGCGGCGAGGAGCGGGCCGGGTCCGCCGCCGGGCAGCCGGGTGCGGACGGGGTCGGTGACGGCGTACGGCGGGAGGTCGTGGGCGTCCAGGTAGGCGAGGTAGTCGGGGTGGGTGACCGGATTGTGCCAGCCGGGCAGATAGGGGCCCTCGAATCCGAAGTCGGCCGGGACCCGGCGGACCCCCGTGTGCCACTTGCCGATGAGGCCGAGCCGGTAGCCCGCATCGGCGAGGGGCGCGGTGAAGGTGAACTGGTCGTCGGCGAGGTCTTCCCGGTAGCCGACGTTGCGTTCGTAGTTCGCGAGCAGCCGGTGCCGGAAGGGGGCGTAGCCGGTGAGGAGGCTGGCGCGGGCGGGGGTGCAGATGGAGGTCGGGGTGTAGAAGCGGTCGAACCGGGTGCCGGAGGCGGCGAGCGCGTCGAGGTGCGGAGTGTGCCCGCCGGGGGCACCGTAGGCGCCGAGGGTGTCCGTGCGGTGCTGATCGGTCATCAGGAAGAGGATGTTGCGGCGGGGCGCGGAGCCGGTGGGGCCGGAGCGGGGGGCCGTGGCCGTCCGGGCGGGCAGGGGTGTGGTCGTCATCGGGCCGCCGCCTCGGTGTAGAGATCGCCGGTGTAGAGCTTCCGGCCGTCGGTCACCGCGTCGAGCTTTCCGGTGCGGACGAAGAAGCGCTGAAGTGCGGTGAACCAGCGGGTGACGGTGCCGTCCTCGGTCTTCGCGACCAGGTCGGCCGTGGACAGCGGCAGGGTGTTGCGTGCGTCGGCGGCCACGGTTCCGGGGTCGAGACGGAGGAACCCGGCGGTGATGGCGACCGATTCCCCGGGGTTTCGGTGCCGGTAGTCGTTGGCCTCCTGGAGTACCCGGGTCACGTCGGTGACCAGGGCGCGTTCCTTCCGCGCGGTGGCCGGGGCGGTCACGACGGAGCTGGGGAAGGCGAACTCGTCGGCGAAGTCGGCGCTCCCGGCGAGGTGCACCAGACCGGGTACGCGTTTCTCCACGGTGGTGAGCAGCGGGTACCACAGTGCGGCGGCGTCCACCTGGCGGGAGGCCAGCGCGGACACGGCGGTGGGCGGGGTCATGGGGACGATCCGTACGTCGTCCCTCGTCAGTCCGGCGCGGTCGAGGGCGAGGGTGAGGATCATGTCGCCGGAGGTTCCCTCGGGCACGGCGATCTTCTTCCCCTTGAGGTCGGCGGTCCGGGTGATCCCGCTGCCGGGGAGGGCGACGACACGGTCCGCCCGGCCGAGCTGGTTCACGGCGACGACGGTGGCCCGGCCCGACGCGGGCAGCCAGGTCGCGCCGGGGCCGATGGTGCCGAAGTCGAGATCGCCCGCGCCGAGTGCGGCGATCTGGGTGGGGCCGTCGGTGAAGACCTTGTACGAGGCGTTCAGGCCGTTCCGGGCCCACAGGCCGCGTTTCTGGGCGATGGCGAGCAGACCGGCCTGGTTGTAGTCGGCGATGTACCCGAACTCGATCGAACGGGTCCGCCCGCCGCCGTCACCGCCGCCGCTGCCGCCTTCACCGCCGGAGCATCCGGCCAGGGTGAGCACGGCGAGGGCGGCGGTGACGGCGGCGAGGCGGGACCGGGGGCGGGGACGGGGACGGGACCGGAGGCGGTGCGGCGGCCGGGGGGCCCGGGCCGCCGGGAAGGGGCGGGATATTCGGGAGACAGAGGACAGAGACATCGCGGTTCGGTTCTCCGGAGGGGTGCGGAACGGGGGTTTCCCGCTCAGGGGACGGCGGGCTCGGGGACTCTGTGGCTCGGGGACTCTGTGGCTCAGTGCTTCCTGCGGCTCAGTGCTTCCTGTCCATGGACGGCGCGGTGCGGGGTTCCTGTTCATGGACCGCGCGCCAGACCTCCGTACGCAGGGCGGTGAACCGCTCGGTCAGCCGGACCGCCGGGGTACGGGGCGACGGCAGGTCGATGTCGATGGCGCGGTGGACCCGGCCGGGGCGGGCGGCCATGACGACCACCCGGGTGGCGAGGTACACCGCCTCGTCGACATCGTGGGTGACGAACAGGACGGTCCGGCGCTCCCGCTCCCAGATCTCCAGCAGCCGTGCCTGGAGCTGTGAGCGGGTGAGGGAGTCGAGCGCGCCGAACGGCTCGTCCATCAGCAGGATGCGCGGGTCGGCGGCGTAGGCACGGGCGATGGCGCAGCGCTGCTTCATCCCGCCGGACAGCGTTTTGGGCAGGGCGTCGGCCGTGTCGGACAGTCCGACGAGGTCGATGAAGTACTGGGCCCTGCGGCGCCGTTCGGCGCGTGGCACCTTGGCGGTGCGCAGCCCGAACTCGACGTTCCCCCGGACGGTGAGCCAGGGGAAGAGGGCGTACTGCTGGAAGACCACCCCCCGGTCGGGGCCGGGTCCGTGGACGGGTCGGCCGTCGATCCGGACCTCGCCCCCGGTGGGCTCGACCAGGCCGGCGGCGATCCCGAGCAGGGTCGACTTTCCGCAGCCCGAGGGGCCGACCAGGACCGTGAACTCGCCTTCGGCGATGTGCAGGTCGACTCCGCCGAGGGCGGTGAACCCGCCGTCGGGCCCGGGGAAGTGTTTGGCCGTGTGCCGGAACGAGATCAGCGGCGGCGGGGTGGCGGTCATGCCTCCCTCCTGTCCTGCCAGGCCGTCGCCCGGCGTTCGGCGGCGATCAGCAGACGGTCCATCAGCAGTCCGAGCGAGCCGATAGCGAGAATCCCCACGAAGATCGTTTCCAGGTCGTAGTAGAGCTGGGCCTGTTGCATCCGGTAGCCGAGGCCCTGTTGCGCGGCGATGAGTTCGGCGGCGACGAGCGTCGACCACGATGCTCCGAGGCCGACCCGGGCGCCGGTGAAGAGGAAGGGCAGGGTCGCCGGGACCACGACCCGGGCGAAGATCACCGGCTCGCGGGCGCCGAGCACCCGGGCGGCGTCGATCAGGGTCCGGTCGACCGTGAGGACGCCCTGGAAGACGGAGACCGCCGTCGACAGGAACGCCGCGAGGAAGATCACGGTGATCTTGGGGGTCTCGTCGATGCCGAGCAGCACGATCGTCAGCGGGATGACCGCCAGGGGCGGGACCATCCGGAAGAACTGCACCCAGGGCTCCAGCAGCGCCCGGGCCACCGGATACCAGCCCATCAGCGCGCCGACGGGCAGCGCGGCGGCGGTGCCGAGGGCGAAACCGGTGAGGACCCGGCGTACCGAGGCCAGCGCGTCCGTGGTCAGTGTGCCGTCGGCCAGCAGCTCCGCGCCGCGTGCCAGCACCGGGGCGGGCCCGGGGACGCCCACCGCGCCGAGGACGGTGGCCAGGTGCCAGAGTCCGACTCCGGCGAGGACGGAGACGGCACCCGACAGCCGGGCCGCGGCCGTCGCCCCGGGGACGGGTCGGTGTCCGCCGGATCTCCCGCCGGATCTCCCGGCGGGTGGGTCGTCGGCCGGGCGCGGGGGTGTTCCTGGGGCCAGTGGGGAGGAATACGCGGTTCGTGGCATGGAGAGGTCGCCTCTGTGTCCTGAGGAGGGAGGTGCGCGGGTGGTCGGACGGGAGGTGGGGCGATCGGCCCCGCGGACGGCGGCCCGGCGGACGGCGGTCCGGCCGTGGAGCGGGGGCGCCGGAGTCCGGGGCGCCGCCCGGTGCCGTGCGGTCGGACCGGGGGCGCGGCGGGGCGTCCGCCGCCCAGGACCGTTCCAGGAACCGGTCGGCTCCGGACCGTTTCAGGGACCGGTCCGCTCCGGACCGCTCCGGAACCCGGTCGGCTCCTGCGGACGGGCGGCCCGCTGGAACGGGTGGAACGGGTCCCGGACCGGAACGGTGGAACAGGTCCCGGACCGGCGGCGGGAGGTTCAACAGGAACCGGACGCCACCGGCCCGGTACAACAGCCGTCGGCGGACGCGGCGTTCCGGTCGGCCATGGACAGCGCCACGGCGTCCCCCGTCGGGGCGCCGTACAGGGCGGGCGTCTCCTGGCGTACGAGCACCATCCCGCCCAGCGCCCCGGCCTCGTCACCGAGCCGCTCGCCGACGACCCGCACTCCGGCGCGGGCCGCGGACAGGGTACGGGCCCGGAGCTCCGTCCTCAGCGGGGTGAGCAGCCGCGCCCCGCAGCGGGCGAGTTCCCCGCCGACGATCAGCAGCTCCGGATTGACCGCGGCGCACAGCCCGGCGAGCATCCGGCCGGTGAGCCGGCCGGCGCGCGCCACCGCGGCGTCGTTCTCCGGGCCGCCCGCCGCCGCCACGGCGGGCAGGGACGCGTACAGCTCCAGACAGCCGTGGCCGCCGCACTGGCAGCGCGGCCCCGTGGGTTCGACCGTGATGTGCCCGATCTCACCGGCGGTGCCGCCCGCGCCGCGCAGCAGCCTGCCGTCGACCACCACGCCGCCGCCGACGCCGTGCGACAGCCGTACGTACACGACGTGGCGGCTGCCCGCGCCTGCCCCGTGCACGGTCTCGGCCAGCGCGGCCAGCCGGGTGTTGTTGTCGACCAGTACGGGTACCCCGTACTGCTCGCCGAAGCGGCGTGCCACGCCCAGGTCGCGTTCGGCCGCTCCCGTGACCGGGCCGACGACTCCGACCCCGATGCCTTCGAGTCCTTGGGCGGCGCCGCCGAGGAGTTCGTCCAGCAGTTCCAGGGCCAGCTCCGTGCGGTGCTGCCAGGAGGCGTGGGGCGGGCAGGGGCGGGAGGCCGTGGCGATGGTCTCGTGCGCCGCGTTGGCGACGACGGCGCGGACCCGGACGCGCCCCAGGTCGACGCCCGCGCACCGCCCGGTGGCGGGGTCGAGCCGCAGCAGGCCGACGGGGCGGCCACGGCCGCGCGGCCCTTCCGCCGGTGCGGGCACGGTGACGACGAGCGCGCGGGTGATCAGCGATGTGGTGATGGAGGAGAGCGCGGTACGCGACAGGCCGGTACGCCGGGCCAGCTCGGCACGGCTCAGCGCGCCGAGTCGGCGCAGCAGGTCGAGCACCTGCGCCTCATGGGCGCGGCGCAGGAGGGTCAGCGGGGTCGGCTCGCTCCTCGGCATGGGGAGGAGCGTGCCGCCGCTCCGGATTTACGTCAATGTCCCGGATGAATTCCCCGCCCGCTCCCAGCGGGGAGATATCACGCCCGAAGCGACATATCTCCGCTTCAATTTCCTGTATTAGCAGCATTTGACGGCTATAGGCGTCATGGAGAGTTCATGCTCCCTTGACAAGCCCGACACACCCCCTGGGGGGTGCGGTGAGACGTCCCCGCCGCCCCGCCCGCTCCACCTGCCCCGCCGGGACTCCTCCCCCGCGCGAAGGCTTTGGTGGATCGTGCGTAGTGTGGGGACCATGGCTGGCGAGAGTGATCTGCGGAAACTGCTGAGCGGAATGCGTCCGGAGCTGAACCCGGGCCGGTTCGTGTTCACCACGGTCACCGCCGGGGTGCCCGACGGCGTCCACCCGGTGGTGACCGTGGCGGAGCCCGAGGGGCTGACCCTGGTGGTGCGGCGCGAGGAGGCGGACGCGGCGGGGCTGGCGTACGACTACGTGGCCGGTTGGATCACCTTGCGGATTCACTCCGCGCTGGAGGCGGTCGGGCTGACCGCCGCCGTCTCGCGGGAGCTCGCCGACGCCGGTCTGAGCTGCAATGTCGTCGCCGGTTTCCACCACGACCACCTCTTCGTCCCCGCTGGGGACGCCGACCGGGCGATGGCCGTCCTGGAGGATCTGGCGATCCGTTCCGCCTGAGCCGTCCCGGGGGCCGGAGTCACTCGCCGGGGGCCGCCTCGACGAGGGAGAACCGGGTGGCCCCCGCCAGCGGGGCGGACGAGACGACACGCAGGCCCGCGCGCCCGCAGAGTTCCTCGAAGTCCCGGCGGGTGCGCTCCCTGCCGCCCACGTTCACCATCATGTTCAGATCGCTCAGATAGACGAGACCGCGCACGGCGGCCCCGGGCGCGCCGACGGCTTCGGGGACGACGTCCGGCAGCACGGGTTCCACGATCAGGACACGGCCGTCGGGCGGCAGTACCGCGCGGCAGTGGCGGAGGATCGTGACGGCCCGGTCGTCCGGCCAGTCGTGCAGAACGCTCTTCATCAGATAGAGGTCCGAACCCCCGGGCACGGACTGGAAGAAGTCCCCGGCGATCGTGGAGCAGCGCTCCAGGAGCCCGTGGCGCCGCAGGGTCCGCCGGGTCTGTGCCAGGCCATCGGCCGTGTCGTAGACGACGCCGCCGACGCCCGGATGGGCGTCGAGCACGGCGGCCAGCAGGGTTCCGTCGCCGCCGCCCACATCGGTGACCGTGGTGAAGCGGCTGAAGTCGAAGGCGTGCGGCAGTGCGGCGGCGGCGTACCGGGTGGCCTGGCTCATCGCCGCGTTGAACTCGGCGGAGAGTTCGGGGTTCCGGGCGAGATGGCCGAAGAAGTCCGTGCCGAAGACGGCCTCGAACGCGGTGTCGCCGGTGCGGACGCTGTCGTCGAGGTGTTCCCAGGCGCGCAGCATCAGCGGGTCGGTGAGCATACGGACGAGGGAGGCGACCGAGTCGGGGCGGCGGGGGTCGAGGAACCTGCCCGCGGGGGTCACCGAGAAGGTGCCGGGCGTGTGCTCCTTCAGCAGGCCGAGCCCGGCGAGGGCGCGCAGGAGCCGGGTCATGTGCCGGGGTTCGGCCCCTGCGGCGGCGGCCACGTCTGCGGCCGGGCGCGGTCCTTCGCCGATCAGCTCGACCACGTTCAGGCGGTCCGCCGCGCGCAGGGTCTGCGCGGCCATGCCCCCGAAGACGATCTGGTTGATCAGTATGCGGCCGTCGGGTGCGGACCCGCCCGGCCCGGTGGTCGGCTGCGGTCCCGTGGCCGGCTGCGGCTGCGGTCCGGTGGTGCTGTCCGGGCCCGCGGGGTCGGCGGGGGTGCCGGGTACGGCCGCTCGGGCATCGGAGTTCTGCTGGGTCACAGGGGTTTCCTCCTCGGTGGCGGTGGGGTGGTACGGGGACCGCGGGGGCCGGGTCCGGGGCGCCGGACCGGGCCCGTTCCCCGGGGTCGGTCGGCGGCGTTCGCGGTGGCGGCGAGGGCGCCGGGGGTGCGCCCGGCGAAGGCCAGGACATCGCGGTGGAGAGGGGACTGATCGGTGTATCCGCAGGAGAGGGCGGTGTCGGCGGCGTTCCGGCCCGCGCTGAGGGCGCGGGCGGCCCGGTCGAGGCGGACCAGCATCGCGGCACGCTCGGGGTGAGGCCGATCTGGGCGGTGAACCGGGACCACGGCCGTCCGCGACTCCAGCCGCAGGCCGCGGCGAGGTCGTCGACCCGGATCCGGCCGTGCCGGGCCAGGATGCCGTTCCAGACGGCGGCGACCTCCGGCGCCGTTCCAGGCGCCCGCGCGGCCCGACGCAACACCACCTCGCCCAGGAGCCGGAAGCGTTCCGGCCGGTCCGGCGCGGAGGCCAGCCGCTCGCGGAGGTTCTGCTCCCGCCGCCCCCACAGGTCGTCGGGCCGGGCCAGGGAGCCGGTGGGTTCCCCCGGGGAGAAGCCCAGGACAGCGGGGACGGCCCAGGGCGGCAGACGCAGTTCGACGCAGGTGACGCGCCCGCCGCGGACCCGGGACGGTCCGGGTACCGGCGGGGCGACGCTGCTGTGCACGGGCCGGTGGCCGGTGGCGTCCTCGACGGTGAAGGAGGCGTCCCCGATACCGATGACGACGGTCACGGCGGGGCGGGGCAGCACCCGCGTGTCCAGCCCCGCGGTGGCGCGGTCCCGGAAGCCGCCCATCCAGACACCGCCCATCCAGACACCGCCGAGCGAGCCGCCGCCGAGGGGGCGGGCGATCTCCCAGCCCCACTCGGTGTCCCAGCCCGCTCGGTGTCCCCGTCCGGGGAGCCGGGCCCCGTCGCTCGATCGATGCGCATGTCCCCACGGTCGCCGAGTCCGGCGGCCAGGTCGTGGACCCATGTGCGCGGTGGTCCGGTATCGGATGCCCACCGGCCGGAGACGGGCGCGGAAGGCCGGGCGCAGAGGACCCTTGCGTCCCGTGCCCGCCGTGGGCGACGGCGAAGCGCCCCCGCCCACGGCGGCCGGACCGGCGGACCGGCGGACCGGCGGTTCAGCTCACATTGTCCCCATGTGTCAGCGTCTCCCAGCCGGTGAAGTAGTTGTTCGCACCGGCGGGACGGTTCTGCTGGTTGAGGCGCTGGGTGTCGGGCATCTCGAAGCCGAGGCGGAGGTGCATGGCGGTGTAGCCGATCTCCGTGATCGAGCCCAGGCCGCGTTTGACCGAACCGCCGCACAGCCAGTCCGGCGGCGCCTCGCCCAGCTGGTACTTCGCGTGAAAGCCGAGCCCGTGCCGCAGCCGCTCGCCGATATCGGTGCGGTACAGGTCCTCACCCTGGATGCGGCTGGTCTCGGCGATGTGCGACATGGCGGAGAGGCCCCACCCGGTATGCCCGAAGTCTCGGCATGTCTCCTGTGCGAGCCCGGTGACGAACCGCTCCTGGCCGTACCAGTACTTGATGATCTTCTCGGGGGTGTCGAGGTTCTGACTCGGCACGGTGCGGGGCAGCGGGCCGTCGGAGGAGAGGTAGACATACGCGGCGGCACGGGTACGGAACTTGGCGATGGCCTTGTCGTACGACGCCCTGTCCTCCAGGTGGACGGAGATGCCGACAGCGGCCTCCATCATCACCAGCTCCCAGTTCCCGTTGGCGTTCGCGCCACCGATGACCTCGGGCAGATAGACAGTGCGCAGCATCGTCGCGAAGCGTCCGGCCTGCGGCCAGCCGCCGGTGTAGGTGTGCTTGACCAGCTCGGCGGCCTTGGACCAGGAGGAGCCCGCCCAGCCGGTCTGGAGGCGTGCGTTGCTGTTGGTGTGGTCCTGGATCACGGCCGACCAGGCGTCCATGATCTCGACGGACTTCTTCGCGTATCGCTCGTCGCGGGTGATGTACCAGGCCAAGGCCGTGGTGTAGGCGGCGAGAGCGTCCTGACGCTCGTCGGTGCAGCCGTTGTTCGGATTCGATCCCGGTCCGCAGTCGACCACCGCGCGCGGTTTGGGGACGCGGTCGAGGGAGGCGTAGCCGCTCCCCGTCATCTGGTCGAACGCGCTCTTCCAGGGCTCCGCGGCGGCCGCCACCCGCCCCCGGGCGAAGTCGAGCTGGGGTTGGGAGACCACGACGCCGGGGTGCGTGAAGTGGGCGGGGGCGGCGGGCCCGGGCGGGAGGGGACGGCCGCCGCCGGGTGCGGCGTCGGCCCGGTGGGTTCCGGGGGCGACGAGGAGGGCGGCGACCAGGGCGCCCACCGGCAGCGCAAGGCGAGTTCTGGTGATCGGCACAGGAGGTCCATTCTCTGATGTGAACGAGAGACGTCCTTCTGGATTCCTCTGGGGTGAGCGACCATAAGGGTGGGTGTGGCAAGGGTCAACACACACAGCGGACTTGCACGCTCCGGACCTCGCGCCCGGAGCGTACTCCCCCTCGGAGCGGTCACCGCCTTCCACGGCTGGAGGGATACCGGCGCTCCGGTGCGTCCGGCCGCGACCGCCCCTGGTCCGTCGCCTACTGGTCGTCCACGACCAGCACACCGCCTTCGGCCGGGAGGACAGAGGTGGACCGCGCGGCGTAGGCGGCCTCGACCTGTGCCTGTTCAGCCGCGTCGGGGATGGCGTTCTTGCAGGTGGCACCGGCGCTGGAGCCCGACATCAACTGGGAGCACGGGCCGGGCTTGGTGTCCCACAGGCCCAGGTTGTGGCCGATCTCGTGCGCGGCGATGCGCGTCTTGTCGTGCCCCAGCGCGACCGCTTGGCTGCCGAGTTCGATCCGGCCCCGGCCTCCCGGCCGGACCGGGCCGAGGGTGGCCTGCGGCCAGCCGCTGGTGGCCACGAACTGGATGTCGGCCCGGGTGCCCGGGGATGCCTTGACCAGCTTCACGTTGTCGACGTTCGTGTTCCACGAGGCGACTCCGGCCGTGACCGCCGCCTCCCAGCCGGTGGCCCGGCTGTCGTCATAACGGAGTGTCACCACGGCCGCCGCCGTGCTCTGTGCCCCGGTCGGATGCGGCGCGGAGAAGGCATTCGCGGCCGGTGCCGTGGTCAGGGCGACCGCCACGACGGTGGCGGCGGCCGATGCCAGGCGTATGCAAGGCAGCATCGCTGTCCCTTCACATGTGGGGGTCCCGACTCCGTCCGGAGTCGGGCGTGTTGTGGAGAGAGGTATCTGCGGGCCGGCGGGGGGCGTCGCGCTGTCGAACGCCCGCCCCCTCCGGGAGGGGAGTCGCACACGGCGCGCCCGGATGCGACGTGCCAACCCGTTCCACGAGCCGGGCATACGCCACTCCGCTCCCCTCTCGCCGCCGGCGATCGTGCAGACGGTACAGCGCACCACCCTCACCAACAAGTCATGACGGCCCATGGCTGAGCCATGAAGGTCCGCCCCGCCGTGCGTCGTTCACGGCTGCCGCTCCGGTACCGCCGCTTCCGCTACGGGCCGTGGCGGACGCAGGGTGGCGAGAAATCGCTGCCCGTCCTCGCGGGCGGCGTGCCAGTCGGCCCACCGGCCCCCGGTCACGGCGGTCAGCAGGTCGAAGACGTCTCCGACCCGGTCGGTCGCGACGGCCAGGGCGCACACCCGTTCGGCCATGCCCGTGCCGGTGGCCGTGCCCGTGGCGGTGGCCGGACCGCCGTCCACGGCCATGGCGTGCAGGGTTCTCACCAGCAGGACGGTGGCCGCGTCGCGGTGCGGGCCGGTCAGGTCCCCGGCGAGCACCGCGTCGAGTGCCGCCGCGTCGACGGGCTGGGTGGCGGTCGCCAGCAGCGGGCGCAGTTCGGCGGCGTCCGGCTCGGGCAGCCGCTCCAGGAACCGCCGCCGCCGGGCGGCGTCGACGCGGGCCACGGTGTCGAGCACCGCCCATCGGTCGGTGCCCGTGCGCTGCGGACCGGGACGCGTGGGGACGGTGGCCGAGGGCGTCGGCGCGGTGCCGAGCATCGCCTCGGCCAGCGCCAGGTTGACCGCGCTGCGCCCGTCGTCCGGGAAGGTGTTCCGTTCGAGATCGGCGAGTTCCTGCCACCGGCCGGCCAGGATCAGTGCCACGGGCAGGTTCCCGGGGCCGAGCAGCGCTCGGGCCAGCTCGACGATCCGTGTGCCCAGGGCCCGGTCCGGGGCCGGGCGGAGCAGTTCGTCCCGCATCAGCCCGGCGACGTACGGTGCGAAACTTCCGTAGGTGTGTCCGCGCGGGAATCCGAACGCGTGCGGGGTCCGCAGGCGTCGGGCGGCCTCGGCGAGGGTGGCGGCGTCGATCAGGTCGCAGGTCCGTTCGGCCTCGGCCTGCCGTACCCGGTGGCGCAGCCAGGCCAGCGTCAGATCGAGGAAGTCCGCCGGGGCCGGGTCCTCGATCTCCTCCTCCGGCCCGGGGAACCAGGGCTGGTCCACGAGTGGCCGCCACTCCCCGGCGTCGAAGAAGGCTCCGAGGGTGTAGTCCTGGAAGGGGTCGTCGCTGTCGTCGGCCGGATGGATCAGGCCCCCGTCACAGCCGAAGCTGTCGAACCAGACGGTGCCCGCCCACGGGCCGTTGAGCACCAGCCGGGCCAGGAAGTGACTGCGGGTCGCGCCCAGGAGCAGCGTGCCGTCGTGGTGTTGCGCGCCGTCCGGGAGCTCGTAGAAGGCGGCTTCCGGATCGTCCAGCCAGCCGTGGAACTCACCGGGCCCGTCCTCGAAGAAGTCGCCCCCTTCCTCGTCCTCCCATGCGGTGATCACGATCGGGCTGCCCGCCCAGGGGCCGTCGAGCGGGAAGGGTTCGGCGGAGCGGGCGCCGCCCTGTCGCTCGAACGGCCGGCCCGCGTAGGACATCAGCGCCTGTCCGGGGTCGCCGAACTCCAGCAGATAGCGGCGGTAGTTCTCCGGCAGCCGCAGTCCCAGCCGGGCTTCGGTCCGGGCCACCTCCGCCTCGGTCAGCGGCGTAAACCCGCTGCGCCACACCTCCCGGTCGCCGGGTCGCAGCGTGGCCCACCGCGCGTACAGCGCCCGGACCCGGGCCAGGCGCCGGTCGATCCGTTCACCGTCCAGCGGTCTCCGGGGCAGGGGGGCATCGGTCATCGGACACGTCCTTCACAGGGGAGAGGGGGGATCGCCGGGGGTACCGCCGGACTCGGCGTCAACGGCACCCTCATGGGCTGGACGACGAGCGCGGCGCGTGGGCGGGTGCCCGTCGGGACCCGGGCGACCGTGCTGGTCGGACGGGTCCCGTTCACCGCTCCCCGGGCGGACCGGGCGGCGGGGCCGCCGCGGATGGGTGCCGAGGTCCCCGGGTGGAGTTCCTGGTGGCGGATCGGTGGGTTCAGCGCTGGCAGAACAGATTGGCCGCCGCGGAGTACAGGCCGCTGCCGACCGATCTGACGCCGGTCGAGTGGACGTGGCACTGGTTCGCCTGCCAGCCGTATGCCTGGGCGATCCGGTAGGTCGTCCGGACCGCGCTGTCCACCGCCTGGGACGGGGAGACGCCCATACCGGTGCCGGTGAACGTCCGGACCTCGGCCACGGCGACGGACTTCTTCGGGGCTGCTGCCGCTTTGGCCGGGGCCGCCTGGGCGGAGGTGATGCCTCCGACGAGGAGCCCGGCGGCGGCGAGGGCCACGGCGAGGGAACGCGGTCGTGAGGCGGATGAGTGGGCCATGGTGGCTCCTCGTCAGTCGTGGTGATGGTGACGGCGGAGGCGGCGCCGCCTCCGCCGTCGTCGTCGTCCGTCTGCGGTTCAGGGGGTGTGCCCCTGCTGAGCGGCCGACGTGGCGATCACCAGCCTCAGCAGGCCGGGGAGGTGCGGCAAGCGCTGTGGGCACCGGTGCGACGGTGGAACCGTTCCACCCCCGCTGACATGGCACTGCTCAACAGGGGTGGAACGCCGCCCTGAAACGCCGGGGCCAGAACGGTCGCGGGATCTCGCCGCCTTCTTCCGGGCGGCGGCTCATCGGCGGATGCCGCGTCACTGCGCCGCCCCGCCCCGGGCGGACCCGGGGCGGGGCGGCGGTGGACCACGCGTCGGTCAGTGCGGTTCAGGGGCAGGTGGCCAGGAGGATGGAGAGGACGGTGCAGGTGGCCGTCGCGGTGTCGTTGGCCGGGTTGGGGTCGGCCGGGGCGGACAGGGTCCGGGTTCCGGTGACGCCGACCTGGCCCAGGGACAGCAGGTGCAGCGGGACACGGAAGGTCTTGTGCGCGCTGGCGCCGTTGGCGATCGCGCCGTGGACGCAGGTCACCGTCCTGCTTGTGGTGGTGCATCCGGGGGACAGAGCGGTGGCGGTGGAGCCGGGCGGCAGGGTCGCGGTGACGGTGGCCGATGTCACCGCCCTCGGGCCGGTGTTGCGGGCGGTGAGGGTGTAGGTGAGGTAGGGCACCAGGAGGCCCAGGTTCGGCTTGGCGGTGACGTCGATGTCGAGGTCCGCGGTCGGCGGGGTGGCGACGGTGGTGGACTGGGTGGCGCTGTTGTCGGCCGGGACGGGGTCGGTCTCGGTGGCGGCGGCGGTGGCCGTGGCGGTGAGGGTGCCCGTCGCGGTCGGCCTCACACTGACGGTGACAGTGGCCGAGGCGCCGACGGCGAGCCTGCCCAGGGCGCACTCGACGGCCGGTGCCGCGATGGTGCACGACCCGTGCGAGGCGCTCGCGGAGACGATGGCGCGGGCGGCGCCGGACAGGGTGAGGGCAGCGGTCGCGGCGGTGGCCGGGGCGGGCCCGTGGTTGGTGACGGTGGCGGTGTAGGTGAAGGTGTCGCCCTGGCCGACGGGGTCGGCCGATTCGGTCACCGTCACGGACAGGTTCGCGGCGGGCGCGGCCGACGGGGTGAACGCCACGGCGTACGGTTCGCTGCCGACGGGGACGGTGGCGATGACGGTGTCGGTGGCCGTGTCGATCACCGACGCGGTACCGCTGTTGCTGTCGGCGACATAGACCGCGCCCCCGTCGGGGGAGACCGCGACACCGATCGGGGTGGAGCCGACGGGGACGGTGGCGACGGCGGTGTTCGTCGCGGTGTCGATCACGGACGTGCTGTCGCCGCCGATGTTGGTCACATAGACGCGGGACCCGTTCGGGGAGATCGCGACACCGAAGGGTGTGTTGCTGACGGGGACGGTGGCCACGGTGGTCCGGGTGGCGGTGTCGACGACGGCGGCGACGGCCTCGTTCTGCGAACTGACGTAGAGGCGGCTGCCGTCCGGGGAGACCGCGACGCCGTTGGGCTTGTCGACCGGGATGCTCGCGGTGACGGTGTCGGTGGTGGTGTCGATCACCGCGACCGAGGAGCTGTTGGTGCTGGTGACGTACACATGGCCCCCGCCGGGGGCCACCGCGGCGCTGGTCGGCTGCGCGCCGACGGGGACGGTGGCCGTGACGGTGTTCGTCGCGGTGCTGATCACGGAGACCGAGTCGGACAGGTAGTTGGTGACGTAGACCGCGCCCCCGTCGGGGCTCGCCACCACTCCGAACGGGTTGTCGCCGACGGGCACGGTCGCGGTGACGGTACGGGTGGCGGCGTCGATCACCGAGACCGAGTCGGAGCTGCGGTTGGTGACGTAGACCGCGCCCCCGTCGGGGGTCACCGCCACCCCGGAGGGGCTGTTGCCGACCGGGACGGTCGCGATGACCGTGTGCGTGGCCGTATCCACGACCGATACGTTGTCCGAGCCGCTGTTGGCGACGTACGCCACCGGAGCGGCCGTGTTCCGCGCCGGGGCGGCGGTCGCGGCCGGGGCGGCCACCGCGGCGAGCCCGGAGCAGACCAGCGCCCCGGTGGCCAGCAACGCGGTCAGCCGTCTGCGTGCTCCGGCGTGCGGCGCCGGGTGTAAGGCGGAACGTAGGGACATGATGGTGGTACTCCCCTCCCCTGGTCCGCCCCGCGACGGCGGGGCCTGCCGGCCCTCGGGAAACCGCGACGGAGCGGCCGGCACGGCGCAAGACCCCCCGCACGTGTCAGCGCGTTCAGCATGGCACCGTCGCACCGCGCACGAAGGCGGAATCGTTGAGATCAGTACCGCCCGCGCGGTGCGCTGAACGCACAGGATGTCTGCGTTCCCGGCTAAAGACCGGCCCACCCGGAGCGGGTGACAGTGGAGCTGCGACATTCCCCGATGGACACGTTCCGGGAGCCGCAGCGGTGGGCACCTGGAAGACGGCTGGAAAGGACTTCCTTCATGCGTACCTCCCTGACCACCCTGGTCATGGCCTCTGTCACGGGCCTGGCCGCGATCGGCCTGGCCGCCCCCTCCGCCGTCGCCGCGGCGCCCGCGCCGATGGCTCCCAACTGCGACACGGGGTACTTCTGCCTCTTCAGCGGTGCCAACTACACCGGGGAACGGTGCATCTGGGCGACCGCCAGCATTCCGGACACGATCGGTTGCAGCTTCATCCGGGCCCAGCGGAACGTGCTGTCCGTGGCCAACAGCACCGGGCACCGCAAGCAGTACTACACGGGCAGGTCCTATGAGGGCCGCATCGGTTCCACGCCCGCCGGTGGGCACGGAAACCTGGCGGGTACGTACCAGATCCGCTCCTTCCGGCCGCAGTAGCGGGCCGGTAGCGGGGCCGGTCATGCCGATGGGCCGGTGCGACGCACCGGCCCATCGGGGGTTTCGGGTGTCAGTGGTGCCTGGTGCGCCGCTTACGGCTGATCAGGACGACTGCCGCACCCGCGGCGAGCAGTACGGCGACGAGGGTGAGGGCCTCTCCCAGGCCGGCCGCGCCGGTGTTGGCGAGTCCGCCACCCGGTGTCCGGCCGCCGTTCGGTGCCGGGTTGTTGGGGGCCGGGACGGTCGGGGTCGGTGGCAGGGTCGGAGTCGGTGTGGGCGTGGCGGTCGGAGTCGGTGTCGGGGACGGGGATTCGGTCGGCGTGGGCGTCGGGGTCGGCGTCGGCGTGGGTGTCGGCGAGGGCTCCTTCGGGATGTACACGCCGGCGTCGATCGTGTGATCGACCCCTCCCGCCTTGGCCGGTGCGGTGACCGGCGCGTACCCGTTGCACAGCCGGTCGGTGGTCGGCGGGGTCACATTGGAGTCGTGCACCCGGTCGTCACCGGTCCGCGGCAGGGTGAACCGCAGGTCGGTGGCGGGCGGCTGGCCCGGCACCTCGCTGGTGTCCGCCGTGCACACATCGAACTGGACGGTGTACTTGGCGCCCGGTGTCAGCTCGTACTCCGCGCCGACACCGCCGAAGTAGTACTCACCGGCGGCGTCCGTCGTGGTCGTGGCGACCTGCTTGCCGTCGGCGTCCAGCAGATTGATCGTGGCACCCGGAAGCAGGACGTGCCCGGGGTCCTGGATGCCGTTGCGGTCGCCGTCGAACCACACCACGTTGCCGATCTGGATCGGCGCGTTCGCGGCGGCGTACGCGATGTCGCCGAGGCCACCGGCCTTGCCGAACCCGTTCTGGTTCGGGCCGATGAACTCGTACGCGTTGTTGACCGGGTCGTTGCCGGGGCCGAGGCCAGTGGCGACGTCGTAGTAGCCGGTTCCGTTGGTGATGACCCGGCCGGTCGGGTCCATCTGGGTGCTGACGATCCACTGCTGCTGCGGGATGTAGGCGACCGACCCCAGGGCGGACTCCTGGTGCGGACCGGGGTTGGTCGCGGAGCCGCCGTTCGGGAAGAAGTCACCCGCGAAGTACTCGACGACGGCGCCGGGCTGGACACCGTCGACCCGCGGGTCCGTGGCGTGGTCGGGGCAGCTTCCGGTGCCTTCCCACTCGTACCCGCCGGTGGGCGTGGCGCAGGCCATGTTGATGTCGCCGCCGGACATGCCGAACTGCGGATTGGGCGGGCCCGGCCTCGGGTCCAGTCCGCCCCAGCTCACGACGTCCATGAACCGGTCACGGAAACCGAGGATCAGCGAGCCGTCGCGGGCGAAGGCCATACTGGCCAGCGCCGGCTGCGGGTTGATCATCGCGCTGCCCACCTGGAGGTTGTCCCAGGTGGCCAGGTTGGTGTTCCACGGATTCCAGTGGTTGACCTGGTCGCGGCCGGAGTTGCTGGTGAGGACGCTGCCGCGCTCGGCGGTCAGCGGCTGGGAGAGCACGGTGGTGAACCGCTTGCCGTCATAGGTGGCGACGACGGCCTTCAGGTCCGTGCGCTGCTGTGTGCTCTCCGCGCTGCACACCCCACCGACGTACAGCGTGTTGTTGTGGGTGGCCACGCTGAACGGGCGCCAGTCCCCGGCCGCCGCGCAGCCCGGGTCGGGGATCGGCACGATCGCCTTGGGTGACGCGGCCGTGGGCCCGGTCGCGTTGAAGCTGACCAGGGTGCGGCCGAGCAGATTCACCGCGTACAGGGTCTCGCCGTCCTCGGACAGGGCCAGGCCGCCGATGCTCTCCTTGCCCGGTACGTCGACGAACCCGGCGTCCTTGATCAGGTTGGCGGTGTCGTGCGGTGTCTTCGTGGCGCCCGGCACCTTCGCGAACAGCTTGGTGGCGCCGCCGTCGGTCGGCACGGTGTAGATCGCGTCACCGCCGTCCGGCCCGTACTGGGTGTACCGCCGGGCGAACGACGACTGGAACAGTTGCTTGCGGTACCTGTCGTAGGCCAGCCCGTAGGTCGTGCCCACCTGCTCCTGGGTGTTGATCACCTCCGGACATGTCTGCTGCTCGGGGCAGTTGCCGCGAACGTTCGTCCCGAACGCCACCAGTGCCCGGGTGTCCGCGCCGCCCGCGCCGTTCTGGACCGGTACGAAGTAACGGGAGTCGGGCAGCGCGTAGTCGGCCGGGTTCCAGACCCCGGTGGTCACCGAGTCGTCCTTGCCGTCCGAGACGTCCACGTACGACGTGAAGCTGTCGAAGTGGTTCGGGGCGGTCGAGGCGGGCGCGGCCCGCAGATAGTTGCTGTACGGAGCCGGGACGGTGACATCGACCCGGTACCGGCCGCCGGTCAGTTCGTCCGACGGTGAGATGATGACCTTTCCTGTGGCGTCCGTGACACCGGTGACGCGATGGCCCTCGGGGTCGGTGACCTCGACCGTCATTCCCCGCTGCGGCACATCCATGGTCGCGTTGATCACGCCGGTGCCGAAGAAGTCCCGCAGTACCTCGACGGTCAGGGTGCCGTCGGTCGCCGCGGCGCCGGCCTGCCCGGCCCCGGTCAGGATCGCGCCTGTGCCGCCCCCCACCAGCAACAGGCCGGACAGCCCCATCCGCACCAGTCCACGTAATGGCATGGCATTCCTTTACCTCGTCCTACGCTAGCGCCAGCTCGGCAAATTCCAGCCGGAGCCTACTAGCTGACGGAACATCATGTCCCGGGGTGCGCGGACATTGAGGGTGCCTCCGCGGGACCTGTTACAGTCGCGCCGCGTGCGAAGCATCAGAACACGGAGCATCGACATCACCCAGGGCGCCCGGGGGCGCGGGACGGGTCGCCGCCGGTGGCCGGGGCCGCGCTGGGTGGCAGCCGCCGTCATCACTGTCGCGGCCGCCGCGGTGGGTGCCTTCCTCCTCCTCGGCAACAGCGGTGACCCCGCCTCCCCACGGGCGCTGACCGCGGACGAGGTGGACCGGCTGGCCATCACACGGTTCCTCAACTACCGGGCGGGGGGCAGGGCGGTGACGATCACCGTCCCGAGCACCACCGGCGGGCTGGTCGTCACCGGGTCCATCGACTACCGCACCCACACCGGTTACGGGGTGGTGCGCGGGACCGGGCGCGACACGTCCAGCGACGGACTGATCCAGTGGACGGGCACCACCGTCCTCGTGCATCCCATGACCGACCCCCCGGCAGCCGCACCCGCGAAGCCACCCGCGTCCGGGTGGTACCGGCGTCCGCTCCAGAGGTCCGGCATGTCCCTGGACAGCTCGCTGATCATCGCGCTCGGCCTCGGCAGCGACCGGCCGGACAACGCCGCGCTGCTGCCGCAGAACGGCGCCGAGTGGGTCGGGCGGGACCGGGTGCGCGGCCGTCCCACGGACATCATGAACGGGCCGGACGCCAGGACCGAGGCCCGTACGTCACCGACCGTGCGCTACTGGATCGGCCCGGACGGCACCATGTACCGGGTCCGGGCCGGTATCGCCTCCGCGTCGCAGCCGGTGGTCTTCGACTTCGACACGCATCCGTACGTCCCCGTCCAGCCGGTACGCGGGGTCACGGCGGGGCGGTAGCCGATCGCCCTGTCATATCGCTGCTGTAGGCGCCGTGTCACATCGGTGCCGTAGCCCCGCCCCGTCGCATCACGTCAACGCCGTGGTCGCCGGGTCGCATCGGTGCCGTGGTCGCCGCTCAGGAGGTCCGTACCCGCGCACCGGCGGCGAGCAGCGAGGGCGACGGCAGCCTGATGTCCGCGGTGTCGGGGAGTGCCGGAACGTCCGGCACGACGGTGGCGCCGGTGGTGGTGGCACGGGGGAGCTGCGGCTGCGGGCCGGGCGCGGCCACGTCGGTGAACGGGATGCCCGCGGGCGCCGTCGGGCTCCGCCAGGTGCCGGAGGGTGTGGGTGCCGTGGCGGGGACGGGGCAGGCGGCGCTGTCCGCGAGCCCCGCGGGCACGGTCGTCCGCAGCGTGTTCCCCCGCAGGCAGTTGCCCCGTCCACGGGTGGCGGTGGAGAACGTCCAGCCGACGTCGACACCATTGGCGGTGAAGGTGTTCTCCGTGATCCGGTTGCGGTCCGCCGTCAGATCGGCGGTCGCGGTGATCATGAGTCCGACGGTGGTGTTGCCGGTGATCCGGTTGCGGATGAACCGGTTCTCGCTGCCGCCGTCGATCCCGATGCCGATGCCCCAGCCGCCGTCGGCCTGCTCGGGGGTGCGCGGCTGCTGGTTGTCCGCGATCAGGTTGCCCGCGACGACGGTGTCGCGCTGCGGGAGCAGTTTCTCCTGGTGGTCGGAGTTGGTGGTGAGTCCGACGCGGTTGCCGACCAGACGGTTGCCGACCACATACAGGTCGCCGCCCGCGTTGGTGTTCTCGTAGCCGACCGCGTTGAGTTCGGAGACGTTGTCCCGCACGACGATCCGACACGGTCTGCACTGGCCGACGTAGATCCCGGAGTCCGCGCCGCCCGATGTGTAGGAGTGCTCGATGACGCCGTTCTGCGCGGAGAACGCGTAGATGCCGTACAGGCCGTTGCGGGTCGCGGTGACATGCGAGACGAGGAACGACTTCAGAAAGCGGACGGGTTCGTCGCCGGTGTCGTAGCCGCCGCTCCCCGGCAGCCCGGTGACCGCCGCCGCCGAGCCGGTGACCAGTACCCCGTTCTGCGTGTTCCGCCGCACGGTCAGATTCTCCACGGCCACCCCGGGTGCCGTGACGACCACCCCGTTCGGCCGCCGTAGCTGCCCGTCGATGACGACCTTCTGCCGGGACTCACCGCGCAGCGTGATGCGGGCCGTGTCGACCCTCACGGACTCGTGGTACACGCCGGGAGCCACCAGTACCAGGTCACCGGGGCGGGCGAGGGACACCGCCGCCGAGATCGTCGGGGCGTCGCCGGGCACACGGATCGTCACCTTCGCGCCGTCCGGGCGTCGGCCCTTGTCCGATCCGTCGCCGTCACCGCCGCTGCCGCCGCTGCAACCGGCCATCAGCGTCAGTGCGCCCAGTACCGCCGCCGTCGTGCGAAGAGCCCATCGAGACATGATCCCAGTCTGGCACGGCGGCGCATTCCCCGCTGGAATAGGGCAGTTGAGCGGCGAACGGAAGGCGCGTGTGGCACTCTGCACATCATGCATCGCGCCGATCGCCCTCCGTCACGCCGCGCGTTCCTCGATGTCGCCGGTGCCACGGTGGCCGCCGGTCTTGTCGCCGGGTGCTCACCGGACTCCGCCGCCCGGCCGGACCGGTCCGCCGCTGTCTCTTCGTCCGCACCCACGCCGGTTCCGGTTCCGGCGACGGGTCGGCATCAGGCAGGCGTCGTGCTTCCCCGGACGGCGCAGCGCAATCTGCTGGCCGTGGTGGCCGACCTCGGTCCGGGGGTGGCGCCCGGCCCCCTGCTGGCCGACCTCGGCAAGGCCGTCCGCACCCTCACCGCCGGGTCCGGCGCGGGGTTGCTGGGCCTGCCCGCGGGCGATCTGACCGTGACCGTCGGTGTGGGTCCGCGCCTGGTGCGGACGGCCGGTCCCGCCCTGCCCGGCGCGGCCGACCTCCCCCGGTTCTCCCGTGAACGGATCACCCCGCGGGCACGCGGCGGCGATCTGCTGTTGCAGATCTGCGCCGACGACGCGCTGCTCGTACCGCTCGCCGCCGCCGCGCTCCTGGACCGGCTCGGCGACCGCGTCCGCGAGCGCTGGCGGCAGTCCGGACGGCGCGGTACGGAGGTGCCCGTCGCCCAGGGCCTCACCGCGCCGCGCAACCTCCTCGGTTTCGTCGACGGCATCGTGGGCCCGCACACGGCCGCCGAGCAGGAACGCGACCTGTGGCTGGCCGGACCCCCCGCCGTCGCGGGCGGAACCCTGGCCGTCCTGCGGCGCATGGAACTCGACCTGCCCCGGTTCGCCGCCCTGTCCGTCGCCGAGCAGGAGGCGGTCTTCGGACGGCGCCGGGCCAGCGGTGTGCCCCTCTCCGGCGGTACGGCCGCCTCGGGCCCGCGGCTCGGCGCCAAGACCCCCGACGGGCGCTATCTGATCCCCGTGGACGCCCATGTGCGCCGGGCCAACCCCACCACGGTCGGCGTCGGCCATATGCTCCGCCGTTCCTACAGCATGGACGAGCCGCCCGGCCTGCTCTTCATCAGCTTCCAGAACGACCTGCGGACCTTCACGGCCACGCTCAGCCGCATGGACGCGTCCGACGCGCTGCTGCCCTTCACCACGACGACCGCCAGTGCGAGCTTCCTGATCCTTCCCGGCTTCGACCGGCGGCGTCCGCTCGGGTCCCATCTGTTCGGCTGATCGCGCCCGTCCTCAGCACAGGATCGAGGAGGCGGTGTCGTTCTCGTTCGGCGGGAGATTGATCCGCTTGAACGTGCTCATGACGTGGCCCCCGCCCACCATGTCGGCGTGCGGGAACCAGAAGCAGTCCCGGTAGGCGTTGTTGGACCAGGACGACATCGTGTCGTTGACGCCGTAGGTGCCCAGATTCATGACGAAGTCACCGCCGCGGAAGGCGATTCCGCCGCCGGTGTAGTTGGCGTCGCGGTAGAGACAGAGACTCCGCTCCGGACAGTTGGAGCCGGAGAAGCTCACGACGGCCGTGGGAACGGGATCGGGTGCGGGAACGGGTGCGGCGGCTGCGGGCGCGGTCGGCGTGGCGATGGCCAGGGCCGCGGCCAGAACGGTGAGGCGGCGCACGGATACCTCCGGAGGGGATGGGGGACGGCCTGCGTGGCGGGCGGGCACCGGCCGTCAGCCACGGGGGTCCCCGCCCACCACGTCCATCACCACGGGCCGCGGGCCCGTCCGGCCGTGTGAGGGTCGTCACAGCGGCCGGGGCTCCGTAGCGGAGAAGGCCGCGAGGGTGGCGGTGGAGTGGTTGCCGGGCAGCCGCGGTGTCGACCAGAGCGCCTGCGGAGGCGGCGATCGTCGTCAGGCGGAGCGGGAGCGCGGCTGTGGCTGTCTCGGTCCATGGGCCGCGCGTTCAGGTGGTCCGCTCCCTTGGGTGGTCATGGGGTCGACCGTCACGCTGCGGGGGGCGGCGGGTCATTGGGGTGGCCCCGCGCATACGGGGCCGATCAGGCGTGCGGTTCGGACGCGGTCGACCGGCTCGGACGACCCCCGCGCGTGCGGGGCCGATACTTCGTGACCTGCGACGTTGTCACGTGATCATGCTGTTTTCCGTTACCTGCGACCAGGACGGTTCTCCGTCGTCCGGGACTCGGGCACTCGGTGGTCAACGCTATCGGCCGGAGCGACCACCGCAAAAGGGCCCCACCGCCCGGCTTCCCGGCGGTGGGGCCCTTCGTGGCGAACCGGCGGCTAGCCGCCGATGTACGCGTCGTGCACGGTCACGCTCGCCGTGCCGCCGCTGGTGTCGGCGACCTCACCGCGCAGCGCGAGCGACTTTCCCTTCGCAGGGTTTTTGACGGTGATCCTGCCCTGGTCGACGGAGGTCGGCTGCCAGGTCGTCCCGCCGTCGTAGGAGACCGCGACCCGGAGGGACTTCAGGCCCGTTCCGGCGGCGGGTCCCTGCACGGTCACCGGGAAGGTCGCCGTACGGTCCGCGGGAACGGTGCCGTCCACGTTCACCTGGGCGCCGAACCGTACGGTGGACAGCGCGGTGCGCGTCTCGGTGTCCGTCGGGGGTTTGGCGCTGCGGAAGGTCCAGGAGGCGTCGACGCGGGTGCCGACGGCGGAGATGTCGCGGCTCCGGGTGACCGAGGTGGCCAGGGTGTATTCGGCGTCCTCCGCGCCGACCGCGTAGAACTCCCAGCCCATCAGCGGATCTGCCTTCTCGGCGATCATGGTGGTGCCCTGGTGGAGGGTGGTCCTCGCCGAGGAGTACGCGGACCGGGCGACATTGCCCCGGCCGTCGGAGAACAGCGGCACGACGAACTCCAGCCGGTTCCCCTTGCGGAAGACACCGTTCCGACCCTGCATCAGCGGGGAGTGGACGGCGGTGCCGAGTGTCAGCCGGTGGCTCGTGCCCGGGCGGAACTCCCGTTCCGGGGTGGTGTACTCGATCTCCTCCCCGCCCTGGGGGTCGAGCTGCGCCCCGGACAGCGACCAGAGGGCGGCCTTCCCGTCCGTGGCCAGATAGTGGGTCCGGGAGCCCGGCAGCGCGAAGGCGTGCTCGGAGCCGAAGGCGAAGCGTTCCTTCCCGCCCAGCGCCGTTGTGCGTCCCGTCCTGCCCTGGGCCGAGGCGCCGAGGACCACGGTGGCCCTGGCGTAGTCGGCGGGTCCGAACTTCCTGGTGTAGCCGGTGAAGAGCCGGTTCACCTCGCCTCCGGCGGCGAGGCTGTACTGGACCGAGGCGTCGCGCTCCCACTGGGCGTAGAGGGAGTCCCTGAGGCGGACACCGGTGGGCTGCTCCGGACCGAGTTGCGCGGTACGGAATCCTTCGAAGGTGGTGGCGAAGTGATCGCCGAACTCCATGGACCGGTCACCGATGGCGACGGAGACGGCCGCGGCGGCGCCGGTCATCCGGGCCCGGGGGTCGGAGACGGTCATCTCGACGGGCTTGGTGGTGCGGGCGTCGATGGTGAGGGCGGTGTTCTTCGTCAGCTCCAGCCGGGGGTGGACCAGCCGGTCCGAGCCGCCGGACGGGTTGGACTGGCTCGCGAAGAGGGCGTAGTCGCCCTTCGGCAGCCGGAGCCGCTCCGTGCCGGTGGCGCTGCCGTTGAGGGTCTCGGATATGTCACCCGCGCCGGAGAGCTGGAGCAGATGGGTGTAGAAGTCCGTGCCGGGCTGTCCGTCCCGGCCCACGAAGTCGAGGGTCAGATCGTAGGACTCGACCTCGCGGTCCACGGCGGCCGTGGACCGGACGGTCTGGCCGCCGCCGGTCGCGGTGACGACGGCGGTGTAGAGGCCGTCGTTGTCGCCGCCCGTCCGGGTGTCCGCGGTGAACGGCACGGTGGTGGTGGCCCCGGCAGGAACGGTGACCTTGTCCGCACCGAGGGTGAAGAACCCGGCGGGGGCGGGACCGCCCCGGGCGTCGAGCCCCTTGACGGCCAGGTCCAGGGTGATCGGCTGGGTGCCGAGGTTGCGGTAGGTGAGCTGCCGGGTCACGGGCCGGTCGTCGGTGTGCGGCCACTGCTGGCGGCCGAAGGAGACGGTGGTCTCGTCGGTGACCACCGTCTGTTCGAGGGCGCGGTCGACGGCGACCCGGCCGGTGCCCTGCTGGAGGACGGAGTTCCCGCCGTCCTGGGCGGAAGCGGTCAGCGCGGCCTTGAGCCGTTCGCCCGTCCAGCCGGGGTGCCGCTGCTTGAGCAGCGCCGCGGCGCCCGCGACATGCGGGGCGGCCATGGACGTCCCGCCGATGGTGAAGTAGCCGGGCGGGTTCTCGCCGACCTGCTCGGCGATGGTGCTGCCGGGGGCCGACGCCGCCGTGATGCCCACACCGGGGGCGGTGACATCCGGCTTGACCGACCCGTCGTGCAGCGGGCCGACACTGGAGAAGGGGGCGACCCGGTCGGCGTCGTCCACGGCACCGACGGTGAGCGCGGCTTCCGCGCTGCCCGGGGAGCCGACGGAGCCGGGGTTCGGTCCCTCGTTGCCCGCGGAGACGGTGAAGAGGACGCCCTTCTCCTTCGTCACCCGGTTGATGTGCGCCTCAAGGGGGTTGATCTCGGGTTCGTCGCCGGAGCCGAAGCTCATGCTGACGATGTCGGCGCCCCGGCCGACGGCCCAGTCGACGGCGGCGATGGCCCCGGACTCCATGGAGCCGTGGTCCCCCATGACCTTGCCGTTGAGGATGTCGGCCCCGGGGGCGACCCCTCGGTATCTGCCGCCGGACTTGGCACCGGTCCCGGCGATGGTCGAGGCGATGTGCGTACCGTGCCCGTTCCGGTCCTTGGTGTCCGGGGACGAACTGAAGTTCGCCGCCCCGACGACCCGTGTCGCCAGGTCCGGGTGGGTGTCGTCGACCCCGCTGTCCAGGACCGCGACGGTGACGCCCGTGCCGTCGTACCCGGACTGCCATGCCTTCGGAGCGCCGATCCGTCCCACGCTGGTGTCCAGGTTCGGGGTGTACACCGCGTCCAGCCAGACCCGTTCGATGCCGGGTGCGGTCCCCGCGGTCCGGGCACCCGCTCCCCCGGCCCGTGCTCCGGTTCCCGTCAGGGTGGACCACAGCCCGCCGGGGTCCCGGCGCGGAACGGTCACGGCGTCCGCGTTGATCGACGGCAGTGTCCGTGCCACCTTCGCGTCGGCACGAATCCCCTTCCGGGCACCGGCCGCCGAGGCCCCCGCGTACTGGACGATGACTTTCAGCCCGTCGCGGTAGGCCCGTCGGCTCTCCGGGCCGGCGAGCCTCGTCACATCGAAGAGCCGCCGGTCGAGGGTGCCTCGGGCGATCAGCCGCTCGGCGTCGACGGGGACGGCGTAGGTGCGTCCCCGCTCGGTCCAGCTCCGTACGGCCGTGCTCTCGCGCCCCTCGCCCCGCTCGACGGAGACGACCCGGTCCCGGCCGTCCAGGCCGACCCGGTCCCCGGTGATCAGGGTGACCCACCGCAGCCCTGGACCGGTACCGGTCGTGGAGGCGGTGGAGGCGGCGGTATGCGCGACGGCGGTGGTGCCGGTCATTCCGGCGAGGAGTGCCGCCGTCGCGAGGGCCGTGGTGACGGTGACCGCACCACGGCCTTGATGCCTGCTGGAGAACACAGTGCTCCCTTGCTGCGCGGGGTCGGGGGGTGAAGGAGCAGGAGCGGCCCCGCTGCCCGCTCCCGGCGGGAAGAGAAAGAAGATCCAATCCCCGTTGCCCCCGGTCGCACAGATGGCCGAAAATCGACCTTTGGAGAGCCCGCCGCCCGCTCCCGTCAGGATGCCCATCGGTTCGGTGCCGGCCCCGCGACAACCGCATCCGCGTCCGGTCAGCCGCCCGGCCGGGGCCCGGCGGACCGGCCGACGCGCTCGTCCTGGACGCGAGCCCCCGTGTGAGGTGTGCAGAGCACAACGGAAGATGACGGGGCAAAATTAATCGCAGCATAATTCGTGCATGAAGGAAAACAGGAGAGGGAAAGCGGAGGAATACAACTGCCGCGTCTGCGGTGGTGCTCTGCATGAATTCATCGACTTCGGGCGCCAACCTGTCTCCAATGCTTTCATGAAACCCGACAGCCCGACCGGCGAGGTGTTCTACCGTCTCGCGATGGGGATTTGCGGCTCCTGCACCATGGTGCAGCAGCTCAACGAAGTCCCCCGGGGCGTGATGTTCCACGCCGGATACCCCTACCGCTCCTCGGAATCACAGCGCATCAGGGACCATTTCGCACAGACGGCCGATGGCTTCCTCAGGGGTCGGCTCGCCGCCGTGGACGAACCGTTCGTCGTGGAGATCGGCTGCAACGACGGCGGACTGCTGGAGACGGTGCACGCGGCAGGCGTGCGGCATCTGGGGATCGACCCGTCAGCGGGCGCGGCCGAGGTCGCGCGGCAGCGCGGGGTGAACGTGCGCGTCGCGTTCTTCGACGAGGAGTCGGCAGCGTCGGTACGCCGCACCGAGGGGCCCGCCGATCTGATTTTCTCAGCCAACACCATCAGCCACCTCGCCTACTTCGACTCGGTGCTCCGGGGCGTCGAGGTGCTGCTCGCCCGGAACGGCGTCTTCGTTTTCGAGGACCGCTACCTCGGGGACATCGTCGAGCACACCGCGTTCGACCAGATCTACGACGAGCACTACTACCTGCTCACCGTGGCTTCGGTGCGGGCGGCAGCGGCCCGCTTCGGGCTCGAACTGGTGGACGCCGTACGGCTGCCGGTGCACGGCGGCTCGCTGCGCTACACCCTGGCCCGCCCCGGAACCCACCCGACAGCCGGTGCCGTGGCGGAGCTGCTGGCCCACGAGGAGGGGCAGGGCCTGGCCGACCTCGCGACGCTCCGGCGCTTCGCCGACGACGCCGAGCGTATCTGCGGGGACCTGGTGGAGCTGCTGCGCGAGCTGCGCGCGGACGGGCGGCGGGTCGTGGGATACGGCGCCACGTCGAAGAGCGCGACCATCCTCAACCACTGCGGCATCGGCACCGATCTGATCCCGTTCATCTGCGACTCCACCCCGGGCAAACAGCATTTGGTCACCCCTGGAGCGCGCATTCCGGTGCGCCCGCCGGAGGACTTCACCGATCCGTATCCGGAATACGCCGTGCTGTTCGCGTGGAACCACGCGGAGGAGATCATGGCGAAGGAGCACCGGTTCGCCGAGCAGGGCGGCAAGTGGATTCTGTACGTACCCGACGTCCACATCGTGTGACGACGGGGAGCGGACCGCGGGCTCACCCGGTCCGCTCCCCGTCGCCGGCCGTCATGTCCTGTCCGGCCGTCATGTCCTGTCCGGCCGTCATGCCCTGCCCGGTCGGCATGTCCTGTCCGGTCGGCAGCGGGCGGCACGGTCCGGCCACAGGGCCCGAACAGCTCCCGCGGCGAAAGTGCTCGCCTGCCGCCGACCACGGAACCGGGTCCCGCCGGCTCGGCGGTTCCCCTCAGTCCCTTCAGTCCCCTCAGGCAGGGGTGTTCTGATACGCCGCGAGACGCCAGCGGCCCTGGTCCTTGACCGCGGTCCACGTGGCGCGGATGGCGCGCTCCGCCGCCACTTCCTCCTCGCCCTCCAGCAGAACGCCGCCGCGCGTGATGAGCAGCGCGGACGTGGCGCTCAGAAACCGGACGTCGAGGGGCTCACCCGTGACCCGTGTCCCCTTGAACGGGCCGGCGAAGCCCTCGGCCATGAAGGCGCCTATCTCCTCCTGTCCCTTCTTGAACACACCCGGAAGAATCATGGTCCCGTCCGGGGTGAACACCTTCGCGAATGCCTGGTCGTCATGGGCGGCCCACGCCGCGACAATCTTGCCGGGAAGGGATACCACAGCTTTCTTGTCCGCGTCCGAAGGGCCTGCGCTCGCCGTTTCCATACCTTCTCCTCTTCCGCTCGGACAGCTTCTCCTGGAAGTCTTCGAACAGCTTCGCAGCGAAATGGCAGGGGGCGCATCTTCTGAATTGCCGTCCAGGCACGCATTCTGGGAGATGCGCGCCGCCCAAGCCACTCGCGACGATGAGGGCCAGGACCGTCGAACACGCCCTCGACAGAGGGAGGAGGGCACTCCATGAAGGCTCTGGTCTTGGCCGGCGGGTCGGGTTCCCGATTGCGGCCACTGAGTAATTTCATGCCAAAACAATTGATTCCGGTGGCGAACAAACCGGTGCTCGAATATGTTCTGGAGAACATCAGGGAGTTGGGCATCACCCGGATCGGGCTGGTCGTCGGAGGCTGGGCGGACACCATCCGCGGCGCAGTCGGCGACGGTTCCCGGTTCGGCGCCGAGATCACCTATCTGCGCCAGGAACGCCCGGCGGGTCTCGCCCACGCCGTACGGCTGGCCCGGCCGTTTCTGGGCGACGACGACTTCGCGATGTTCCTCGGTGACAATCTCCTGCCCGACGGGGTCGCCCCGGTCGCCGCGGATTTCCTGCGCGGACGGCCCGCCGCCCAGGTCGTCGTGCACAAGGTCGACGATCCGCGGGACTTCGGCGTCGTGGAACTCGACGCGGCAGGCGGGGTGCGCCGTCTGGTCGAGAAGCCATCGCGTCCGCGCAGCGATCTGGCGCTGGTCGGCACCTACTTCTTCACCTCCGCCGTGCACCGGGCCGTCGACGCCATCCGCCCCAGCCCACGCGGCGAACTGGAGATCACGGACGCGATCCAATGGCTGCTGGAGGACGGCGCGTCCGTCGGATGCAGCGAGTACGGCGGTTACTGGAAGGACACCGGCCGCGCCGATGACCTCCTGGAGGCCAACCGCCGTGTCCTGGAGGGCGAGTCCGGCGGTGTGGCGGGGTCGGTGGACGCGGCCAGCGCACTGCTGGGGCGGGTACGGATCGCGCCCGGCGCCCGGGTGGTGCGCTCGCGGATCACAGGCCCCGCGATCATCGGCCCCGGCGCGCTCGTCGAGGACAGCCTCATCGGCCCGCACACGGCCGTCGGCGCGGGCTGTCGGCTGCGCGCGGTCGACCTGGCGGACGCGATCGTGCTGGAGGGCACCGCGCTCGCGGAGCTGCCCCGGACGCGCGGGGCGCTGTACAGCCCCGAGGCGGTGCTGACCGCCTCCCGTGCGCCCGCGGCGGCAGGGGGAACCGCGGGGACGGGTGGTTCCGCCACCGCGGCCACGAAGGCGGCCCGCGCATGAGGCTGCTGGTCACCGGAGGCGCCGGGTTCATCGGCTCGCACTACGTCCGGACACTCCTGGGGCCCGGCTATCCCGGGTGCGCCGACGCCCGGGTCACCGTGCTGGACGCGCTGACCTACGCGGGCCGCCGGGACAACGTGCCCTCCGCGCATCCGCGCCTGGAGTTCGTCGAGGGCGATGTCTGCGACCGGAGACTCCTGCGCGAGCTGCTGCCGGGCCACGACGCCGTGATCCACTTCGCGGCGGAGTCGCACGTCGACCGCTCGTTGCGGTCCGCCGATCCTTTCGTACGCACCAACATCGGCGGCACACAGACCCTGCTGAGCGCCTGCCGGGACGCCGGAGTCGAGCGGGTGGTGCACGTCTCGACCGACGAGGTGTACGGCTCCATCGAACGGGGTTCCTGGACGGAGGACTCGCCGCTGCTGCCCAACTCCCCCTACGCGGCGTCCAAGGCCGGAGCCGACCTGCTGGCCCGCGCCTATCATCAGGCGTTCGGCATGGATGTGTCGATCACCCGGTGTGCCAACAACTACGGTCCGTACCAGCACCCGGAGAAGCTCATCCCGTTGTTCATCACCCATCTCATGGAGGGGCTCGACCTCCCCCTGTACGGCGACGGGCGGAACATCCGCGACTGGGTGCACGTCGATGACCACTGCCGTGCCGTCCACCTCGTCCTCACCCAGGGTGGGGCGGGTGAGGTCTACAACATCGGCGGCGGCGGGGAGCGTTCGAACATCGAGGTCACCGAGGAGCTGCTGCGGCTGTGCGGCGCGGACCGGTCCCGGGTGCGGTACGTCGCCGACCGCGCGGGCCACGACCGGCGGTACTCCCTGGACGACTCCCGCATCCGCGAACGGCTCGGCTACGCGCCGCGGGTCGGATTCGCGTCCGGGCTCGCGGAGACAGTGGCGTGGTATCACGACCACGCCGACTGGTGGAAGGAGGTGAAGCACCGCGCCAGGTGAGCGCGCCTCGTCCACGCGGCGGGGCGGCGGACAGATTCCCTGTCCGCCGCCCCGCCGTTCTTCGCGCACCGGCTCCGGCCGGCTCCCGGATCTCCTACAGATACAGCGTGTCGGGCTCCAGGCCGCACAGGAACCGGCCGTACAGCTCGGCGTTGGTGTCCGGGTGCATCAGGGCGTGCAGACACACGGCCTGGATGTCGCGCTGGAACCGCTGGATCGGAACGTCCAGGCGGATCGACGAGGCGCCGCTGGCGGTGTTCAGGATGTCCACGGCCTCCTTCGCCAGCCGGCATGCCGCGCCCATGTCGGCGCGGGCCCGCACCCGTTCCGCCAGCGTCCACTCGGACGCCTCCGCGGCCTTGGCGTCGACCTGGCCCGCGAGGCGGCGGACGTGGAACTCCGCCTCGTCGATGCGCATCACGGCGTCCGCGACCTGGAGGTGGGTGAGCGCGGCGTCGCTCTGCCGGCCGTAGGAGGTGTAGGTGATCTTCCGGTCCGGCAGCCGGTGCAGGAACGCGTCCAGCGCGCCCTTGGCCATGCCGAGGACGGGTCCGACGGACGAGGCGGAGGCGACCGGCAGGAGCGGCGCGCGGTGCAGGGCCCCCGCCGCGGTGGTGGGCGAGGCCGACTGTCCCTGGATCACCGCGCCCATGGGCATCACCCGGGCCTGCGGGACGAACACCCGCTCGGCGATCGTGGTGACACTGCCGGTGCCCTTGAGGCCCGCGGTGTGCCAGTCGTCGACGATGGTCAGGTCGTCCATCGGCACCAGCGCCATGACGGGGGCCGGCTCGCCGCCGGGCACCATCAGCACGGCCACGACGATCTGCCACTGTGCGTGCAGAGCCCCGGTGATGAACCCCCAGCGGCCGTCGACAACGATGCCGCCCTCCGCGGGGACCGCCTGCGCGGTGGGGCTGAGCGTCCCGCAGATCCGTACGTCGGGGGTCGCGAAGACCTCCGCCTGTGTCTCGTCGGGGAACAGGCCCGTCATCCACGTCGGGATCGAGTAGACAGCCGCCGTCCACGCGGCGGACCCGTCGGCGCGGCCCAGCTCCGCGGCCACCTCGCACAGGGTCGTGGCGTCGGACTCATAGCCGCCGTACCGCGCGGGCACCCGCATACGGAAGATGCCCGCGTCGGCCAGCGCCTGGACGGTGTCGTCGTGGGGGCGCCGGTTCTCCTCCGACCACCCGGCGTGCTCCCGCAGGGTGCCGGCCACCTCCGAGGCCCTGCTGACCAGCTCCTCGCGCGTCGGGGTCACGGTCTGTGCCGTCGTATCCGCTGTCAGCACTTTGTCCTCTTTCTCACGTGAAGGGAAACCGGATGAACCGCTTCGAGCGTGGCACCGGGGCCCCCGGCTCCGCATCTTCGGGATTGCGTCGCCTCCCGCGTCCCGCGGCGTCCGGTTCCCTTCCCGCCTCGCCCGCCGGGCCTTCCCGCCGGGTCAGCCGGACTCGGCCGTGGTGGGGACGGGCGCGGGCTCGCCGTCCGTTTCCGTCCCTCCGGGCTGCTCCTCGTCGGTGGCGCTGGGCCCCACGTGCCGCAGTACGGCGACGGAGAGCGCGGCGAAGGCCACCATGGCGACGGCCGCCGCGACGGCGACGATGTGCAGTCCGCCCGTGAACGCCTCCCGGGCAGCGGTGAGCAGGGCGTCCCCCGTGGCCCCGGGGAGGCCCGCGGCGGCCTCCGAGGCGGCGGGCAGGCTGTCGCGGGCGCTCTCGGCGGCGGCGGACGGGGTGTCGGCGGGGATCTCGTCCTCGACACGGTGGCGGTAGACGGCCGCGCCGACGCTGCCGAGGACGGCGATGCCCATCGCGATGCCGAACTCGCCGTTGGTCTCCGACATGGCGGCGGCGGAACCCGTCTTCTCCGGTGGCGCGGAGCCCACCACCAGTTCGGTGCTGAGCACGCCCATCGGGCTGGTGCCCGCGAAGGCGAGCGCGTAGCCGATGACCACCAGGGCGATTCCGCCGTCGGCGTCGGCCTGGGTGAGCAGCAGCAGCCCGGCTGCCGTGACGAGCAGGCCGATGGCGATGGCGTAGGCGGGACGGATACGGCGCGCCAGACCGGGGGCGGCGAGGTTGCCGATGATGGCCAGGGCGAAGGACGGCACCAGCCACAGCCCTGCCTCCAGTGCGGGAAGCCCGGCGACCTGCTGGAGGTAGAGCGAGACCAGCAGTGTCACACCGCCCATGGTGGCCGAGCAGAGCAGGGCGACACCGAGGGCGGAGCTGAGGGTGCGGTTGCGGAACAGGCCGAGATCCAGCAGCGGGCTGGTCAGCTTCTGCTGGCGCTGGACAAAGAGGAAGCCGATGGCGATGCCGACGAGCAGGGCCAGCAGGGACGTGGCGGCGAAGCCGTCGGTGGCCAGCTTCTTGGCTCCGTAGATGACCGGCAGGATGGTGGCGAGGGAGAGCAGCACACTCGGCAGGTCGGTCCGGCCCGCCGCGGGGTCGCGGTGCTCGGGCAGCAGAATCGGGCCGAGGACGAGCAGGAGCAGCATGACCGGCACGCCGAGCAGGAAGACCGAGCCCCACCAGAAGTGGTCGAGAAGCGCGCCGCCCGCGACGGGTCCCAGGGCCATGCCGCCCATGAAGCAGCTCATCCAGACGCCGATGGCCAGGCCGCGCTGTTTGGGGTCGGCGAACATGCTGCCGATGAGCGCCAGCAGCGACGGCATCAGGGTCGCCCCCGAGATGCCGAGGACCGCGCGGGCCGCGATCAGCGTCTCGGGGCTGTTGGCGTAGGCGGCCAGGACGGACGCGACGCCGAAGGCCGCGGCACCGAACAGCAGGAGCTTGCGGCGGCCGATGCGGTCGCCGAGGTTGCCCCAGGTGATCAGGAATCCGGCGATCATGAAGCCGTAGATGTCCATGATCCAGAGCTGTTGGGTGGCGCTGGCGCCCAGGTCCGCACTGAGGTGCGGGAGCGCCAGGTTCAACACGCTGATGTCCAGGGACAGCAGGAGGGTCGGCAGGGCCAGCACGGCCAGACCGATCCACTCCCGCTGTCCGGCGCGAGCGGGCGCCTCGCCCGTGGTGCTCGTATCCATCACTGAGCCTTCCGTTCCTCCATCGGGGGTCCGGGCTGCGGAGGCCCGGCGTTTGGGGAGGCATCGGGCAGCCTGCGGGGGAACGGTCGGCTGCCCGATGCCTTTTCAGCTTGCCGGGAGCGGCTTTCGGTCCACTGTCGGACGGCATTCGGTCCGCCACGCGATATCGTGACGCATGCGTTTCGGTGTGCTGGGTCCCCTTTCGGTCCTGACCGCGGATCACCGTCCGGTCAGGGTCCCCGAGCAGAAGATCCGTGCCCTGCTGGCCGATCTCCTGGCGCACGACGGCCGCCCTGTCTCCACCGACCGTCTCGTACAGGATCTGTGGGGCGACACTCCCCCGGCCAACCCGGTGGGCGCGCTCCAGATCAAGGTCTCCCGGCTGCGCCGGGTGCTGGAGGAGGCCGAGCCCGGCGGCCGGGAGCTGGTGGTGTCGCTCGCCACCGGGTACGCCCTGGAGGCCGCGGGCCACTCGGTGGACGCCGCCCGGTTCGAGGCGCTGGTGGAGCGGGGGCGGGCGGCCCCGGACCCGCGGGAGCGCGCGGATCTGCTGACCGAGGCGCTCGGGCTGTGGCGGGGGGCGGCGTTCTCGGACTTCGCCCACGAGGTCCATCTCCAGCCGGCCATCGCCCGCCTGGAGGAGCAGCGGCTCTCGACCCTGGAGGAGCGGGCCGAGGCCCTGCTCGCGCTGGACGGGCACCAGGCGCTCACCGGTGAACTGGGCGAGCTGGTGGGACTCCATCCGCTGCGCGAGCGGCTGCGGGCCTCGTACATGCTGGCCCTGTACCGCTCGGGGCGGCAGGCCGACGCGCTGACCGCCTACGAGGAGCTGCGACAACTCCTCGTCGCGGAGCTGGGTCTCGACCCGGGGGCCGACATCGTCGCTCTGCACGGCGCGATCCTGCGCCAGGACCCCGCGCTGGACGGGGCGCCGGGACCCGTTCCCGGTCCGGCACGCCCCCGGCGTGCCGGTAACCTTCCGGCCCCGCTGACCGCGCTCGTCGGGCGGGAGACCGCCGTCGCCGAGGTGCGCGCGCTCCTCGCCGCCGGCCGTCTGGTGACGCTCACGGGACCCGGTGGCGTGGGCAAGACACGGCTCGCGCTGGAGACGGCCGCGCGGATACCGGACGCGTTCGCCGACGGGGTGTGGCTGGTGGAGCTGGCGCCGCTGGGCGCCCCCGGGGTCCCGGCCACGGCCGAGTCGGTGGCACAGGCCGTGATGGCGGTACTGGGGGTGCGCGAGGCGACCACGGCGGAGTACGGAGCGGGCGCCTCGCCCGCCGGGCGGCTCGCGGACTTCCTGGCCGCCAAGCGGCTGCTGCTGGTCCTCGACAACTGCGAGCACCTCGTGGAGTCCGTCGCCGCGCTCGCCCGGGACGTACTGGTGGCGGCGCCCGGTCTGCGCATCCTGGCGACGAGCCGGGAGCCGCTGCGGCTGGCGGGCGAGGTGCTGTGGCCCGTACCGCCGTTGGAGCTGCCCGGCCCGGAGGACGACCACCGGCCGGAGGTGCTGGAGCGGTGCAGCGCGGTACAGCTCTTCGTGGCCCGCGCCGGGGACGGCCTGCCCGGTTTCGCACTCTCCCTGGACAACGCCGCGGCGGTGGCCGCGGTCTGCCGCAGGCTCGACGGGATACCCCTGGCCCTGGAGCTGGCCGCCACCCGGATTCGCGCCCTGGGCGTGGCGGGGCTGCTCGCCCGGCTCGACGACCGGTTCCGGCTGCTGGCCACCGGGTACCGGGGCGCCGAGCCCCGGCAGCAGACGCTCCGCGCGATGATCGACTGGAGCTGGGAGCTGTTGTCGGGGCCCGAGCGGACCGTGTTGCGCAGGCTGGCCGTGCACGCCGACGGCTGCACGCTGGAGGCGGCCGAGGAGGTGTGCGGCGGCGACGGCGGGGTGGCGGCCGAGGACGTTCTCATGCTGCTGGCACATCTGGTGGACCGCTCGCTGGTGGTGGCCGCCGACACCGCGGAGGGGCCCCGTTACCGGCTGCTGGAGTCCGTGGCCGAGTACTGCCGGGAGAGGCTCCGCGAGGCCGGGGACACCGGGCCCGTTCTGCGCCACCGGCGCCACTACCGGCAGTTGGCCGAGCGGGTGGGCGGCCTGCTGGTCACCGGCGAGCAGCGCCGCTGGCTGGAACTCCTGGACGTCGAGCACGGAAATCTGCGGGTGGCGCTCGCGGGGGCCGTACGGGAGGCGGCGGCGGGCACGGAGGGCGCCGATGAGGAGGCGCTGCGCTTCGCCGGCGCGCTGGCCTGGTACTGGTTTCTGCGCGGGCGTCTTCGTGAGGGGCTGAGCCATCTGGGCATGGCCCTGGACGCGACGGCCGGGCTGCCCGGTGGTCCGGCGGGCGGCGGTGCGGGACCGGACGGCGCGGACCCGGTGGCGGGCGGCGGGAGCGCGGCGCGCGCGGTGGCCCTGGCCTGGCACGCCGGGTTCATGGCCCTGTCGGGGGACACGGCGGACGACGGCCCGCGGCGACGGGCGGCGGAGGCGCTCGGGCAGGGCGGCGACGCACCCGTGGACCGGGCACGCGCCCGGTGGTTCCTGGGGTTCGTCGAGTGCGACTTCGGCGATCTCGCGCTCAGCGAGGAGCTGGTGGGCTCGGCCCTGGACACCTTCGAGGAGCTGGGCGACCGGTGGGGCACGGCGGCGGCCCTGGGGACGCGTGCCAAGCACGCGATGGTCCGCGGGGACCTGGCGGCACTGCGCCGGGACGGGGAGCGCAGCGCGGCCCTGTTCCAGGAGATCGGGGACCGCTGGGGCCATCTCCAGGCGACGGACGCCCTGGGCAATCTGGCGGAGATCGCGGGGCACTACGACGCGGCGGCCGAGCTGCACTGGACCGGGCTGCGTACGGCGCAGGAGCTGGGTCTGTGGTCGGAGGTCTCCAGCAGGCTGTCGTGGCTGGGCCGAGTGGCGATGCTGACCGGTGAGTTCGAGCAGGCGAGGGAGTTGCACGAGCGGGGAATCCACCTGGCGCGGGAGCACGGCTTCAAACCCGGGGAGATCTTCGGCGAGATGGGGCTCGGGATCGCGGCGCGCAAGGCCGGGAAGCTCGACATCGCCGAGACGCGGCTGCGGCGGGTGCTGGAGTGGCTGCCGCGGGAGCGGTCGGGTCGCGGCGATACCTTGCCGCTGGCGTTGATCCTGCCCGAGCTGGGATTCGTCGCGGAGCAGCGGGGCGATGTGCGGGCGGCGCTGGAGTTGCATCTGGAGGGTCTGGAGGTCGGCCGTCGGCTGGCGGGTGACCCCCGGGGGACGGTGCTCGCCCTGGAGGGGCTGGCGGGGGCCCATGCCCGGCTCGGCCGGCACGAGCGCGCGGCGCGTCTGCTGGGCGCGGCGGCGGCGGCCCGGAAGTCGGCGAACGCCCCGACGGCCCCTGCGGAGCGGGGCGATGTCGAGCGGGTGACCGCACAGGTCAGGTCGGCCGTCGGCCAGGAGACCTACGAACGGGAGCACACGGCGGGCGGGAACGCGGACCTCGGCGAACTGTACTCCGCGGCGAGCACGCTGCTTCCGGAGGCGTGAGGTGGTGCGGGGCGGGGGCGGCGCCCCCGCCCCCGTGGGGGTCTCACGCCTCCGTGAGGTGTCTCAGGCCGCCGTGAGGTGTCTCAGGCCCCGCACTCCCCCACCGCCGCGATGAACTCCCGGGCCACGGTCCGTGCCTCGCCGTCGCTCAGTGCCTGGTGCAACGGCAGCAGCAGCGTGGTGGCCCATGCCTCGTCGGTACCCGGCAGGTCCACGGGCGGGCCGTAGAGGGGGACGCGGTGCAGCGGCATATAGCGGAAGGTCGTGTAGACACCGCGCGCCAGCAGGGACTTGGCGACCCGGTCGCGCCGGTCCTCGGGGAGCTGCACCCAGTAGAAGTAGTGCGTGCTGCGGTGGTCCACGGGTGGGCGGGGCGGCAGCCGTACGCCGTCGAGTCCGGCCAGCGCCTCGTCGTACAGCGTGGTCAGCTCGGCGCGGCGGGCGACGAACGCGGGCAGACGGCTGAGCTGCACCTGGCCGATGGCGGCGGTCAGGTCGTTGCCGATCAGCCGGCGCCCCACGTACTCCACGTCCAGCCCCCACCAGCGGTCGGTGCCCTGCGCGGCGGTGGTGAACGCGCTGCGCTCGGCGATGCCGTGGTAGGCCAGCCGGTGTGCCCTGCGGGCCAGCTCGGGGTCGCGCACGTGGAGCATGCCCCCGTCCCCGGTGGTGATGATCTTCCTGGAGTCGAAGCTCCAGACCGCGATGTCGCCGAACGTCCCGCACATCCGGCCGTCGACGGAGGAGGCCACCGAGCAGGCGGCGTCCTCGATGAGGGCCACGCCCCGGTCCCGGCAGAGTGCGGCCGTCGCGGCGATGTCGCCGGGCAGCCCGCCGTAGTGCAGCAGCATCACCGCCTTCGTCCGCGGCGTCATGACCCGCTCGACGTCGGCGACCGAGGGGTTCATCGTGCGGGGGTCGACATCGCAGAAGACCGGGCGGGCACCGGTGGCGACGACGGCGTTGGCGTTGGCGACGAAGCCGGCCGACGGCAGGACGACCTCGTCGCCGGGGCCGAGGCCGAGCAGTTCGGTGGCGAGGAACAGCCCGGAGGTGGCGGAGTTGAGGAAGAGGACATGCCCGGGTTCGACGCCGAGGTACCGGGCGAACCGCTCCTCGAACGCCTCGGAGCGCGGACCGTACCCCAGCCAGTTGCCGGCGAACACCTCCTGGACGGCCGCGAGTTCCTCGTCGCCCAGGCTCGGCTGGGACACATTGATCATCTTTGACTCCCGGGACGGACGGACTCTTGGACGGGCTCGGGGAACGGACTCGGGAAGGGCCTCGGGGAAGGGGCGGACGGGCGGACGGGCGGCCTCAGGGACGGTGCCGCGCGGTGAGCTTCTCCAGGACGGGGACGGTGTCGTGCGGGCTCGGCATCGCCAGGTGCTCCTCACGCAACCGCCCCGCGCCCTCCCGGAAGGACGGCTCGCCCAGGACGCGCGCGATGCGCTCGCGCATCGCCTCGGCCGAGGGCGTGCCGATGTCCAGGACAAGACCGGCCCCCTCGTCGAGGACCCGGCGCACGGAGACGGGGGACGCCGCGTGCTTGGTGGCGCCCATGCCGCCGCCCTCCTCGACCGCCAGGACGTCCGCCGTGAGGGTGTCGGTGATGAGCTGCGGAACGTTCAGGGACACCGCCGCGGAGTAGGTGGCGAGGCCACCGTGGTGGATGAGGGCGGAGCAGGTCGGCACGAGCTGATCCAGCGGAACATAGTCGACGGCGCGGACATTGCCGGGCAGCTCTCCGACTCCGGCGAGCTGCTTGGCGTTGAGGGTGGCGACGACCTCGATGTCGAGCCCGGAGACCGCGTCCAGCAACGCGGGGACATGGTCCCAGCCGCCTTCCAGATAGCGGCGCCAGGACAGGCCCAGTGAGAGGCCCACCCGGGGCCGGTCCGGCAGCGGGCGCAGCCAGGAGGGCATCACCGTCTGGCTGGAGAACGGCACCCAGCGGACGCGGACCGTCGGGGTGCTGACGGGGATGCTCATCGACTCGGGCAGGGTGCTGACGGTCCACTGGCCGCGGATCAGCTCGTCGTCCAGGCTCTGGCCGTAGCGCTCGGCGACCGGGCCGAGGGTGCGCAGGAGCGGGTCCTCGCACGGTCCCGTGGCCGCGGCGGCCCGCTCGGCGAGCCGGTCGACGGACCAGCCCCACCAGTCCGGCGCCGTGATGAAACGGGCCTGCGCGGCGCCGCAGGCGCGGGCCGCGACGGCGGCACCGGGGAAGCAGGGGTCCCAGAGCACCAGGTCGGGGCGCCACTCCCGGGCGAACGCGACCAGGGCGTCCATGGCGGGGCTCGGCTCGTCGGGAGCCGCGCCGTAGGGGTGGAAGTCCCAGATCGCCGGGAACATGAACTGGCTGAAAGTGTCCCAGAGCTCACGGTCTTCGGGGCCGAGCGCCAGCTCCTCGGTGACACGGGCGACCTGGGCGCGCTCGGCCGTATAGGCCCGGCCCGGCCCGAGGGGGACAGGCATGAGAGCGGGGTCGCCGAGGGGGACGGCGGTGAGTCCCACGGCGGCGATGGCGTCGGCCACCTCCGGGTGGGCGGCGACACAGACCTCGTGCCCGGCGCTGCGCAGCGCCCAGGCGAGGGGCACCACGGGGTAGAGGTGTGAAGGGTTGGGCCAGACGGTGAACAGGACGCGCATGGGGGCCTCCCTGGGCCGGTCTCGTGGTCTCAGCAGCGGATGGAGACAGCGGGGGACGCCTTGGTGAACATCATGTTCGGGTCGAACTGGACGGCCCGGTAGGTATGTGTGCCGCTGCCCCGGCAGGGCCACTCGGCGTCCGCGGTGGCACCCGCGTGGATGACGTTCTCCGTGATGGTGTGCCATTCCGAACGGTCCGCGTCGTAGCGGAGCAGCCAGAACGTGGTGGGGGTCGAGCAGTCGTTGCGCGCCGAGCTGAGAATCCGGAAGCCGCTGTGGCTCAGGTGGGGAGTCGCCGGGGCGTTGGTGCAGGTGCGCGACGGCTCGGCGGGGCCGGTGCCGGGGTCGGGCGGCGCCGTGCCCCCGGCCCGCAGGGCGTTGTGGGTGGTCTGCTCCAGGGTGTTGCCCCGTTCGTCGGTCAGCCGGGCCCGCAGGGACAGGCCCTGGGCGCCGTGCGGACGGGGTACCGTCGCCCGCCACCCGCCGGAGCCGTCCGGTACGACCGGGGCGGGCCGCCAGGTGGCGCCCCCGTCGGTGGAGACGTTCAGCCGCAGCGACCGTACGGCGCCGGTGTCCGCGCCCGGATGGGGCTCGGCGGAGAGCGGGAGGCTGAAGGTCCGCGAAGCCGCCCGGCCGGGCTCGGGCACGAGGTTGTTGTGGGCGTCGACCCGGGGGAAGTACCGGACCGCCCACAGCGGCAGGGGCGCGCCGGCGCCGGGCGTCGTGTCCGATGAGAAGGTCCACACCGACTTCACCCGGTCCGAGAGACGGAACCAGGAGGGCCGGGAAGCGCTGCTCTCGATGCGGAACCTGCCGGGGCCGGGCGGTACCCGGGTCGTGAGCTGGCCGCCGCCGGAGACGCCGACGAGCCGCCCGTCCCGGTAGAGGCGGATGGACTCGCTGTCGGTCAGCGAACCCGCCCGGTGGTCGTCCTGGTCGGTGAAGAGGGGCACCCCGACCCACATCGTGTCGCCCTTGCGGCCCGCGTGGTCGGGGCGGAAGAGGAAGGGCGCGAACACAGCCGCGTTCCACCGCTCGGTGGTCCGCTGCCCGGCGCGGTAGGCGCGGTAGTCGGAGCCCATGGCGGTGGCGTACTGGCCGAATCCGTCGGCGCCGGTGATCTGTTCGCCGAAGGCGCCGGACCACTCGGTGTCCCGGGTGTCGAGGTAGTGCGTGACCCGGGACGGCAGGGTGACGGGGAGCATCGTCCCGGACACGGCCGCGAAGCCCGGCGCCTTGCCGAAGAAGCCCTTCACGCCCCGTCTGCCGGTGGTCTGGGTGAGGTGGGACGCCTCCAGCCGGGCCAGCTCCGCGTCGCGGACCCGGCGTTCGAAGCCGGTGAAGAACCCGCCGGGGCGGGTGTCGAGCAGATGGTAGCTGTAGGGCGTGTCGCTGAAGTCTCCCGCGGGCCCGGGGGCGCCCCAGGTGGAGGAGATCCCGGAGGTCATGGCGGCGGCGGGAACCGAGGGGCCGAGCTGCGCGGTGTAGAGCCGGCCGAAGGCCGCGGAGCCCAGGGAGACACTGATCACACGGTCGCCGTGGTGCCGTTCGATCCCCAGGTCGACCGCGGCGGGCCGGGCGCCGGGGCGGGCGACGGCCGTGGTGACGGGCCGGGTGGTGCGGGCGTCGACGGTGACCACCGTGTCCCCGGTCAGGTCGAGGAGGGGCCGTACGACCCGGTGCCAGTTGCCCGCCCGGTCGACGATGTCGCCGACGAGCAGGTACCGGCCGCGCGGCAGCCGTGCCTGAGCGGTGCCGTCGTCGTCGTGGAGGAAGTGGCGCACCGGTGCGTCGAGCCCGACGACCATCGTCTCGGAGTCGGCGGCGGGTGTTCCGTCCCGGTCCAGATGGCGAACGGTCAAGGTGGAGGAGTCAGCGGCTGCGCGCGTACGGCCGGGCGCGTCCGCGCCGCGGTCCGCCCGGACTTCCGCCGCGGGGGACCCGAGGTCCGCCGACGCGCCGTCGGCGAGCAGGACAAGGGGTCCGTCGGCGTCCTCCGCCGGTCCCTGGGCGCGGGCCGTACGGGGGACGGCGGCTCGGGAGCGGCCGGCCAGATCCTTCCAGAAGGCCGCCCGCTGCGCCGCGGGCAGTCCCCGCCGCTCTCCGTCCACCGTGAGCGGCAGGTCCGCGCCCCGGTCGTGGTAGCCCGCGCCCAGCAGCGCGGTGACGTCGAAGAGCCGCCGGTCGACGCGGCCCGCGCGCAGCAGGTGCCGCGCGTCCTCCGGGACGACGTACTGGTGGCCGTCCACGCGGTAACTGCTGAACCGCACACCGGTGCGCCCCGGGGCCCGCTCGACCCCGGCGGGTGACCGACCCGCTCCGGTCAGCAGCACCCGGTCGCCGGTGATCAAGGTGACGGCACGCGGCTGCTCCCCGGCCGGGCGGGCGGCCGCGGGGGCAGGGGCAGGGGCGGAGACCGGGTCCGGTGGCGCGGCGCCCTGCGGTGGCGCGGCGCCGAGGGAGAAGGCCGTGGCCACCGCCAGCCCGATCGCGCCGGGCAGCCGGATGTGCCGGTGTCGGGTACGGGTCCACCGGGCCGCGCTGCGCATCAACGTACCTCCAGGCTCGGGAGTGTCCGGGAATCACCGTCATCGTGGTGGTCGCGTCCACCGCACGGCATCTTCTGGAATGCCCTACCGCGGGGTCCTGTTCACAGCAGTGCGCAATCCAGGAGATGCGGGTCGGCGTCACGGGGCGCGAAGGTCGTACGCGCAGGACGGAGAACGTCCGTTCAGCGATCCCAGAGGAGGTACCCGCGATGACCAGCCGCACCAGGGACCGGGCCGTCGTGCTCGGTGGGAGCATGGCCGGAATCCTCGCCGCCCGTGTACTCGCCGAGTTCTACACCGAGGTCGTGGTGGTCGACCGTGACACGGTGGTCGGTGTCCGCGGGCCCCGGCGGGGCACCCCGCACACCCGGCACGCCCACGGGCTGCACGCCCGGGGGCAGCTGATCCTGGAGGATCTCTTCCCCGGCTTCACCGAGGAGCTGGCCTCCGCCGGGATGCCGGTCGGCGACCTCGGCGAGATGCGCTGGTTCTTCGACGCGCGCCGACTGCGCCCGGCCCGGACCGGTCTCACGTCGCTGACCCCGCCGCGCCCTTATCTGGAGGGGTGCGCACGGGACCGGGTGGCCGCCCTGCCGGGTGTGGTGTTCCGGGACGGCCACGAGATCCTCGGGCTGACCGCCACACCGTCCCACGAGCGGATCACTGGAGTCCGGATACGCCGGATCGCGGACGACACCATCGACGAGCTGGCGGCCGACCTGGTGGTCGACGCGACAGGACGGGGCTCGCGCACCCCGGTGTGGCTGGAGGAGTTCGGCTACCAGAGGCCCGACGAGGAGCGCGTGAAGATCGACCTGGCGTACACCACACGGCACTATCGCACGGAGCCCGGGATGTTCGACGGCGTGCAGTCGATCAATCCGGTCGCCTCGCCCGACCATCCGCGCGGCGCGTTCTTCGGCCAGGTCGGCCCGGATCGCTGCATCCTGTCGCTGACGGGCATCCTCGGTGACCAGCCGCCCACCGATCCCGAGGCGTTCCTGGAGTATGTGCGGTCGCTTCCGGTACCGGACATCTACCGCGCGGTCCGCGGCGCCGAGCCGCTCGACGACCCGGTGTCCTTCCGTTTCCCGGCGAGCGTGCGCCGCCGCTACGAGCGCCTGACCCGCTTCCCCGGCGGGCTGCTCGTCCTGGGGGACGCCGTGTGCAGCTTCAACCCGGTCTACGGGCAGGGCATGAGTGTCGCCGCGATCGAGGCGACGGCGCTGCGCGAGCGGCTGCGGCGGGGCGGGCCCGTCGTCCCGCAGCTCTTCCACCGGGACGTCTCGCGGGCGATCGACATCCCCTGGGACGTCTCGGCGGGCGGCGATCTGGCCTTCCCCGGCGTGGAGGGGCGCCGCACGCTGAAGGTGCGGTTCGGCAACGCCTACATGGCTCGGGTGCAGTACGCGGCCACCAAGGACGCCCGGCTGACGGACGGCATGATGCGAGTGGCCGGGCTCATCGACCCGCCACAGGCCCTGATGCGCCCGCGCACCGCCCTGCGGGTGCTGCGGCACGCGCTGCGCCGCCCGCCGAAGGCCCTGGCCCGCCCGGCCGCGGCCGACCCGGTGGTTCCGGGGCACCCCGGGTGACCGGCGGCCGGCGGGAAGCCTCGTCCTTCACCCGGCACCTCGCCCCGCTCTACGACCTGGTGTACTCGGCTCGTGGCCAGGACTTCGCCGCGGAGGCGGCACTGGTCTCCGGTCTCGTACGGGACCGCTGTCCCCGGGCGGAGTCCCTCCTGGACATGGGCTGCGGCACCGGCGAGCACCTGCTGGCGCTGCGCCACGGCTTCCGCCATGTGGAGGGCGTCGATCTCTCGGCGCCCATGGCCGAGGTCGCCCGGCGCAAGCTCCCGGGAGTCGCCGTGCACGTGGCGGACATGCGCGAGGTCGACCTGGGGCGCAGCTACGACGCCGTGATCTCCCTGTCGACCGCCGTCGCCTATCTGCCGTCGCCGCGGGACCTGGTGGCGGCGCTGCGGCGGATGGAGCGGCATCTCGCACCGGGGGGTGTCCTGGTCGTGGAGCCCTGGTACTTCCCCGAGACGTTCCTCGACGGGCATGTCGCCGCCGATGTGGTGCGGGGTGGGGGGGTCACGGTGACACGGGCCTCGCACACCCGGCGGGGTCCGGCGAGCGCCGCGGTGGAGAGCCACTGGGTGGTGGCGGACGCACGGGGTATCGAGCACTTCACGGAGACCCATGTCTTCGGGCTGTGGACCCGGCGCCAGTACCTGGACGCGTTCGCGGAGGCCGGCTGTGCGGCGGAGTACCTGCCGGACGTGCAGTCGGGGCGCGGATTGTTCGTGGCGCGCCGGGCTCCGGTGTAGCCCGTGCCCGGCCGGGGATGTCGGACGCGCGGAGCCGTGTGCCCGGCCCGGGATGTCCCGGGCCGGGCACACGGCTCTCTCCTCCGCCACCGCGCGGGCGGCGCTCAGGGCAGCCGGCGCGCGAACTCCCTGACGTCCGCCACGAAGGCCGTCGGCTGTTCCAGCGTGGCGAAGTGACCGCCCCGTTCGATCTCGGTCCAGTGCACGATGCCCGGGTGGTCGCGCTCGGCGAGGCTGCGCACCGGCGCGAAGTCGGGTTTCAGGACGAGGACACCGAGCGGGACGGGAACCGGCTCGGGCCGCACCCCCGGCGTGAAGACCTTCTGCATATAGGGGCGGGCGTCGTAGAAGAGGTGGGCGGAGGTCGCGGCGGTACCCGTCAGCCAGTAGAGCATGACATTGGTGAGCAGCACATCGCGGTCCACCGCCTCTTCCGGTGACGTCTCCGAGTCGGTCCACTCCATGAACTTCTCGATGATCCAGGCGAGCTGGCCGACGGGGGAGTCGGTGAGGCCGTAGGAGATCGTCTGCGGGCGGGTGGCCTGGAGTTTCATATAGCCGGACAGTTCCTGGTCGAAGCGGACCATCCGGCCGAGCCGCTCCAGGTCCGACGGGGTGAGGTCCGCGAGTTCCGCCGGGTCGCCGGACGGGATCGCGAAGAGCATGTTGACATGCACCCCGGTCACGCGGTCCGGTGCCAGCCGGGCCAGTTCGAGGGAGATGAACGCCCCGTGGTCGCCGCCCTGGGCGAGATAGGTGTCATATCCCAGCCCGCGCATGAGCGCGTCCCAGACCCGGGCGATCTGCGGATAGCCCCACCCGGGCCCCGGGGCGGGGCCGGAGAAGCCGTGCCCCGGGAGCGAGGGCACGACCAGGTGGAAGGCGTCGGCCGGGTCTCCGCCGTACCGTCGCGGATCGGTGAGGGGCCCGATCACACCGAGGAACTCCACCACGGAGCCGGGCCAGCCGTGGGTGAGGACCAGGGGTCTGGCGTCCGGCTCCGGCGAGCGCACATGCAGGAAGTGCACCGTGACGCCCTCGATGTCGGCGAGGAACTGGGGGTGCTCGTTGAGCCGGGCCTCGGCGGCCCGCCAGTCGTAGGCCGTGCGCCAGTAGGCGGTGAGCTCCTTGAGGTAGCCGAGCGGTACGCCCCGGTCCCAGCCGCCGTCCGGGGCCTCCCGGGGCCAGCGGACACGGTCCAGCCGCTCGTGGAGGTCATCGAGGTCCTGCTGGGGTATGTCGATGCGGAAGGGCCGCACACGGTACCTCTCCGCCGGGTCGGACACGGAAGCCGGCGGTGGGACGGCGCCGGGCCCGGGGTCGGCCGTCACCGGGCGGTGCCGGGGAACTGGCCGGGCCTGCGGCCCTCGCCCGCGGGCCCGCGGTACGCCTGGGCGATGCCGAGCCAGTGGTCCGCGGCGGCACCGGTGGCGGTCAGGGCGAGGTCGTCGCGGTGGCGGCGCCGGGTGACGAGCAGACAGAAGTCGAGTGCGGGGCCGGTGACGCGCTGGGCCGCGTCCTCGGGGCCGAACGTCCACGGCTGGCCCGAGGGTCCGGTCAGTTCAAACCGGAACGGCTCGACGGGCGGAGTCAGGCCGTGTGTCTGGTAGCCGAAGTCCCGGGTGAGGACGGCGAATCCGGCGATGTGGCGCAGCCAGTCGGCCGGTTCGCGGCGGAGCCCGAGCGCGTCGGCGATGTCCTGGCCGTGCGCGAAGGTCTCCATGAGCCCGGCGCACGCGAGGACCGCGGGTGGCAGCGGGTTGACCAGCCAGGGCACCACGCGGTCCGGGGGCACGGCGGCGAGGGCGTCGATCGTCTCGGCGCGCTGGTCGCGCCAGCGCGCGAGAAGAGCGGACGGGGAGTCGCCCCGGTAGGCGGCGAGCGCGGCCCGTACGGCGCCGTCGAAGTCGCCCTTGGCACCCTCGGCCAGGGCACGGAACGTCTCCGGGTCGGCCGCCGCGGTTCCGGCCAGCCGGAAGACAAAGGTCAGATGGGCGATCTGGTCGGTGATCGTCCAGCCGGGAGCCGGGGTGTCCAGCGCCCACTGGGCGTCGTCGAGATCCGCCACCATGCGGTCGGTCTCGTCGCCCGCCGCGGCCAGGTCCTTGAGCACGGTCGTCAGTTCGGACATCGCTCGCTCTCGTCTCTGTTCGGAAAACCGGGAATCCATGGATATGAGGGGGGTACGGGCCTGCGGGAGCGCTCGGAACGGGTCGGAACGGGGAGGTACCGGTGCGGGACGCGCCCCGTGCGCACCGCACCGTGGACCGGGAGCCGGGGCCGGTGTCAGGCCAGCGTGGTCCAACGGGGGTCCCGGTGTCTTCTCCCAGAGTGCTGAGCGCGGTTCAGCCGAGCCCGGCCAGCCGGCGGCCCGCGCGCCGGGCCGCCGCGAAGCTGACCCACGAGGTGAGCTCCACCAGCAGCCGGTCGGCGGAGCCCGTGGCGGTGGCGCGTACGGCGTCGATGTCCGCGGGCCCCACCTGGTAGGAGGCGAGCGCGGTCAGCAGGGCGAGCCGCCCCGCCGGACGGGCCTCGGTCGGCAGGGGTCGGGTCCTCTCCTCCAGCCAGGTGCGGACGGGGCCGGGTGGCCGTCCGTCCCAGCGCTCCAGTTCGGCGAGGACGAGCGAGCGGACGGGCACGGGTGTGGAGCGCGCCCCTGCCGCCTCCAGGACGGCGGCCGCCCGGGCGAACGCCGCACCGATGTGCGGGGTGGCCGCCGCCCACGCCAGGTCGTCCGGGAGCGGCGCTTCGGGCAGGAGCGCCAGGGAGTCCCCCGGGGCGGGGGACTCCGCGCTCCGGGCGCGCAGCGCGCGGGTGACCATGCGCAGGACCGCGTCGCGCGCGGCCGGAGGCGAGGCGGAGGGCAGCGGCGAATCGTCGAGGAAGACGTTCACCATGCGGTTGAGGTAATGGAAGGCGACGGCGGTGCCCACCATTTCCGGTACTGCTGCCGGAGGGCACGGTGGCGGCCCGCCGCCGCTCCCGGGTGGTCGCCGCCGGCCCTCCCTGAGCCACGCGACGACCGGACCGTCGTCGCCGGCGGCGTCCGGGGGAGCGTCGGAGCGGAGGCCGGAGAGCGTCGCACCGTGGATCTGGACGCAGTACGGGCAGGTATTGGCCTCGGACACGGCCGTGGCCACGGCCTCCTTGGCCGTCCGGCCCATGACCGTCCCGACGAGGAGTGTCTCCCGGAGCATCGCCCAGGCGCCCGCGAGGACATCGGGGGCGGGCGAGTGGAGGGCGATGGGGGGCGCGACGGCGCCGAAGTCGCGTTCCGCCTGCCGGTAGACGGCGGCGACCTGGCCGCGGGCGGCAGCGGGCCGTACGGCGGACACATGCCGGACCCGCACCAGGGCGCCGCGCGCGCTCCTCAGCAGGAGCCTCCTCATCCTCGTACCAGAGGGGTGGTGAGAGGCAGGACTCCGCGCCGTCCGCTCGTGGCGCCGTCGGGGGCGGGGGCCCCATAGGTGACGTCGATGCCCCGTTCCCTGGCCGCCCGGACGATGCCCGGCATGGCCCGCTCGGCCACAGCGGCGATGGTCATGGCCGGGTTGACGGTCAGAGCACCGGGGATCGCGGAGCTGTCGGTGACGAAGATCCCGGGGTGGCCGCGGAGTTCGTTGCCGTCGTCGAGGGCCGACGTGCCGGGGTCGTCGCCCATGCGGCAGGAGGCGAGCGGGTGCACGGTGTAGGCGCCCACCACGTCGTTGGTCCACGGCATGACCTCGGCCAGCCCGTCCCGGCCGAGGATGTCGGCGACCTCCGCGTCCGAGCTGGCCCAGCCGTGGAGCGTGTTGGGTGTGGGGACATAGCTGAGGCTGCCGTGGCCGAGCATCTGCTGGGAGATGCGGGTGGCGTTGCCGGTGGGCGGGGGCGGGCCGAAGACGCCTTCGTTGTCGTCCTCGCTCATCGTGAAGATGGTCAGCCAGGAGCTCCAGCGCTTGAGGATCTCCTTCTTGTGCCGGCCGAACCAGGTGGGTCCCTCACCGCGGGCCGTCTGGGCGAGGATCGTGCCGAGACCCGGCGGGAAGTAGAGCTGTTCGAGGGAGTAGCGGGAGTACTCGGGCAGCGAGCCGTCGAGCCGGTCCCAGCTCGCGACCGTGGGGCCGCGGCCGATGTGGTTGGCACCGTAGGCGGGGCCTTCGCCCCGGGTGAGGCCGAGCACCTCGGCGGCCCGGTCCTCGTTGATGACGGCCGTGTTGAGGCGTTCGCCGTTGCCGGAGAAGTACCGGCCGACCGCCCGGGGCATCGTGCCGAGGGCGGCTTCGCTGCGCTGGAGGATGACGGGGGTGGCTCCGGCGCCCGCCGCGAGGACGACGAGTTTGGCGTCGATCGCCCCGGTGCCGGTGTGGACGCGGTAGTCCTCCTCGTCGACGGTGTCGTAGTGGACGCGGTAGCCGCCGTCGTCGGTGCGCTCGATCCGCTGGACCTCGTGCAGCGGCAGGACGCGCGCGCCGTGCGCGAGGGCGGCGGGCAGGTAGTTGAAGAGCAGGGAGCGTTTGGCGTCGAAGCGGCAGCCGGCCATCATCCAGTTGCAGTTGACGCACCGTTCGGTGTCGACGGCGACCGGCAGCGGGTTGGCGGTGCGACCCGCGTGATGGCAGGCCGCCGCCCACAGCCCGCCCGCGTAGGTGACGTCGTCCCAGGTCTGGGTGGTGACGGGCATGGCCTCGGCGACGCGGTCGTACCACGGGTCGAGAGTGTCGCGGTTGATGGCGGCGGGCCACATGCGCCGTCCGATGCTGCCGTGCCGCTCGAAGACGAAGCGCGGGGCGCGGGGCATCGAGGCGAAGTACACGACGCTGCCGCCGCCCACGCAGTTGCCGCCCAGCACGCTCATGCCGTCACCGACGGTGAAGTCGAAGGCCCGGGTGTAGGAGGAGCCCAGTTTGTAGTCGTGCTCGAAGTCCTTCCCCTCCAGCCACGGGCCGCGTTCCAGCACCGTGACCCGGGCCCCGCCCGCCGCCAGGTGGTAGGCGGCGATGGCACCGCCGAAGCCGGAGCCGACGACCAGGACATCGGTGTTCTGCGCGGTGGTCATGCGGGACTCCCTGAGGGGGTCGTGCCCGGGTGGAGGCGGGCGAGCGGACGGCCGTAGGAGTGTGCGGGGTAGCGCCAGACGCCGTCGGGGTCCGGGGGGGTGAACCCGAGTGCGAGGAGCCCGGGGTGGCCCTGGGCGATCGCCTCGGCGGTGTGCAGATGGGCGGCCGAGTCGTAGGCCATGTTGCTGAAGAGGGTGAGCAGCACCCAGAACTGCTTCTCGGGGTGGCCGGGCGCGGTCAGCCGTTGGACCAGGGCCGTCCGGTGGTCGAAGTCCAGGGCCACGAAGGGCTCCACGTCGTCGTCCAGTCGCAGGCCGTGCTCCCGGGCGTACTCCGAGGTGTGCTCGTTCAGCAGTCGTGCCAGTTCGTCGAGGCCCCCGGCCAGTCCTGTCGCGTCCCACTCCAGCAGTTGGATCGCACCCGCCTCGACGGCACCCGCGTCGTCCGAGGCCCCGGCCACCGCCCGGTCCCCCTCCCACCGTTTACTGCCGGGGACGATGGTGTCCGCGAACGCCTCCAGCGTGCGGGTTCTTGCACTGTCCGTGGTAGTTTCCACAGCCATTGTCTCCTGAATACATCGATAGGTTTAACCACCCTCAAACTAGGAAGACTGAGTTCGTTCAAACAACTTGCAGATTGCTGGATGCGGTACGCGCGAGTCGGCAACCATCACACCCTTGGCCTGAACTCGACAAGCAAGTACCCTCGTCGAGGCAGCTCAAATCAGGCATGAACACACAGTCACCTGCATCTAAAACGGGTGCAAGACCCGCATACCGACATCGACTGGACCGCGAGGGAGCCCGTTTTGACCGGTACTGATACGCGATGGCGAGCGGATGCTCACACCATCGTCGCATCCGACTTATCACGGATCGATTCCCCATGACTCGACAGAATCGACGAGCGGGCATCCGGAGCCCGGCGCACGCGGACGAGCGGCTCCCGCCGATACTCGCGCACCGCCCCGCCCCACCGGTCCCCGACCGTGGGCACCGCCTCGTCGCCGCCATGCCACAGGACGGCGCGGCCGTCGAGACGACCTTCACGGAAGATAACGGGAACGAGGTACTCCTGCGGACTGCGGAGAAGGTCCGCTTACGGCACCTGCGGCATCCCTTCGGCTCCGCTCCACGGCGGGAGGGGTTCCGCCGGCTGCGTCCGTGAACCACCACTGCCGCGACCATCAGTACCAACGAAGAGAACTGATGGTTCGTCATCTTGCCATGCCCGCACACCGCGCCGCCGCCGTCGCGACAGCCGACGGGCGCACCGCGCCTGCGCGGAGCCGCACATCACCGAAGACCTGATGAGACAAGAAGCAGGCAAACTGACGCAGGAGAGGTTTATGCAGACCACTGCCGAACGAGCAGTAACACGAGTCATCAGCTCCATGTACGAGAATCTCGGGGAAGAAATAACCATCGACGACATGGCCGAAACGGCGATGTTCAGCAAATTCCACTTCACCCGAATGTTCAAGAACATGACAGGCACTTCACCCGGAAGATTTCTTTCCGCGCTCCGGCTCCAGGAGGCCAAACGGCTCCTCGTCAGCACCGAGCTGAACATCGCGGATATCAGCAATATCGTCGGATACCAGAGCGTCGGCACGTTCAGCTCCCGGTTCAAGAGTTCCGTCGGTCTGGCCCCGACCACATACCGTCAGCTCGGTGGCTACACCCCGCGGATCAACATGGCCGGCACGGGACCGGGCAGAACGCGCTCCGCCCTGCTGCGGGGCACCGTCCGCGCCTCGGAGGGCACCGCCCCCGGGCCCGTCTTCATCGGACTGTTCGCCGGCTGCATCCCGCAGGGGCAGCCCTCGCGGTGTGCGGTGCTCGACCGCCCGGGGCCCTATGTCCTGGAGGACGTCCCCTACGGGACATGGCATGTACTGGTGCAGTCCGTCCCCTACGGGATGGAGGAGGTCGACGGGGCCGAATCCGACACCGCCCCGTCGATCGGGGCCTACGGCCCCGTCACCGTGAACGCGGACACTGTCGCCAAGCCCGCCGACATCGACCTGCGCCCCATGGGCACGCTCGACCCGCCGGTGCTGCTGGCACTGCTGGACATGCGGATGGCCGCGCTGGAGGCGATCGCCGGCTGACCGGCCGTCGGGGGAGGGACACCGCCCCTCCCCCGACGGCTCGACGGGCCGCCGCGGTTCACTGCGCGGCGGCCCGTACCTCGACCCGCAGGCCGTCCCGGACCCGCAGCGACAGCATGGGCTCGGGCACCACCTCGCGTCCCGGCACCGTCCGCAGTGTCAGCTCCCGCGCGATCATCGCCGTCACCAGGACGGCCTCCGTCATGCCGAGGTTGCTGCCGATGCAGAACCGGGGCCCCCCGCCGAACGGGATGTAGGCGTAGCGGGGCCGGTCCGCGGGCCGGGCCGGATCGAAGCGCTCGGGGTCAAAGCGCTCAGGCTCCGCCCAGAACTCCGGATGACGGTGGAGCGTATAGGGACAGATAAGTACATCCGTCCCTACAGGCACATGGTAACCACCGACGTCGTCGGCCCGCTGCGCGCGCCGCGGCAGAATCCACACGGGCGGATAGAGCCGCATCGCCTCCTGTACGACCATCCCGGTGTACGGCAGGGCGTGCAGGTCCCCGAGGACGGGCGCGCGGTCGCCGAGGGCGCCGCGCGCCTCCTCCCTGACCCGCGCCGCGGCCTCCGGATGGCGGTCCAGCAGGTGGAACGTCCAGCCGAGCGTGCTCGCCGTCGTCTCGTGCCCGGCCAGCAGCAGGGTCACCAGGTCGTCGTGGAGACGTCTGCGGCCGACCTCGGGGTCGGGCTCCCGCCGGGTGGAGTCGATCAGCCGGGAGAGCACGTCGTCGGCCGGGCTCTCGGCGGGCCGGTCCGTCCGTTCCGCGACAAGCTGGTCCACCACGCGCCGCAGCTCGGCACGGGCCTGGTGGAAGCGGCGCTGCTGGGGCAGCGGCGCCCACAGGGGAACCATCCCCTGCGTCACCATCTCGAACATCGCCTGGTCCTGCACGGCTTCGAAGGCGTGTCCGACCGTGCCGTACGCGGTCAGGTCGGTGTGCAGCAGGGTGCGTCCCAGCACCCCGAGGGTCAGCTCGGTCAGCTCCTGGGTGAAGTCGACCGGCGCGCCCGACTCCTGCGCCCGGAGCCGGGCGATCAGCTTCGCCGTCTCCTCGACGATCACATCCGCCTGAGCGGCCAGGTGCTGGTGCTGAAAGGCGGGCTGGGCGGCCCTGCGCTGGGTGCGCCACAGCTCGCCCTCGCTGGTCAGCAGCCCGTCGCCCAGGGCGCGTCTGGCCTCGGTGAGCCCTATTCCCTTGTGGTAGGCGGCGCTGTTGTCGGCCAGGACGTGCTTGGCGTAGTCGGGGTGGTTGAAGACGTACAGCGTCCGGGGGCCCAGGGTCACGCGGACCGCGTCCCCCAGCGCCGCGGCCTCCGTCAGCAGCCCGAGCCGGTCGGTGACCAGTTTGCGGAACAGCCGCGGCAGCTCTCTGCGCAGCGGCCCCGGCGGGGTGCGTGCCGCCCAGCTCATGCCGCCGCCTCCGCGTGTTCCGGCGCCAGGTTCCGGAAGCGGCCGCCGGCGAAGAGCAGCGCCTCCCCGGCGGGGGCCCGGCTCAGGGCGAGCACCTCACCCAGGAACACGGTGTGGTCGCCGCCGTCGTAGCGGGCGCGGCCCGCGCACTCGAAGTGGGCGAGGGCCCCGGTGAGCAGGGGTGCGCCGGTCACCGTGCCGGGGCGCCAGTCGCCGACGGCGAACTGCCCGGAGCCCAGGGGCCGGGAGCGGTCGGCGAAGTGCCGGGCCACCTCCCGGTGGTCCGCGGCGAGCACGGACACGGCGAAGTGCTCGGCGTTCAGGAGGACCTGGTGCATGACCGCCTCGCGGCCCACGCAGACCAGGACCAGGGGCGGATCGAGCGATACGGCGGTGAAGGAATTCGCGGTCATGCCCCGGGGCAGCGCTCCCCCCACCGTCACGACCGTGATCCCCGTGGCGAACGTCCCGAAGGCGCCGCGCAGCTCACGAGGGTCCCGCACATCCGGGACCGCTCCCGCTCCCTGCGCGTCGGGCCGTTCGCGGGCGGGCGGCCGGGCGGGGCTCATGCCGTCCTCCTCAGCCGGGGGCTCGCGGCCCCCGTGTACGGTTCGAGCGCGTGGACCAGCGCTTCGGGGACCACGGAGGGGACGGTCGCGGTATTCGGTCCGCGCATGCAGGCCACCCGCTGGCGGCCCCGCGCCACCAGCACCTCGTCCCCGTCGGGCTCCAGTTTCACGTAGTCGAAGGTGAATTCGAGCTGGGTCTGCGCCAGGTCGACGAGCCGCATCCTGATGGACAGTTCGTCGAAGGCGGTGATCTCGGCGAAGAACTCGCACTCCACCTTGAGCGTGAAGAGCTTCAGGTCCGCCCGCACATCGGCGAGCACGTCCGGGGCGTGCAGCTTGAGGAACATCTCGCGGCACCGCCCCTGCCAGCGCAGATAGTTGACGTAGTAGACGTTGCCGACGAGGTTGGTCTCCTCGAAGCCGACGATGTGCCGGTGTTCAAAGTAGTCCGCCATGGTCTAGCGCCTTTCTGTGAGGATCGCGAGGACGACGGGCTCCGCGGCCCCGCGTATCCGGGTGGCGAGCGTGGCGATCCGCAACCCACCCGAGGTGAGCACGGCCCAGCCGTCGTGGGGGGCGGGTGCGAGGGCGAGCGGAGCGGACGCGGTGGCCCCGGCCTTCTGGAGGCACTCGCCCGCCGCCCACACCCTCGTCCGCGCGGTGTCGGTGTCCTCACCGGTCTCCCGTGCCACGAGCAGTGCGAGCGCGTCCCGTGCGCCGAGCAGTGCCTCCCACTCCGGGGCGGGGCGGGCGGCGACCTCTTCGACGTCGCAGGCCACGGTCCCGTCGTCGGGACCGGACACCGCGCAGAGCGTGAAGCCCGGCCCGTGGGAGGCCGAGAGGGACCGGCCGCCGGGAAGTTCGGGCCGTCCGTCCGCGCGGTACCGCGGCCGGGTGGGGGCGCCGAGGGCGCGCGACGCGGCGGCGGCCGTACGAGAGCGGCGGAGGCGGGTGCTCGCCTCGCCCTTGGCCGCCACCGGCTCCACCGCCACGGACAGCCGTACGCCCAGCAGGTCCTCCGTCGTCCTCTCCAGATAGGGGCCGAGCAGCGGTGCCGCCCAGGGGCCCGCGCCGTCACGCTTGCGCACCGCGCGCAGCCGCAGCCCCTCCCAGCGCTCCACGATGTCACCGTCCGCCGTGCGCACCGCGATGTCGTACGTGTAGCTGTCCCCTTCCCTGTGCCGCTCGACGGCGCTGTAACGCAGCAGTTCGCCGGCGGGTTTGCCGCCGCACGGGTGAATCCGCTCGACCCCCTGCGGCAACAGCGTGGCGTGCGGTACGCAGACCTGGTTGCCGTGCATCAGGGCGTCCCGCATGCCCGGGTCGCCGAGCAGCAGCTCCGCGGGGAGGAAACCGGCGAACCACCCCTCGCCACCCGCCGTCGCCACCTCGGCGTCGACCTCCCGGGCGGCGGCCCGGTGGTAACGGCGCAGCCGGGTGAAGCGTCCGCTCTGGAACAGCACGTCCCCGTAGAGGCCGTCGAACGGGTCGAGGGCCACCGGCGGTGTCCCCTCCGGGACGGGGAGGGGTGATCCGTCCGGCACGGGCGTGTCATCGGTGAAGATCAGCCGGGCCCGGAAGTGCTCGGCGGCGAAGCCGGTCTCGGCGCTGTGCACGACCGCCTCGACGGTGTCGTCGCCGGTGACGACCGCGGCGACGCGGATGGTGGTGCTGCCGCCCGGCGGGACCACGACCGGGCGCAGGAACACGGCGTCCTCGATGACCGGGACCGTGGTGCGGCCGGTGACGGCCGCCGCGACCTGGGCCATCGCCTCCATGCCGAGGACGGCGGGGAACAGCAGGTCGCCGTCGAGGAGGTGGTCGGCGAGATAGGGGTCGTTGCCCACACTCAGCTCGGCCTCGGTCACCAGTTCGACGCCGTGGTAGCGGATCAGGGGCTTCTCGACGAACCGCAGCAGGGGCAGCGGCGGCGAGTCACGGCGTACGGTGGCGATGCCCTCCGTACGGCCGCTGATCACCGTCACGGCGGGCGCGTCGGGGTCGGCCACCAGCCGGCGCAGAATCTCCACACCCTGGTCGGGGGTGACGGGGGTGATGCCCTCGCGGACCAGTGACTCGACGACGGAGAGCCGTTCGCCCATGCCGACCCCGGACCACACGGACCACTCCAGGCACAGGGTCCGGCAGTGCGGATGGGATCGCGCGAACTCCTCGGTGAGATCGGTCAGCCACTCGTTGGCGGTGGCGTAGTGGGCCTCGCCGCGCAGTCCGGCGCGGCCGATGATGCTGCCGAACGCGATCAGGAGCCGCAGCCGGTCCGGTTCGAGCGCGTCCAGGACGGCCCGCAGCCCGTCGACCTTGGGGGCGAAGGTGCTCCGCAGGTCGTCGGCGGTCAGTCCGCCGAGGGCGGCGGGCTCATTGCGCCCCGCGCCGTGCAGGACGGCGGTCACCGGGCCGAGTTCGCCGGTGAGCCGCTCGACCGCGGTACGGACCTGCTCGGGGTCGGTGACATCGGCGCGGGCGTACGCGACGGTGAGGTCGCTGTCCGCCATGCGCCGCAGGTTCGCCGCCAGCTCCTCGTCGGACGCGGGGTCCGAGCGGCCGACGAGGGCCAGCCGGGCGCCGCTGTCACGTGCCACCGCCAAGGCGCATTCGGCGGTGATGCCCTTGCCGCCGCCGGTGACGAGGAGGACGTCGGAGGAGCCCAGGGGCTGCCGGGCGCGGGCCGGGCGCACCGGAAGCGGGCGCAGAACGGGCACCGTGCGGACCCCGGCGGCGTCGTAGTACGCCTCGCTGAAGCGGGCGGTCGCGGCGGTCTCGGCGCGGACCTGTTCGACGGAACCGGCCGCCGCGTGCGCGTCGTACGCGTCCGGGGGCAGATGGACGACGGTGGTGCGCAGCCGGGGGGCCTCCAGGTGCAGGGTCTTGGCGAGGCCCGCGGCGCCGCGGCCGTGCTGGACGAGTACGAAGCGGTGGATGTCCTCCCCGGCGAGGGCGGCCTGCGCCCCGCGCAGCGCGTCGGCGAGCTGTGCCTCGGTGCACGCGGGCGGCAGGCAGACCAGTACGCCCGCCCCGAGCGAGGAGGCCGCGAGCCGGGCGCGCAGCTCCTCGGCGAATGGGTGCCCGGATTCGGCGTGGACCGTCCAGGGGCCGTCGCCCTCCGCGAGCCCGGGGGCGGGCAGCGGGAGTTCGACCGGGTCGACGGCGAAGGGCCTGGCCCAGGCGGCGGCGCCCGCCACCACGGGGGTGGGGTCCGCGTCGCCGGGCTGCCCGGTGTCGGCGAGGGTCTGAAGGGTCTCGGCGAGTTCGCCGACGGTCGCGGTGGCGAAGTTGAGCGGGGTCGCGGCCGGGGGGACGCCGAGCCGCTGGGCGGCGCGGTTGACGATCTGGCCGACCGTGATGGAGCTGAGGTGCAGATCGTCCAGGAGCCTGATGTCGGTACCGACCGTCTCCGGGGGGAGTTCGGCCCGCTCGGCGACGATGGAGCGCAGCACATCGAGAGCGCTGGGCGCGTCGTCGTCGGCCTGTGCCCGGGTCTCCTCGGGCCCGGGAGCCTGCGGTGCCGGGTCGGCGGAGGCCGTGGTGTCCCGGCCGCCTTCCACCCGGATGTCCGGGGCCTGCTCGGTGGGGTTGGCGAAGAAGCGCAGCTCGGCGCCGACCTCCAGGGGCCGGATCAGCCGGTCGCGGAAGAGCCGGTCGAGGGTGAGCGGCGCACCGAGGACATAGGCCGCGGCGGCCACCCGCAGCAGGGGGCGCAGCGATTCGCTGTCGGTGTCCAGGGAGAGCGCCGGTACGCCGGTGACGGCGGTGGCGAGGGGGGCGAGGACTGCTCCGGGTCCGACCTCGACGAAGAGGTCGGTGTCCCGGGCGGCTTGCTCGACCGCCTGGGTGAAGAGCACCGGTTCGGTGATCTGGCGGCGCAGCAGGGCGGGGATGTCGGTGTCGGCGGCCAGGGGGTCTCCGGTGACCGTGGACACGAGGGACTGCTGGACGGGCCCGAAGGCGAATCCGGTCAGCTGTGCCAGGAACGCGTCGGCGGCGGGGGCCACGAGCGGGGAGTGGAAGGCGTGCGAGACGGGCAGCCGCACGGCGGCCGTTCCGGCGGCGCGGGCGCGCTCCAGGACGGTTTCGACCGCGTCGACGGGTCCGGCGAGGACGGTCTGCCCGGGGCCGTTGTACGCGGCGGTGACGACAGGCAGTCCGGCCGCGAGAGCGACGGCGGCGGGCGCGGGGGCGGTGACCGAGACCATGGTGCCCGAGGCGCTGTGCTCGGCCATGGTGTGCCCGCGCAGCCGGGCGATACGCAGCAAGGACTCCGCGTCGAGCGCTCCGGCCCAGTGCAGGGCGGAGAGTTCGCCGAGGCTGTGGCCGACGGCGACGGTCGCGTCCAGTCCGAGGGCGTCGAGGGCGCGCAGCCCGGCGGTGGAGCCGGTGACGATGCGGGGCTGGGCGGACTCGGTGGCGACGGTGTCGCCGGTGCTGGGGAGGGCGGCGCGGGCGTGGACCTCGGCCGCCTCGGTGAGGCGGCGCCCCAACGCGCCGCCGCCGGTGCTCTTCCCCGATCCCTGTCCGGGGAAGAGGTAGCCGATGCGGGCGGGGCCCCGGACCCGGCCGAGGAAGGCCAGACCGTCCTCGGTGAGGTGTTCGGTACCGCCGGTGTCCAGGACGTCGACCAGCAGCCGCAGCAGCCGTTCGGCCTCGTCGGGTGAGGAGGCGACGACGGCGGCCCGGCAGGGCGCGTCGCGCAGTTCCCGCTGGAGGGTGGCGGCGAGGTCGCCCAGTTCGGCGTAGGAGACCCGGGCGGCGAAGTCCGCCAGCCCGGCCAGGCGCTCGCGCAGCTCCCCGGGGGAGTCGGCATCGGCCAGGAGCAGTTCCGCGTCCTGGACGGAGGAGGCGAGCACGCGGTGACGGCCGGTCAGCGTACGGCGTGGCACGGAGGCTCGCGGCACGGAGGCTGTGGTGCCCTCCGGTTTGTCGAGGACGACGTGGACGTTGATGCCGCCGAAGCCCATCGCGGTGATCCCGGCACGGACCGGGGCCCCCTGCGGCCACACCTCCGCCCGGCGCAGCACCCTCAGCGGGGCTTCTTCCCCCGTGAGCAGGGCATGGGGCTCCCCACAGCCGACAGCCGGTGGCAGGATCTCCTCGTCGACGGCCATCGCGGCCTTGATCAGTCCCGCGACCCCGGCCGCCGCCTTCGTGTGCCCGATCTGCGCCTTCACCGAACTCACCACCGCCGCCGGACCGACAGGCCCACCGGCCGCACGCGCCCCGCCCAGAGCCCCCAGCTCCGTGGCATCACCCACCTCCGTCCCCGTCCCATGGCCCTCGAACAGCGCCACCGACCCGATACCGAACCCGGCCCGCTCATAAGCACGCTCCAAAGCGAGCCGGTAACCGCGCTCCTCCGGCCGGGTCATACCGCCCTGCCCGTCGGAGGAGATGCCCCAGCCCGCCACCGTCGCGTACACCCGGTGCCCGGCCGCCAGCGCGTCACCCTCACGCATCAGGACCACCATGCCGCAGCCCTCGCCCGGCCAGAACCCGCCGGCACGCCGGTCGTAGACCCGCATCTCCCCCCGCGCCAGCGCACCCGTCTTCGCGAAACCGATGATCTCGAACGGATCGATCGACAGATCCACACCCCCCGCCACCACCACATCGGTGTCACCGTCGATCAGGGACTTCGCCGCCTGCGTCACCGACAGCAGGGACGACGAACACGCCCCGTCCACCGTGTAACCGCCGCCGCCCAGATCGAAGTGGTTGCAGATCCGCCCCGCGATCGTGTTCGACAGCCCCCCGGCCAGCGTGTCCTCGTCCACCGGCGGGAACGGACTCTTGTACGAGGACTCCACGGCGTCCAGGAAGCCGGCGAGCTTCCCGTCGTCCCAGCCCTCCTCCCGCAACGCCGCCCCCACGACCCGCCGCACATACGGCCACCGCAACCGCAGCGTATTCGCACGGGTGAACTCACCCGTCAGCGTGTTACCGACGACCACACCCGTACGCCGCCCCGGCAGCCCCGCCCCACCCGGGAAACCCGCATCCGCCAACGCCCGCCCCGCCACATCCAACGCCAGCCAGTGCGTCAGATCCGTCGAACGATACGTACTCCCCGCGATCTTGTGACCCACCCGGTCGAAGGAGTACCCCTCGATCACCGCCGCGTTACGGGCATAGAAACGGTCGGGACGGGCGGGGTCGGGGTCCCAGTAGTCCGCCAACCGCATCCGCTCATCCGGCAGCCTGCGGAAGGCCCGGCGGCCCGCGAGAGCGTTCTCCCACAACTCACGAGGCGAAGCCGCATCCGGATAACGGCACGCCATACCCACGATGGCTATGCGCGATGTCATGCGGCGATCGCCTCCTTCTCCGTGCCCGGGGTGGCCCCGGGGCCTGCGAGGGCGGCCACCGGGGAGTCGGTGTCCGCAGTGGGTGGAGCGGGGGCCAGGCTCAGTCCGCGCCGGGCCGAGATGTCGATCCACCAGAGATAGCCGCCGCGGACGAGGCAGACGGCCGCGGTGGCGAAGAAGATGCCGTAGGCGATGCCCAGCGCGGTGAGCACCCCGTACATGAGGGCGACGCCACCGCCGAAGGCCATCTGGGCGACGGGCTTGGAGGGCGTGGTGCCGGGGTCCGTGATCATGTAGTTGGTGAAGAGGACGAAGGCGACCCCCGTCATCATGCCGAGGGCTCCGGGGATGGCGGTGTCGAAGATCAGTCCGCGCAGGACCGCCTGGAGGACGAATCCGACCAGCCAGGCCATGATGAGCCACATGCGGCCGGTGAGCTTCGCGTTGAGCAGAGTGCCGGTCATGATGATGACGAGCGGGATCAGCCAGTCGAGGGGGCCCGAGACATACTCGGTGAAGTGGTACGGGGGTGCGATGCTCGCCCAGGGGAACAGCAGCAGGATCACCGCGATGCCGAAGTTCGACGGGTTCATGAAGTGCCGCAGCCTGCCGCGCACCGGCGCGCGCAGCACCCATTTGGCACCGACGGCGACGATGACACCGAAGAGCATCACCCAGACGCGGTCGTTGACATAGGTCAGCATGTTGAGCGCGAGGGCGGTGATGTGCGCGGGGAAGAGGAACTCGACGACCCCGCGTACCCCGTTGCCCCGGAAGCGCTCCGTCCTGCCCTCGGCGCGGGCTGCGACGACCTCCAGGACTATTTCCACGGCGTAGGCGGTCGCAAGAGCGAACAGCGGCCAGGTCCAGGGCTGTTCGAAGCCGAGCAGGGTGTAGCCGAGGATGTTGAAGACGGAGATCGAGATCGCGAACCGGCGCAGGGCGGTGACGACCTTGGGATCGTAGCGCGGCGCGGGAGCTGTCATCTCTGCGGTCGTGTCCGTCATGTCACTTCTCCTTCGCCGTGGTGCCGAGCTCGATGGAGTGGCGCCCGGGGGCGAGCTTCAGCTCCTGATCGCGCACCTGCCCTGTCCTGTCGCGCCAGCGGAGCTGCACCTTCAGGGGGCCCTCGACGCCGTCGCCGAGCCCGATGTGGACCTCGTGGCTGCGCTTGCCCGAGTGGCCGCCGCCGCCGTCGACCCGGCCGACATGCCGGGAGCCGTCCGGGTGGACCACGGTGACCTGTGTGTCGACGACGGGCGAACCGGAGGGGTGGGTGAGGGTCAGACCGAGGTGGGCGCCGGGGTCCTGGCTGCGGTTGCTGTAGAAGACGGGCTCGCCCCACTGCCGGGCCACCGCCAGGTCGAGCCGGCCGTCGCCGTCCGCGTCACCGGTCGCCACGCCCCGGGTGGGGATGGGTATCGCCATACCGAGCTTCTTGGCGACATTGAGGTACCGGCCCTCGCCGCCCTTGGCGAAGAACCGCAGGGTCTGGTCGCCACCGATGTCGTCGCCCTCCTTCACATGGGGCCACCAGTCGGGGTCGTGGGTCAGTCCGTCGTTGGTGGTGGCCAGCTCCTGGAGCTGGGGCCAGCGGTTGGTCTTGCCCTTGACGAAGCCGGTGGTCTGAACGATTTCCAGCTCACCGCTGTTGTCGAAGTCTCCGGTCTTCACATCCCAGCCCCAGCCGGACCAGGCCGTGCCCAGCGGGACGCTGCGGTCCTCGAAGGGGGCCCTGCCGACCTTGAAGTCACTGCTCAGGGCCTCTTTGTTCGCCGCCTTGTTGATAAAGGTGAAGTTGGACTCCTGAATACCGAAGGAGGTGGTGATGTTGCTGACGAACATGTCGTGGAGGCCGTCGCCGTCCAGATCCCCGAAGTCGACGCCCATCCCCTTGAAGGAGCTGCGGCCGAGCTGCTTGGAGCGGGGGACCAGCGGGTCGCGCGGTCCGTCGACGGGCGAGAAGCGGATCTTCCCGGGGCTGGACCGGTTGTGCAGCAGCCGGGAGGTGCCGAAGTCATGGGCGAGATACAGCTCGGGCAGGTGGTCGCCGTCCAGGTCGGTGGCGGCGGCGCCGAGCGTCCAGCCCTTCCTGACCTCCTTGGGCAGCGCGCCGTCGGCCCGCTCGAAGCCGTCGGGGGTCCAGCGGTAGACAAAGTCCTCACCGCCGTTCTGGGCGTGCGAGAGCGAGTCGTTCATCTCCACGCCGCCGTCCAGCGTCGGATCGAGGACGGGGCTGTCGGGGAAGTAGTTGCCGATGAGGATGTCCTCGTGGCCGTCCCCGTCGAAGTCCGCGATGGTGATGGCGTTGGTGTTCCACTGCGGTCCGGTGTAGGTCGCCCGGCCCACGTCCCGCACCAGCTCAGCGGGCTCGAAGGAGTCAGCGGTCAGTACGTCCTTCCCGGGGGCGCCGGACACGGCGCGCGCGGGCGCACCGCCCTTCGCGGCCCGGCCCGGCTTCGTCGGCTTGCCGTGGAAGAGCACCGGGGTGCGGCCCCAGTAGTAGACGATCAGGTCGCTGACGCCGTCCTCGTTGAAGTCCCCGGCGGCGCAGCCCATCGGCGCCATGGTGCTGCTCATCGGCAGCGGCGCGGGGTCCAGCGCGAAGGCGCGGTACCGGTCGGCGGCCTTGCCCGGGGTGGGGGTCACCACGACCTGGTCGATACGGGGGTCGGTAACGCACAGGTCGTTGGAGAGTCCGTCGCCGTCGACATCGTTCATCGCGACACCCGCGCCGACGGACGAGATCCATGCCGCGATGTCCTTGTAGTCCCTGTTCACCTTGCGGATCGTCTGCTGATCGAATCCGGAGGGCATGGAGACCGACATGGGGCGGAAGGAGTATCCACTCGCCATACGTGCCACATCGGCCTCGGAAGGCGTCGGAAGGCGTACGGCATAGAAGGTGCTCGCCATGAGCGTGAGAGCGACGATTCCAGGAGCTTGCCTGCGTAACAATTTCCGTGCGGCCATGGTTCTCTACACCTCTCCTCGGACAGAAATTTTCTCGGCGATTCTCTGGCGCCACTCCTCATAGGCATGGCCATCGGCGTCGTCCGGCCGGCCGGGCTGCAATTCGCGGCAGAGCCGGGCCGCCTCGGCGGGTTCCAGGCCGCACAGCACCCGGGTGGCGAGCCCGGTTTCGGGACCGGTGAGCCCCGCCTTCTCACGCGCCTCGGCGGCGAACGCCGATCCCTGGCCGACCTGGCGCGCGTGCTCCCCGGCGAGCCGCAGCAGCAACCGCAGTTCCTCCTCGTCCGCGCCGCCCGCGTATGTGGCGGCGAGTCCGACGCCCGCGCACAGATCGGCGTGGCGGGCCGTGGGGAATCGTTCGATCAGGTTCATGACAGACTGGGGGTCGGTGCCGCCGATGAACCACAGCGCGCGGCCGATGCCCTGGTCCATGGCGCGCTGGACATAGGAGGCGGGTTCGAAGGGAAAGCGCCGGGGGGCGTCCTGGTGGTGTCCGTAGACGTACTTGGTGGTGTGGAAGTACGCCTGGTGGAAGCCGTAGCCGTCGAGGACGAGCCACCGCAGGAGCGGGGAGGTCGCCGAGAGACCGGGCCAGCGGAACCGCGGCAGCCTGGCCATGGCCCAGCCGATGCCGACGTACGCCATGTAGACGTGGTGCCGCCCGTCCCCCGCCAGGAAACCCGCCAGTCGTCTGCCGCGGCTGCCCGGCAGCGCGTCGACGACGGTGCACCCCATCGCCGCGCCTTCGTGGGCGAAACCCCGGAAGCGCACCGGGACCATGTCCAGGCGGTGTTCGAGCTCCGCGAGCGAGCGCGACTCCGCGGCGTGACCGTATCCCGCGAGAAAGTTGCGACCGATGTTCTCCAGAAGCTCCTGCGCCGCAGGGTCCTTCTTGTGGAAACCACGTTCATCGAGACTCACTTGCGAAACATTTGGGGTGAGAATACGGCGCCGCAGCGCACGCAGATCTGCTCCCATGAAGCTCCACCACCCTTCGTCGATTTTTCTTTCACACGCGGAGCACATGAAATGCCGTCGAATTCAGAATGTACACAGGACCGCTGAACGGGCGTCCACTTCCATGGTGCTCAGCCCATCACGGCGGCGCTGCGCCCGGGCACCGGCCCCGCGTACGGCCGGCCGCCCGGTGTCCCCCGCAGGGCGCCGGGCCGGACCCCGAAGCCACCCGGGCCGGGGGCGGAGCCGACGGCAGTCGGCGCGGCGTGCCGGGAACGGTCGGCATGATCGGCCCTCTCGTCGGTATACGCCTCTGGCATGTGTCAGCGGGGACCATCATCGGACGCTGCCGTCGGGCCGGGCATCTCCCCGTGTGCGCTACCGGGCGGTACTCGCCGTCCTCGCTCCTGAGGCAAGCCTTCCGAGGGCAAGGCGCAGCGCGTCCGTGAGGAGTTCGCCGACAGCGAGCGGAGCGCCTGCCCCAGAGCCTCCGCTGTCCGGCCGCGACACGGTCGGCGGTTCGACCGCGCCGACCGCGCCCATGATTTCCGCCACTTCGGAAAGGGAGTGGCCACCGATGTCGACGAGCGCCCGCATCAGTGCCAGACGGCCCAGTTGGGCCGTCCCGTAATCATTCTTCCCCACCTCAGTGGGGTCTTCGCGCAGATATCGTTCAATAGTCGTGGCGGGAATTCCGGACACAGCGCTGAGAACGGAGAGACTCATGGACGTACCCCCTTGTTCCGAAGCAGCGGGGAATCCGCGGTCCTTCCCAAAGTAACCGCACTTCCCGGACACTTCGTCTTCCAGATTGCCGGGCCCGCACCCGCCCCGCACCCGCCCCGCTCCCGGGCCCGCGTCCACCCCGTCGCTCCGGTTCCACCTCGCCGGCCCCTCTGTTCCCGTGCGCCCTCCCTGCGGCCATGGAGCGGCAGCGCCGGCCCTCCCGGGTGCTCCTCGGCGCTCCGCCGTGCCCGCCGAAGGGGGTGAAACCGCTGCCCAGAACCCCGACGGATACCGTCGCCGACCACCCGGAGTGCGCAATCGAGAAGAAGACCGGGGGAACCGAAGGCTGCTGAGATGTCCTCCGGGAATCGGGCCCGCGTTCCGCCCTGCGCTTCTTCCCTCACACCCTCATCGTTCGAAATTCAACCCTGCCCTGCCTTGTCCCGCACGTCAGCCGAAGGGAAGAGACTCCGATGAACCGTCTCAGGGATCGAGGACTGATCCCGCGTCCGCTCCTCTTCTGGTCCGGGATCGTGGTCTGTTCGGCGGGGGTGGCCGAGCACATCCGGATGTTCGTCGACGCCGCCGAAATGCACTATCACATGGCCCATATGACGATGGGTGCCTCCATGTGGCTCGCCATGGCGGCGATCGTGTTCGGGCTCGTCCTGTCCGGCGTGGGGCTCCTGCCCCGGCGCCTCGGCCACCCGCCCACAGGAGCCCCCGGGGCGGCCGGGTCCCCCATACCGGACCCGCCCGTCTCCGCACAGCAGCGGACCCGGCTGCGCAGACGGCTTGTCGCCGTCCTGTCGTTCGCCTTGGTGGTCGATCAGATGAAGCCCGCCACACTGGCCTTCGTCCTGCCCGGCGCCCGCGCCGAGTACGGTCTCACGGCCGCGGAGGTCGCCGCGCTGCCGATGGGCGGGCTGACCGGCACGGTGCTCGGCTCGCTGCTCTGGGGCCACCTCGCGGACCGTATCGGCCGCCGCTCGTCCGTCCTGCTCGCGGCGCTGCTGTTCGTGGCGACCACGGTGTGCGGCGCGATGCCCAGCTTCGAGGCGAACGTCCTGATGTGCTTGCTGATGGGGATGTCGGCAGGCGGCATGCTGCCGATCGTGTACGCGCTGATGTCCGAGGTGTTCCCCGGACGCAGCGGGCTGATGGTGTTAACCGCGGGGCTGACGACCGTCGGCGGCTATCTGGCGGTCAGCGGGCTGTCCGCGCTCCTTGAGCCCTCGTACGGCTGGCGGAGTCTCTGGTTCTTCCAGCTCCCGCTGGCCCTCGCCCTGCTGGGCCTCAACCGGTGGATTCCGGAGTCCCCCAGCTTCCTGGAGTCGCGCGGACGCAGCGCCGAGGCGCGGCGCATGGCTCTTCAGTTCGGTCTGACGCGCGCCCCGGCCGAACCGCGGACCCCGGGCGGTGCGCGGGCGCTCCTCGGCCCCGGATATCTGGGCCAGACGTTGGTCATCTCCGGCTTCGCCCTCTCCTGGGGACTGGTCTACTGGGGGTTCGTCACCTTTCTGCCGACCGTGCTCAAGGACTCCGGTCTCAGGACCCCGGCCTCGGAGATCCTCTTCGCCTCCGCCCTGCTCTCCGTACCGGGCACCGCGGTCGCCGCCTGGCTCTACAGCCGCTGGTCGACCCGGAAGACCATGACGCTCTACGGCGCGATCACCGCGGGATCGCTCATCGCGCTCATCGCCGTACCGCTGGACAACCCCCGGGTCGCCGTCCCGGTCCTGATCGGCCTCCTCACCGGTGCCAGCGGTGTGGTCTCCGTGCTCGGCCCCTACACCGCGCAGGTGTACCCGACGGCCTTCCGCGGCCTCGGCAGCGGACTCTCCGCGGCGTGCAGCAAGTCCGGCGGCATCGTCGGCCCGCCGCTCGTCGGCTGGATGCTGGCCGCGATGCCGCTCGGCCGGGTCGCCGCGGTCATCGCGGTCCCGATGGCGCTCGCCTCGGGGGCCATCGCGCGGTACGGAAAGGAGACCGGGAGCACGGCGGCGGACACCGGGCGGACGCCACAGGCACCGGACCGCGCCAGGGTGGGCTGAACCCGGCTCGGCCGGGGATACCGGAGTTCCCGGTGCGGCGGCACGGTCGACGGGGGTACTCGTCCGGGCTGTTCCGAAGGCCATGCGGGGATCCGGGCCGGTGTCCCTCCGGTCGATCTGCCCCTGGCTGTGGTGGCTTCGGCCGGAAAACACGCCCCGTACGGCGGTGCGCGGGCCGAGGTGTCCGGACGGTCGGACAGGCGATCGTGTCTCAGGGCTGCCCCTTTGGCCCTTCACGACCGGCGGCCACCCTCGTAACAAGGTGCCCAAGGAGACAGAGACAAGAAGTGAGGGGGTTCGTCATGCGGGCGAAGAAGGAGCAGCCGGAGAAGTCCGCCGGTGTCCGTCGCGCGCCGGGCCCGTCCCCGCGGCTCGGCACCAGAGCGCCGCTCGCGGGCGGCCCCCTCCCGCCACAGGCGATCGGGGCCCTGCAACGCGCCATCGGCAACGCGGCGGTGGTGCGGATGATCGAACAGCAGCGGGACGGTACCGGTCCGGACGAGCGGTCCGTGCAGCGGTCCGTCAGCGTGCAGCGGGAGCCGGAGACAACCCTCCGGTGGGCGGAGGACAGCGGCCGGGAGGAGGGCAAGAGCAGCGACGAGGGCAACAGCAGCGAGGAGGAGGAGTTCTTCGATCACTCGGACATCGAGGCGAACGTCACCCTGAGCGACAGCGAGTCCGACAGCGACTCGGAGGACGACCCGTGGATCTGCTCCACGAGCGGGAATGTGGCGGTGGGCAGGCATGCCCAGGGCAAGGACCTCTACGCGGTGGAGTCCGTCGTCGCCGACGCGAACGCGGAGCTCCAGGCATCGGGTGCGGCCGTGCGGCTCAGACCGGCGGACGGGGAGGTGCCCGGCGAGCTGTCCCTCCGCGGGCTGCGGAAGTGGCGGCCGGTGATCGTCGCGGGCGGTCAGGAGCACGGCGACGAGGACATGCTGCGGGTGGACCAGTGCATCGAGGTCGCCCGCGTCGTCACGGGCAAGTCGCTGAACAGGGTGCTGCTCGCCCCGGAGGAGGGTGGGACGGAACGGGTGGAGCACGAGCAGAAGCCGGACGACGTCCTCGGTCTGACCTCGTACCCCCGCCTGGTGACCCAGCCGGGCATGACACCCGGCGACCTGGCCCGCCGGCTCCCCAACGACAGCGGGTATCTGCTGTTCAGCTGGCGGGATGCGGACATCGACATCGACATCGAGGAGGAGCACGACGGGGAGGTCATGCCGGCCCTGAGGGCGGCCCGTGACGACCTCGGGGAGGCCGACATGCCGCTGGACCACGCCAGAGCGCTCCTCGGCGCGATGAGGTCCCGGCAGCTCGAAACCTATCCGGCGCTGCAACAGCTCCTGGTCGACCGGCTGGAGGAGTCCGGGCTCTTCGGCGAGGAGCCGTCGGACGCCACCAAGGAGCGCATCGAGGCCGTCGCGCAGAAGGTGACCGGTCTCGCCAAGTCGCGCCATCTGCCGTACGACCGGCCCGATCAGGAACGGGACGCCAGACTGGGCATCAACGAGGCCGCCGACGCGCGGGTGGGCGAAGCGCTGGCCATCTACTCCACGCGGGGCCGGTCGAGGCCCGAGCAGGAGGCGGACCAGGAGTCGGGTGCCAGGCCGCCGTGGGCGTACCACTTCGCGGGGGTCGTGCTGAAGGACGGCAAGGACGTGGTCACCCTGGAGAACTACAACCGCCGGGGGAAGCCGGGGGCGAACCGGAAGTGGTACTTCGCCCTGTACGGTCCTGAGCGCACCTTCCACGAGGCGCATCGCCAGACGGTCACCGGAGCGCTCACCCTCGCCATGCGGTGAGCGCCGCCGTCGCCGCCGTCCTCCCCGTCTCCCCGGCTGGTCGGCTCCTCGGCAGGTCGACGGGTCGGCCGGTCGGGTACGGGGTCGGCCGCCGTGCGGCGGCCGACCCCGTACCCGTATGCCCGTGCTTCGGCCGGGCGCTCAGTCGGTGCGTGCGGAGGTGAGGGCGGCCAGACCCACCAGGTCGTCCGCCTGGGCGTCCGGTGTCTCCCGGTCGAAGCGGGCCAGCGTCCGCACCCGCAGGGCGACCGCCCCCAGGAGCAGGATCGCCGCCCCGAGCAGGAGGTAGAGCAGTCCGATCCCCCGGCCGTCGCCCGTGCCCAGCACGGTGCCCACGGTGTCGGCGAGGCCGCCGCCGGAAGCCATCAGCGGCTCCAGATACCGGGTGCCGAACGGCGCGATCAGCAGAAACCCGACCGGCAGGGTGGACCACGCGACAAGCTGGTTCAGCGCCATCACCCGGCCGTGGAACCGCTGCGCCACCTTCACCTGAATGATGGTCAGATAGATGCCGTTGAGCAGCGAGAGCGACGCCGACATCCCGAACACCCCGGCGCAGACGAGCAGCAGCTCGGGCCGCAGCCCGGTGAGGACGGAGAAGAACGCCAGTACCGGCACCACGAGCAGCATCCCGCGCATGCGGCGGTGGCGCGGCCCGCCCCAGACGCCCATCGCCAGTCCGCCGGCGATCGCGCCGATCCCCCCGGCGAGGGAGACCGTGGCCACCGTGCCCAGCCCGGAGAAGCCGAGCACCAGCGGCGGGACGAGCTGGAAGAGGACCGGCAGAAAGAGGTTGAGCACAGCGAAGAAGATCAGCATCGCCCGGAACCCGGGTCTGCGCCAGACCAGCCGGAACCCGGCTGTGATCTCCTGCCGCAGGGTCTCGCGCCGCCGGGCGGCCAGCGTGCGCGGGAACCGGACGGTCAGCAGGACCAGCGCCGCCACCGCGTAGCTGACCACGTCGATCAGCAGCACGCCGCCCAGCCCGATCGCGGCGAGCAGACCGACCGCCGCGAGCGGGGCGACCACCTGGGCGATGCCGCCGGATATCTGGACGGCCCCGTTGGCATGGCCCAGATAGCGCTTCGGCACGAGCTGCGGAATCGCCGACTGGAAGGCGAGCCGCTGCCCGGTGAGGGAGACGGAGAGGATCGCCATCAGCACCCCGACATGCCAGGGCCGCAGGGTCCCGAACGTGTGGAGCAGCGCGAGGACCGCCTCGGACGTGCCGCAGACCAGGGTCGAGAGGAGCATCACCCGGCGGCGGTCGACCCGGTCGACCAGGCCGCCGAGGACCGGGGCGGCCAGCAGTCCGGGCACGATCCCGAGGACCGCGAAGAGGCCGAACCAGGCGACCGAGTCCGTCGCCAGATAGATCCACAGCGGCAGGGCGAACTCGGTCAGCGCCGAACCGGTCTGCGAGATCGTCTGGGAGGCGGCGACGGCCACGAAACGGCGGGTGTCACGGCGGGTCGCCGCCGGGGCGGCGGGGCGCTCACCTGCGGCGGGCGCGTGGTGGACGCCGTCCAGCCACCAGGTGGCGCGCGCGGGGCGGCGGGCCCGGGTGAGGGCGGTGATGTCCGCGTGCTCCGACCGTTCTGCCCGCTCTGCCTGCTCTATGTGCCCTGTGTGCTCCATGTGCTCTGTGGTGTTTGTGGTTCCGGGGGCCGGCGCGTGGCAGGACCCGGCGCGCGACTCCGCCACCGCCGGGTGGACCGTGGTGACGATCTCGGCCAGTTCCGCGGCACGGTGCTTGAGGAAGTAGTGGCCTCCCTCGTCGAGCACGGCCACGGCGGTGGTGGAACCGACGAAGCCCCACTCCCGGAACCGTTCGCGGTGGAACTCGGTGCCCGGGTCGGCGGAGCCGATCACCGAGATCACCGGGGAGCCCAGCGCGGGTACGGGCCGTGCGAGCCGCTCCGTGAAGTACGCCTCGGCCGCGCGGGAGTCCTCCCGTACATTCCGAACGATCGTCGCCAACTGCTCCGGGTCCAGGCCCTCCAGGTCGGCCCCCATGGAGCGGAGCCAGTTCAGATGGAGCCGTCCGCTGCGCCGCCGGTCGAGCACCGAGAAACGGGCGAGCAGGCCGAGCAGGCCCTCGGTGGGCCGGGCGAAGGGGAAGATACCGCCCAGATAGACGGCGGCGGGCTCCCGTCCGGCGGCGGCCAGCCGATGGGCCAGCTCGACGGCGAGCGCCGCGCCCACCCCGCAGTGCCCGTACACCGCGACCGGCCCCGGCACCCCGTTCAGCACCTCCTCTGCGCAACGGCGGGCCACCTCCTCCAGCGGCAGTGACTCCTCGGACATGCCGAGGTCGTGCCCGGGGACGGCGACGGCGTGCAGGGCGACGCCGGGCGGCAGGGCATCCGCGAGCGGCTGGTAGGCGACGGCGCTGCCGCCGCCGTACGGCAGACAGACCAGGGAGAGTGTGACGCGGTCGGCGGGTTGGCGGGGGGTCAGCTCGTGCAGCAGACGGCTCGGGCCGCGCTCGGACCCGGAGCGGTCGGCCAGGGCGGCGAGCGCGGCGACGGTCCGTTCCCGGAAGACGTCCATGAGGGTGATCCGCGCCTCGGGGCCGAGCAGCTTGCGCAGGGCGGCCACCATCCGCATGGCCAGCAGGGAGTGGCCGCCGAGGTCGAAGAAGTCGTCGTGCGTGCCGACGCGTTCCACCCCGAGGAGGGCGGCCCAGCAGGCGGCGATCGTCTCCTCGGTGGGGGTGGCGGGGGCCGTCCGGGCGGCGGCACCGGCCGGGCCGGGCGCGCCGGGTTCGGGCAGGGCCCGCCGGTCGACCTTCCCATGGGCCTGCCGGGGCAGGTCGGGCAGGACGACGAAACGGGACGGGACGAGGTAGTCGGGCAGCTTCTCGGCCAGCAGTCGGCGCACCTCCGCGACCGGGGGCGGGGTCCCGTCCGCGGTGGGGACGAGATAGCCGACGAGGACGAGTTCACCGGCGGGGCCCCGGGCGGCGGCGACGGCCTGGGCGACGTGCGGGAGGCGGGCGAGATGGGCCTCCACCTCGCCCAGTTCGACCCGGTAGCCACGGATCTTGACCTGGTGGTCGTCGCGGCCGAGGAATTCGATCGTGCCGTCGGAGCGGTGGCGGGCGAGGTCCCCCGTGCGGTACATGCGGCCCTTTTGGGGCGGGGCCGCTGCCCCGGGTCCCGGGGCGGTGGCCGGGCGCGTGTCCCGCGCGGCGGGGACGAAGGGGTCGGCGCGGAAGCGTTCGGCCGTCAGCTCCGGCAGGCCCAGATAGCCGCGTGCCAGCCGGTCGCCGCCGATCCACAGCTCCCCCGGCACCCCGGCGGGCACCGGGCGGCGCCGGGCGTCGAGCAGATAGACCCGCGCGCCCGGCAGCGGGCGCCCGATGGGGGTGGTGGGCCCCGCCGCGGGCAGGGCAGGGTCCACGAGATGGGTGGTGGCTCCCACGGTGGCCTCGGTCGGCCCGTAGTGGTTGATCACCCGGCAGCCGGAACGGGCTCCCGCCGCCGCGAGCCCGCGCGCCCACTCCCAGCCGGACGCCTCACCGCCGAGGACGAGCAGCCGCCGGGGCAGCAGCTCCGCCGGGTCGTCCACCTGGGCGCTCAGCGCGGCCAGATGGGAGGGGGTGAGCTTGACGCAGTCGACGCGCTGCTCCGCGAGATAGGCGGCCAGCTCGGGGCCGGGGGTGCGCGGGGGCAGCAGATGCAAACTGCCGCCGGTGGTGAGCGAGAGATAGAGGGTGGTGAGGCCGAAGTCGAAGGCGAGCGACTGGAGCAGGACATAGCGGGCGCCGTCCGGCAGTCCGGCCTCGGCGAAGCGCTGCCGCACCCCGGCGAGATAGGTGAGCACCTGGCGGTGCTGCACGGCCACGCCCTTGGGGGTGCCGGTGGAGCCCGAGGTGTAGATCACATACGCGAGGTGGTCCGGTCCCGCGCCGACGCCGTCGGCGGGTGGGGTGTCGGGGACGGCGGCGAGCCGGTCCGCGATGCCGTCGAGCAGCAGGACGGGCGCGTCGGACGCGGTCAGCAGGGACCGTCGCACGGAGGTGGTGACGAGCGCGACCGGCGTGGAGTCGGTGAGCATATGGGCGAGGCGTTCGCGGGGCTGCTCGGGGTCCAGCGGTACGTACGCGGCGCCCGACTTCAGCACGGCGAGCAGGCAGACGGCCTGGTCGAGGCCCTGATCGAGACAGACGCCGACCAGCCGGTCGGGTCCGGCGCCGGTGGTGCGCAGCAGCCGGGCCAGCCGGTTGGCGCGGCGGTCGAGCTGGGCGTAGGTGAGGGTGCGGCCCTCGTGGACCAGGGCGACCGTGTCGGGGGTGCGGGCGGCCTGCGCGGCGACGGCGTCGGCGAGGGTCGCGGCGGCCGGGTGGGCGGCGCCGGAGTCGTTCCACTCGTACAGCACCCGGTCGCGTTCGGCGGGGGTGAGGAGGTCGAGGGCGTCGATGGGGGTGTGGGGGTCGGCGGCGGCCCGGGACAGGGCGCGCTGCCAGTGCCCGGTGAGGCGGGCGACGGTTTCGGCGTCCCAGAGGTCGGTGCGGTAGGTGACGAAGGCGTCGAGGCCGCCGTCCGCTGTCTCGGTACAGTAGAGACCGAGGTCGAGATGGACGCCGCTGCCGTGGAAGGGGAAGGTGCGCCACTCCAGGTCGCGGGGGTGGACGGTGTGGGCGCGGTGGTTCTGGAGCGCGAAGGAGACCTGGAAGAGGGGCGGTCGGCCGAGGTCGCGCGGCAGGTCCAGGGTCTCGACCAGTCGTTCGAACGGGGTTTCGCGGTGCTGCTGGGCGCCGAGGGCGGCGGCGCGGACCCGGGTGAGGACGGTCGCGAAGGTGGGTGCGGTGCCGTTGTCGTCGGCGGTGCCGGGCCCCGAGCCGGGCTCCTGCCCCTGCCCCTGCCCCTGCCCCTGCTCGGGCTCGTTCTCGGGTGGGCCGAGGTCGGCCCGGATCGGCAGCACCGTGCTGAACAGGCCGATCAGGCCCTCGGTGGCCTCGGTGGGGCGGCCCGCGAACGGTGTGCCCACGGCGAAGTCCCGCTGCCCCGACCAGCGGCCGAGCACCACCTGGAAGGCGGCGAGCAGGGTCATGAAGAGGGTCGCGCCCCGGGCCCGGGAGAGCGCGCGGACGTCCCGGCAGGTGTCGGCGTCGAGCCGGAACGTGTGCGTCGCCCCGCCGGGTCCGGGCAGCGCGGGGCGCGGCCGGTCGGTGGGCAGGTCCAGCGGCGGGACCCCGGCCATCGCCTCGCACCAGTACCGCAGGTCGGCGGTGGCCTGCGGCAGGCTCTGGCGCTCGCGCTGCCAGTGGGCGAAGTCGCCGTAGCGGACGGGCAGCGGGGGCGGGGCGTGGGTGGCACCCCGGGCCAGCCGCTCGTAGCCGGTGAGGAGTTCGTCCAGGAGTACCCCGGCGGACCAGCCGTCGCCGACGAGGTGGTGCTGGCAGATCACCAGGACGTGGTCGTCGTCGGCGAGGCGCAGCAGCAGGGCCCGCAGCAGGGGCCCGTCCACGAGGTCGAAGGGGAGCGCGACCTCGGCCTCGACGGCGGCGCGGGCGGCGGTCTCCCGTTCCCCGGCCGGGAGTTCGCCCAGATCGCGCGTCCGCCAGGGCACGGTGAAGCCGTCGGCGGGCGCGACGCGCACCCGGGGCGCGCCGTCCTCGTCGACGGGGAAGGAGCTGCGGAGGGTGTCGTGGCGGACGGCGATCAGGCGCAGCGCCTCGGCGAGCGGCCCGGCGCGGAGCGGGCCGCGCAGCCGCCCGGCGGTGGGAAGGACGTAGGCCGCGGTGCCGGGCGTCAACTGCTCGACGAACCACAGCCGTTCCTGCGCGAGCGACAACGGCGGGGGTTCCCCCTCCGGACGCGCCGGGATACCGGCGGGCCGCGCCGCCGCAGCGGCGGTCCGCTCCCGCAGCCGCCGCGCGATCAGGGCCCGCTGCTCACCGCTGAGCGCCCGCCGGGACGGTGCGGGCGCGGGCGGCGCGTCCCGCGCCGAGGAGTCCGGCGGCACGGGGCCGACCGGCGCGGATGGTGCGGCGACGGCCACGGGTGGTGCGCTCACCGCTCGCACGGGGGCGGGCGGCACGGCTGCCGTCGGAGCCTCCGGCGGCGCGGAGACGGACGGAACGGCACCGGTCGACGTGGACGAAGGCGGCACCGGGCCCGCCGCTCCGGCAGCGGCAGGAGCCTGAACCGCAGACGCAGACGCCTCCGGCACAGACGCCACGGCGGCACCGGAGTGCGCGGGTACCGGTCGCACGGATGCGACGGGCCTGGGCGGGGTACCCGCCGTCGAGGAATCCGGCGGCGCGGAGACGGACGGAACGGCACCGGTCGACGTGGACGAAGGCGGCACCGGGCCCGCCACCCCGGCAGCGGCAGGAACCTGACCCGCAGACGCAGACGCCTCCGGCACGCACGGCACGGCGGCACCCGAGTGCGCGGGCGCCGATCGTACCGGCGTGGTGGAGGAGGACACCGAAGACACGGTCACCGCCCCCGCAACGGGCCTGGCACCCGCCGTCGAAGAGACTGGCGGCGCGGAGACGGACGGAACGGCGCCGACCGACACGGACGGGGGCGGCACCGGGCCCGCCACCCCGGCAGCGGCAGGAACCTGAACCGCAGACGCAGACACCTCCGACACGCACGACACAGCGGCACCCGAGTGCGCGGGCGGTGCGCTCACAGGTTCTGTGGATGGGACGGATGGGGGCACGGGGCCCTGCGGTGCGGGGGTGAGGGGTGGGGGTGTCAGGGGGGAGTGCGAGGGGTTCATCACGCCTCCTCCGCCAGCAGTTCACGCACGACCGCGTCGGTCACCGTGGCCACCGTCGTGGGCTCCTCGTAGAAGACATGCAGGGGGACATCGACCCCCAGGCGGTCCCGGATACGGGCCGCGACCTGGGTGATCGTCAGGGAGTGGGCGCCGAGGTCGACGACGTCGGCGTGGCGGCCGAGGGTGGGGAGGTCCAGCACCTCGCACCAGATGGCGGCGATCACGTCGGCCAGCTCGTCCCAGCCCTCGTCCGGGGATTCGGGGTCCGGCTCGGTCTGCGGTGTGCCCCGGGCCGGTTCGGGCAGGGCCGTGCGGTCCGTCTTGCCGTTGGGGGTGAGCGGCAGGGCCGGGAGCGGGTGGACGACGCCGGGGACCATCACGTCCGGGAGGGTCCGGGCGAGAAAGGAGCGCAGGTCGGCGCCGGTCGGTACGGGGGTCTCCCGGTGCCAGACCGGGTACGCGACGAGCATCCGGCCGGCCGGGTCTCCGTCGTCGCCCCGGACGGCGACGGCGGCAGCCGCCACGGCGGGGTGTTCCTGGAGCCGGGCCTCGATCTCGCCGGGTTCGATCCGGTGGCCGCGCAGTTTGATCTGGTCGTCGAGGCGGCCGAGGCAGTCGAGTGCGCCGTCGGGCCGGACCCGCGCGAGGTCGCCGGTGCGGTAGTGGCGGACACCGGTGGCCGGGTCGGTGACGAAGCGTTCGGCGGTGCGCTCGGGCAGGCCCCGGTAGCCCCGGGCCAGGCCCGCGCCGCCCAGGGCCAGTTCACCGGTGACACCGTGCGGTACGGGGTGTCCGGCCGGGTCGACCACGAGGGCGGTGGTACCGGCGATCGGGCGGCCGACGGTGACCTCGTCGGGCGCGGGCGGCACCTCGGCGGCGGTGGACCAGATGGTGGTCTCCGTCGGCCCGTAGACGTTCCAGAGCCGCGCGACACGTTCCCGCAGTCGGCGGGCGAGTGCCAGGGGCAGGGCCTCGCCGCCGCTGAGGGCGGTGAGGGCGGGGGCGGCGAGCCCGCCGTCCAGCAGGAGCCGCCACCCCGACGGGGTGGCCTGCGCGTGGGTGACGCCGTGCCGCTCGACCAGGGCGGCCAGGGCTCGGCCGTCGCGGGTCTCCGTCTCACGCGCGATCACCACCCGGCCGCCCGTGATCAGCGGCAGCAGCAGTTCGAGGGCGGAGATGTCGAAGGAGAGCGAGGTGACGGCGAGCCAGACGTCGTCGGGCCCGGCGGCCAGCGTGTCGCGGAAGGCCAGCAGGAGATGGGCGAGGGCGCCGTGGGGGACCTCGACGCCCTTGGGGCGTCCGGTGGAGCCGGAGGTGTAGATGAGATAGGCGAGGTCGTCGGGGCTGGGGAGCGGCAGCGGTGCGCCGGAGGCACCGCCCCGAGCGGCGCCCATGAAGCCCTCGGACCCGGCGCCCGGGAAACCGTCGGCCCCACCGCTCCCGGCGCCCGTGCAGCCCTCGGACCTCTCGGGCCCACCGCTCCCGGCGCCCGTGAAGAGGTCGTCGAGCAGGAGTGTGTCGCCGTACCCCTCGACCAGAGGGGCGGTGCTCCGCCCGGCGAGCGCGAGCCGCGCGCCCGCGTCGGCGAGTACCAGGGAGACGCGCTCCGCCGGGTAGGACGGGTCGACGGGCAGATAGGCGCCCCCGGCGAGGGTGACGGCGAGCACGGCCACCACCATCTCGGCGGAGCGTTCGGCACAGACGGCGACCACGGTGCCGGGGGTGACCCCGGCTGCGGTGAGCCGCCGGGCGAGGCCGGTGGCGGCGGTGGCCAGTTCCGCGTAGTCCAGGGTCTGTTCGCCGACCGTCACGGCGGGCCGTTCGGCGTGCGCGGCGAAGGAACGGGCGAGCAGCGCGGGCAGGGTGGCGCCGGGGGCGTCGGGGGCCGGTTCGGGTCCGCGCAGCGGGGCGCGTTCCTCCTCGTCCAGGAGCGGCAGGTCGGCGAGTGCCGTGCCGGGGGCGGCGGCGATCGAGGCGAGGAGTCGGCGCAGATGGGCGCCGACGCGGTCGGCCCGGACCGGGGACGGCAGATCCGTGCGGTGCGTCAGCAGGACGCGGAGCCGGTCCGGGCCGTCGAGGAGGTGGAAGCGGAGGGCGCCGCGCGCGGTGCCGGGGAAGAGCGTCCAGTCGATGGTGGCGCGGACGCCCGGGAAGGTGACGGGGGCGATCCGGCGGCGGTAGGTGAGGATGACGGGTGCGAGGGAGAGGCCGGGCCGCATGCCCCGGACCGCGCGGGACAGGGGGACGCGGCGGTGCGGGTAGCAGCCGCGCAGTTCGGCGCGGACCGCGCGGGCGAACTCGCCGAAGGAGGTGCCCGGTGCGGGGGCGGTGACCACGGGCAGCTCGTTGGCGTGCATGCCGATCCGGTCGGCGGCGTGCGGGGTGCGGGTGCCGAGGCCGACGGTGACGGCGGGGCGCTCGTTCCCGTACCGCAGCAGCAGGGTGTGCACGGCGGCGAGGAGCAGTTCGAAGAAGGTGACGCCGAGTTTCCCGGCGGTGTCGGCGAGGTCGGCGCGGAGGGCGGGGTCGAGGTCGAAGTCGACGGCCGCGCCAGGACCGGCGCCGTCGCCGCCGTCGGGGCCCGCGCCGGAGCCGGTGTCGAGGCCGGGCAGCAGCACCGTGGGACCGGGCAGCGGGCGGTCGGCCCAGTACGCGGAGGCGTCGGCGACCGCGCGGGCGTCCGGCTCGGGCAGGTCGGCGGCGTGGGTGAGCGGGGTGCTGTCGGCGCCGGGGGCGTCGGGGGCCGGTCCGGCGCCGGTGCGGTGGGCGTAGCAGGCCGCCAGGTCGCTCAGGAACACATCGGTGGAGGTGCCGTCGAAGGCGATGTGGTGCGCGACGACCAGCAGCGTGGCGCGGGTCGGGTCGGTGCGCAGCAGGGTGAGCCGTACGGGGGGTCCCGCCGCGAGGTCGAACGGTTCCGCGCTCGCGGTGGCCAGCTCGCCGGGCAGCCGTTCGGGTGTGGTGTCGCGGACGGTCAGCACGGGCGCCGGGCCGGGGGTGAGCACCGGGACACCGTCCTCCTCGTGGACGGTCAGGGTCAGGGCGGGGTGGCGGGCGGCGACATCGGCGCAGGCTGCGGCGAGGGCGGCGGGGTCCAGGGGGCCTTCGAGACGGACGGCGAAGGGCATGTGGTGGACGGAGCCGAGCGGCGCGATCCGCTCGTTGATCCAGATGCCCTGCTGGGCGGCGCTGGCGGGGGTGCTGATCACAGGTCTTCCTCGGTCGGTTCGGCGTCGGAACGCGTGGCGCGAGTGGAACGGGAGCGGAGAAAGGGGAACAGGGAACGGGGAACGGGGCGGGAAGTGGCAGGTGCGCGCGGGAGCGTGGTCGGGCTCCCGCTCCTGCCCGGCGCGGGTCGACGCGGGGTGGGGCAGGACGGGCCGGAGGCACGGGGACAGGGCCCGGCGTCGACGCTGACGGCGGGCGAAGGGGGGCGGAGGGGGCGACGGCGATGCGGCAGGAGTGCCACAGGCGTGGGCTGCGGCCGTCGACGGGCGACGGTGCTCAGAGGTCGGTGCGCCGGTGCGCCGGACCCTGAGGCGACGGTGTCAGGAGGTGACGGTGTCAGGACAGGAGGTGACGGTGTCGGGGTGACGGTGTCAGGAAGCGGTGGTGTCAGGAGGTGACGGTGTCAGGAGGCAGTGGTGTCAGGACGCGGTGGCAGCGCTCAGGGCCGCGCGGAAGTCATCGGCGAGCGCGGTGATCACCGGCTCCTCGAAGGCGAGCGCGTTGTACTGGATCCAGCAGTTCAGCGACCCGTCCGGCTGCTCCACCACGGTCAGTTCGGGCACCCCCAGATCCCCGCCGGGCAGCGGCCAGGGCACGGTGGTGCCGCGCGGCAGCTCCCACGGCTCGCAGCGCAGGCCGGGCAGATGGGCGTCGGCGGCCCAGCTCTCGTACCGCAGCCAGGCCGGGAACGCCACCACATGCGGTTTGAACTCGGCGTACGGATACATCTGGTGGTCGAGCGCACCGGTCGCGGCCCGCCGTACCCGCTCGGCGAGTTCGGCGAAGCCGGGCCCGCCGGAACAGTCCACGCGCACCAGCAGGGACTGCACCAGACAGCCGACGGCCTGCTGTGCCTCGGCCCTGGTCCGGCCGGGGACCGGGGTCATGAGCACCAGGTCGGGGCTGTCCGCGCGGGCCGCGAGCAGTCCGCTCCACAGGGCGGCGACGGCCATGAACGGGGTGACGCCGAGCGCTCCCGCCCGTTCCCGCAGCAGTCCGGCGGGGCCGGAGGCGATCGTGAAGGGGTGCGCGACGGTGTGCACACGGTCGACGGCGCGCCGCCCGGGGAAGGGGTCGAGCGCGGACGGGGCGCCCGCGAGAGCGGTGGCGAAGTGCCGTCGGCCGCTCTCCCACCGGTCGCCCGCCCAGCGCACCAGCTCCGGGTAGGACAGGCCGGGTTCCGGCAGCCGGGGGGTGCGGCCCCGGCGCAGGGCGTCGTAGGCGAGGCCGAGTTCGCGCAGCAGGACACCGATGGACCAGCCGTCGGCGACCATGTGGTGCACGGCGAGCAGGACGATGTGGTCCTCGGGGGCACGGGAGACGACGAGCAGCCGGGCCGTCGGATCGGCCGCCAGGTCGGTGAGACGGTCACGTTCGGCGATGAGCAGGGCGTTGACCTCCTCGTCGGTGGCGCCGGGGGCGTCCCGCAGGGTGACGCGGGCGCGGGGCTCCTCGTCGAGGACGGTGCGGACCAGGCCGCGTACGCCGCCGGGGACGGGGACGAACCGGGTCCGCAGGGCGGGGTGACGCGCCACCAGCGCGGACAGGGCGCGGCCGAGCGCGGGGCGGTCCAGTGGGCCGGTGACCCGGAAGAGGGCGGGGACGGCGCCGACGTCCCGGCCGTCCTCCTCGGCCATCCAGGCAAGGAAGTCCTCCTGCTGGCTGGTGAGCGGGGTCTCGTGGTGCTGGGCCCGCAGGGCGCGCAGATACGGCGGCAGCTCCGGTCCGGGGGCCTCTTCGGCGGCGTCGGCGGCCTCGGCGGTCCGTTCCCGGGCCGTCTCCTCGTCCAGCCAGGCGGCCTGGGCGCGCAGCGACGGGCGGCCGAAGGCGAGATCGGCGCCGGTGTCGACGCCGAACCGGTCGGCGACGGCGGTGGCGAGGTGCACGGCGCGGAAGGAGTCGCCGCCCAGGGCGAAGAACTCGTCGGCGGCGCTCCGGACCGGGCGGCCCAGCACCTCCTGCCAGATCGCGGCGAGGCGCCGTTCGGTGGGGGTGGCGGGGGGCCGGACGGCGGCCGGGGCGGCGGTGCCCGCCATGCCTGCCACGCCTTCCACGCCCGCCACACCCGCCGTATCGGCCGCGCTCGTCCTGCCCGCCGCGCCCACGGTGGATGCCGCGTCCGCCTCCCGGCCTTCGTCCGTCGGCGCGAAGAGCGGGCGCAGCCGGTGCTTGACCACCTTGCCGGAGGCATTGCGCGGCAGGTCGTCGGCGAGCAGGACACGCACGGGCAGTTCGGCGCGGGCGAGGCGGGTGCTGAGGAAGAGCCGGAGCGCGTCGAGGTCCAGACCAGTGGCGGCGGGGACCACGACGGCGACCGGCACCGCCCCCATGACCGGGTGCGGTATGCCGAGCGCCGCCGCGTCCGCGACATCCGGGTGCTCGTGCAGCGCGTCCTCGATCCGGAGGGTGGAGACCTTGAGCGCGCCGGACTTGATGACGTCGCTCTCGCGGTCCACCAGATGGAGATAGCCGTCCTGGTCCAGCCGGCCGAGGTCGCCCATCCGTACCCAGCCGTCGCGGAAGACCGTGGTACCGGCGGTGGGGTCACCGGCGTACGAGCGCGGGGGGCCGGGCTGGCGCAGCCAGATCTCGCCCGTTCCGCCGGACGGTACCGGGGTGCCGTCCGGGGTGAGTATCCGCAGGTCCCGGGGGTCGGTGGGACGTCCCACCGCACCGGGCGGCGCCTGGCCGACAACGGCGGAGAGCTGGGCGGGAGCGGCTTCGGACGAGGTGTAGACGTTGACGACGGTGGCCTTCGGCAGGGCCTCGGCGAGGGCCCGGGCGACGGGCGCGGGAAGGGCGGCGGCGGAGGAGCCGAGCAGCAGCACGCCGGAGAGGTCGTACCGGTCGGGCACACCGGAGTTGAGCAGTTCGATCGCCATCGACGGGACGAGGAAGACGGTGCCGACGCCCCGTTCCTCGATGGTCCGGCCGAACTCCTCGGCGTCGAAGCGCGGGAGGACCACGGTGGTGGGCGCGCCGGTGAGGGCGCTGATGAGCATCACCTGACCGGCGTTGGTGCCGATGGGGAAGGAGTGGAGGGCATGGTGTGAGTGGGCGTAGGGGCGGGGGCGGGGGTCGAGGCGCAGGCCCGCCGTGAGGCTGGCGTGGCAGGCCCGTACCCCCTTGGGGTCGCCGGTGGTGCCGGAGGTCCCGACGATCTGGGCGAGATCGCCGGGGTCGGGGCCGGTTCGCCCGTGACCGGGCGCCGCGCCCGGGCCAGGGCCGAAGGTGGTGTTCCGGGCCGCCGTCTCGACCTCGGTCAGCGACAGGTCCGCCCCGCCCAGGGCGGCGCCCAGCGGCGGCAGTTCGCCCCCGCGCAGGACCGTGGTGGCGCCGCAGATCCCGGCGAGCCGTATGGCCTCCGGTTCGGCCAGGTCGGCGCGGAGCGGCAGGGCCGCCGCCCGCGCGTAGTGGACGGCGAGGTTCGCGACCGCGTAGCCGTCCCACTCCCGGTCGGTGAAGCGCAGGGCCACGAGTTCGCCGGGGCGGACTCCGGCGTCCGCGAGCCCCTGGGCGGCCCGGACGGCCCGTTCGCGCCACTCCCCGTAGGTGAGGGAGCCGCCGCCGCGCACCTCGATCGCGACCCGGTCGGGCTGTTTCGCGGCCCGGGCGTCAAGGAGGTCGGGAACGGTCAACGGTGCGGGCTGGGCGTTGATGGTGTCCTCCAAGAGCGTGGTCCCCGGCGGCAGTTGATCCGGGAAGGCGATGGCACAGGAGATGTTCACGGGCATGGCGCGCGGTTGTCGCCCTTGGGTATGGTCTGGACCTTCGGCGGGGCATGCGAACAATAGCGTGCCTGTGTCGTACTTGTGTCGCAATGATGGAGAGTTCATGGACATCGGTGGGGATCGGGCGCGTTGCCGAACCCCGTCGGGGCCTGAGCCCAGCAGCAAAACCCCTGACCAGAGGGGCTGAAGAGGCCAGAGTGGCCAGACGGGGCGCAACAGCCCACCCCGCAGAAGACCGGAACCGGGAATCCTGAATCGGCTCCGGCGGTCACCCGTCCACCCGCCCCCAGGCCCCACCCCCTCGTACGCGCCCGCACCACGGGCATCGCCAACTTCGCCTGCCCACAACGGCGTTCCTCTCCGCACCCCCGTGCTCGTGCCCGGGCCCGCACCCGTATCCGTGTCCGCCCGTGCATCCGCGCCGCACCGCCCCCGTCCCATCCGGGCTCGTCCCGCCCGGTCCCACCCCATCCGGGCTCGTCCCGCCCGGCCCGGCCCCGCCCCGCCCCGCTCTGAGGAGGAAAACGCATGCTGTACGCAGGAATCGCCTGGTCAGCCGATGGTTACGAGGTGGAGGTCATCGACGCCGAAGGGAACCGGGCCATGGCCCCCACGCACTGGGGCGCGGAGCGCGTACCGGAGCTGACCGCCTGGCTCGGGGCGCCCGGCCCGTCCTCCGAACCGCCCCGCGCGGTCGTCGTGGAGAGCACCAACGGTCTGGTGGACGGGATCTTCGCGGCGGCCGGTCTGACGGTCTACCGCGCCGACCCCTGGGTACTCCCCGAACGCCCCGACTTCGGCTCCGTACCGGCGCGGGCCCTCGCCGAACGGGCCAGAACCGATCTCGCCTCCCTCTCCCCGCTGACGGCGGAGGGCGGCGGCCAGACCGGTCGGGACGACGACTACCACGGCGGCATCCGGCGCAGCGCCGCGCGGGAGGCGGAACTCGCCCGGACGGGCCGCTGGTTCCGCCATGGACCGCGCGACCGCCGTGAGATCGCGCTGACCTTCGACGACGGCCCCGACCCGCTCTTCACCGGTCAGGTGCTCGACATTCTGGCCCGCTACGGCGTGCACGCCACCTTCTTCTGTGTGGGCCTCCATGTGAACGCGCTCCCCGACGAGGTGCGACGGATCGTGGACGCGGGACACAGTCTCGGCAACCACACCTGGTCGCACCCGTTCCTGCCGGATCTGAGCCGACGTCAATTCCGGCTGCAACTGGAGCGGACCGACGAGGCGTTCGACCGCGCGGTGGGCCGGGTCCCGAGGGTCTTCCGCCCGCCGTACGGCGCGCGCACCCCGGAGAGCCTGGACGAGCTCCTGACCGGCGGGCCCGCCCTGGCCCTGTGGGACGTCGACTCCTGGGACTGGGCCCGCCCCGGACCGGAGAAGATCGCCCGTACGGTGCTGGACCACGCCGGTCCCGGCTCCCTGATCCTGATGCACGACGGCGGCGGTGACCGCCGCCAGAGCGTGGCGGCCCTGCCGACCGTGATCGAAGGGCTGCTGGAACGGGACCTGCGCTTCGTGGCGGCGGACGCGCTGGTGCGCGCGGCCGAGGAGGGAACGGCGGAGACGGAGGGCGCGGACGCGCCCCTCGGGGAGTGACCGAAGGCGGCAGACCGAGGGGGACACAACGGATGAAAACGAATCCGATCGATCATGTCCGGAACCGATTTACTCCGTGCACACATTGACGGCGAGCGCGCATAGTTCCGACCGACAAGGGGATGATCACACCGCCTCTCTGCCAGATGTGTCACTCCGACCCCTCGGAGAACGGGAGCTGCTGTGCGCGCTGCGGTTGGCGACGACGGGCCGGGCCTGATCCGGCGGAAGGCGGTCGGCCGGAGAAGTGTTGACCACCGGCGGCTCCCTGACTGCGAGCGGCGCCCTCGTCTCCCTGCCGACCTGCGGCCCCGTGGCGTCATGACGCCGTGGTGCCGTGACGTCATGACGCCGTGACACCGGCACCGTGGATACGGGTAATACGGGCTTTACGGGTGATGCAGGAAATCACCGGCCGGTCCCGCACCCGTACCACCTGTCCCATCCCGTCCCTCCCCCCTGCTCTTCCCCCTCCTTCCCCCGGAGTCACCCATGCCCCCCACACCCGTCCCCGGAGCCAAACCCTCCGCCCTGGTGTCCATAGGCCCGGACGACCCGCTCACCCTCACCGACCTCGAACGCGCGGCCCATGGCCCGGTGCGGATCGTTCTCGCGCCGGGGGTGCGCGAACGCGTGCGGGACTGTCATGAGTTCGCCCTGCGCCGGATGTCCGACGGTCAGGAGGTCTACGGCGCGACCACCGGATTCGGCCCCCTGGTCGACTACCCGGGCCGGGCGGACGCCGTCGGCCAGGCGGACAACACACTCGCCCATCTCACGGCGGGCCAGGGACCGGACCTCGCCACCGGCCTCGTCCGGGCGGCGATGCTCGTCCGGCTCGGCTCGCTCTGCCAGGGCCGCTCCGGCGCCTCCCCCCAGGTACTGGACGCCCTGATCGACGCGTTGGCCACCGACTTCGCTCCGGCCGTGCCACAGCTCGGCTCCCTGGGCGCCAGCGGCGATCTCATCCCCCTCGCCTATATCGCCCGCGCCCTGCGCGGCGAGGGCGCCGCCCACACCGGCGGCGAGCGCCTCCCGGCCGCCGAAGCGCTCGCCCGCGCGGGCCTCCGCCCTCTCGAACTCGGCGGCAGGGACGCGCTCGCCCTGGTCAACGGCGTCTCCGTCACCGCCGCCGTCGCCGGGCTCGCCGTGGCCTCGCTGCTGCGCTCCCGTTCCGCCGCCGTTCTGCTCTCCGCCGTCCTCACCGATGTCCTCGGCCCCGAGCCCGCCTTCCTCGCCCCCGAGCTGCTGGACGCCTTCGGCCATCCGGAGACCTCACGGGTCGGCGCCGAGCTGCGCGCCCTGCTGGACGGTACGGTGGCCTCGGGGACCCGCTCGCTCCAGGAGCCGTACAGCGTACGGTGCACCCCGCAGCTCATCGGCGCGGCGGCGGCCGCCATCGGCCAGGCCCAGGAGGTCGTGGCGCGGGACCTGCGCTCCGTCAGCGACAACCCGCTCTTCTTCCCCGAACGCGACCTCGTGGCCCACGGAGGCAACTTCTTCGGGCAGCCCGCCGCGTTCGCCTGCGATCTGGCCACCCTCGCCGCCGTCCAGCTCGGCAATCTGGCGGAGCGTCAGCTCGATCTCCTCATCGACCCGGGGCGCAACGGCGGGCTGCCGCCCATGCTCTCCGCCGACCCGGGACGTCAGCACGCGTTGCAGGGCGTCCAGCTCGCGGCCACCGCCCTCGTCGCCGCCATGCGCCGTTCCGCGCACCCCGCCTCCATCCAGAGCCTGCCCACCAATCTGCACAACCAGGACGTCATCCCCTTCGGCACCCAGGCCGCCCTCAACGCCTGGGAGACCGCCCGGCTGCTGCGGCTGCTCCACGGCTCGCTCGCGGTCGCCCTGCGGCAGGCCGTCCATCTCTCCGGCCGCCCCCAGGCCCCCGCCTGCGCCGCGCTGACCGCGCGGATCGCACTGCTCTGCGCGCCCGTGGAGGAGGACCGGCCGCTGGACGAGGAGGTCCGCCGCGTCGCCGACCTCCTCGACAGCCTCACCGGAGGAGAAGCGGAAGCAGGAACGGAAGGGGAAGCGGAAGGAGGAGCGGGAGCGGAGAACGGCCACCGGACCATCGTCAGCTGAACCGTCCCGAGGAGCACCCCGTGAACCGGATCGGCACCGGCCGCACACGGTCGGCCGAGGAGAACACCGCCGTGGAGAACACCGCCATGGAGGAAGCCGTCATGGCCGAGGAGGACATCAAGTCCCTGGGCCTGGACCCCGTCCAGTACCGCTATCTCCTCGCCCAGGCAGAACCCCCGACACCCGTCCAGCGACGGCTCATCGCACAGACCCGGGCGCTGGGCCCGGCCTCGGAGATGCAGATCCCGCATGAACAGGGTGTCCTGCTGACCCTGCTGTGCCGGATCGCCGCCGCCCGGCTGGTGGTCGAGGTCGGCACCTTCACCGGCTACTCGACGCTCGCGCTCGCCCTGGGGCTGCCGCCGGGAGGCAGGGTGCTCACCTTCGACATCTCCGAGGAGTGGACCGGGGTCGCCCTGGCCGCCTGGCGGGACGCCGGGGTCGCCGAGCGGATCGAGACCCGGCTCGGCCCCGCCGCCGAGAGGCTGCGCGAACTGCCCGAGGAACCCATGATCGACCTGGTCTTCCTGGACGCGGACAAACCCGGTTACGACACCTACTGGGAGCTGCTCGTCCCCCGGGTCCGGCCCGGCGGACTGCTGCTCGCCGACAACGTCCTCTACGCCGGGGAGGCGGCGGACCCCCGATGCACCGGGAACGGCCGCGCCATCCGCCTGTTCAACGAGCGCGTCCGCGCCGACAGCCGGGTGGAGTCGGTCATGCTGCCCCTCGCGGACGGGCTCACCATCGCCCGCAGACTTCCCCCGTCCGGAACCGGCCCGTCCGGCACCGGCCCGTCCGGCACCGGCCCGTCCGGCACCGGCCCGTCCGATACCCGCCCGTCGGGCACCCACCCGTCCAGAATGCGAACATCCGGCAGCGAGGCGTCCCCCAGCGGGGAGGGAGAGCGATGACCGAGCCGAAGCAATCGCAGCGGCAGCCGATCGAGCGGACCGGGACCGGAACGGAGACCAGGGCCGGAACGGAGACCGCGAGCAGGGCGGAGACCATGACCGGGGCGGAGACCGGGGCCGGAGGGGTCCCCCTCCCCTATCTCTCCCCCCGTGCGCCCGGGGAGGCCACGGCCCTGCTGCACTGCCGCACCGGCGAGCGGACCTCGTACGCCCGCCTCACCGCACTCGTCGACCGCGCCGCCCGTGCCCTCGCGGACCGGGGGATCGGCCCCGGGCAGACCGTGGCCCTGCTCCTCGGCAACGGTGTCCCCTTCGCCGCCGCCTACCACGGGGCCCTGCGCGCCGGGGCGACCGTCCTGCCCCTGGACCCGCTGGCTCCCCCGGCGGAATGGGAGCGTCTGATCCGGACCGCCCACGCCCGGTCGCTGGTCACGACCCGGGACGCCTGGGACGCCCTGCGGCCCCTGCCCGGCGCCCGCGCGCTGCGCCACACCCTCCTCACCGACACCGGAGCCGGGCTCGAAGAGCCGGACACCGGGCCGGAGCCGGAGCCGGGCGACGGCCCCGGACCCGAGCTGGGACCCGAGCCGGAAACGGAACCAGAACCGGAACCGGAACCAGGTCCGGAGAGCACGCCGCAAGGCGTCCCGGAGCACTTCCCCATACCCGACCCGACCGCGACCGCCGTCCTCCTCTCCTCCAGCGGTACGAGCGGACCGCCCAAGCTGATCCGGCTCACCCACGGCAACCTGTCCGTCAACCTCGCGCAGATCCACGCGCGCCAGCGCCTCACCCCTGACGACGTGATCGTGGCCGCCGCCCCCTGGCGGCACATCTTCGGCATGCAGATGGCGCTCAACCACTCCCTGCGCTCCGGCGCCACGCTGGCCTTCACCGGAGCGCGGTTCTCCCTGGAGGAGCTGCTGCACGCGGTGGAACGGCACCGGATCACCGTCGCCTTCCTGGCCCCGCCGACCGTACGGCTGCTCGCCCAGGACCCGGCCGTCGACCGGTACGACCTCTCCTCCCTGCGGATCATCCTCTCCGGGGGCGCGCCCCTGGCACCGGAGATCGCGGACGCCTGCGCCCGCCGGACCGGCGCCGTGGTCCGCCAGGGGTTCGGCATGACCGAGCTGGGCTGCGCCTTCCTGGTACCCGATGGGGCCGAGGACCCGCCGCCGGGGTCCGTGGGCCTCCCGCTTCCCGGTACCGACGTCCGGATCTCCGACCCGGAGACCGGAGCGGAACTCCCCCCGGGCACGGAGGGCGAACTGTGGCTGCGCGGACCGCAGATCAGCCCCGGCCCCGCCGGTGACGGCACGGCACCGGCCCCGGCCCTGACCGACGGCGAGGGCTGGCTGCACACCGGCGACCTGGCCCGCGTCGACGCCCGCGGCTACTGCTTCGTCACCGGTCGGCTCAAGGAACTCATCAAGTACAAGGGGCACTCGGTCGCCCCGGCCGAGTCGGAGGCGGTCCTGCTCACCCATCCGGCCGTCGCCGACGCGGCGGTGGTCGGTGTCCCGGACCCCGACTGCGGCGAGCTGCCGAAGGCGTATGTCGTCCTGCGCCCGGAGAGCGGGATACCCCGGCCGCTGCCCGACCCGCCGCCCGGCTCCCCTCTCCCTTCCCCTCTCGCCTCCCTGCTCGACTCCCTGCTGGCACACGTCGCCGAGCGGGTCCCGCCGCAGCGCAGGATCCGTGCGATCGAGACCGTACGGGAACTGCCGCGCAACGCGACGGGCAAGCTGCTGCGGCGGGAGCTGACGGCGCGGGCCGCCGCCACGGCCCGCGGGGCGCTGCACGGCCGTACCGCGCTGGTCACCGGTGCGAGCCGGGGTCTCGGGCTGCTCTTCGCCGAGGCGCTCGCCGCCGCCGGGGCCGATGTCGTGATCACCGGCCGGGACGGCAGGACGCTCGCCGGGGCGGCGGAACGGGTCGCTCGCGCGGCCCCCGACGACCGCACCCGGGTGCGCGCGATCCCCATGGACGTCCGCGACCCCGCCGCCGTCCGGCGGGCCGTCGAAGAGGCGACCGGGGCGCTGGGACCCATCGGCGTCCTGGTGAACAACGCCGGGGTCACCGGGCCGAGGGGCCCGCTGTGGGAGGTCGGAGGAGAGGAGTGGTGGGACGCCCAGGAGACCAACGTCCGGGGCGTCGTGAACGCCTGCCGGGCCGTCGTCCCCGGCATGATCGCCGCCGGGGCCGGGGCCCGGATCGTCAACGTCGTCAGCGTCGCGGGGCAGCAGGGCTGGGCCCATGCCTCCGCCTACTCCGTCTCCAAGAGCGCCGGTATCCGGCTGACGGAGTGTCTGGCCGCCGAACTCGAACCGCACGGGATCGCCGCGTTCTCCTTCCACCCGGGGCTGGTCGACAGCGGGATGACCGCCGACCATCTGCGGCGGCACCCGACCGGCGACCACTGGGAGGACCTGATCGGCGAGTGGCTGCACACCGCGTACGAGAACGGCCGCTTCACCCCCGCCGAGGACGCGGCACGGGCTCTGGTCCGGCTGGTCTCGGGGCCCGCGGACGCCCTCTCCGGACGCTATGTCACCACCGAGTCCGTCCTCGCCGATCCACCGCGCCGGGCGGACGGCGGAGGGTGAGCGCCGGTGCCGTCCCCGCCTCACTGGTGTCCAGGGCCTTCCTGGCCCTGGACGCCCTGGCGGGAGACCCCACGGATCTGTACTTCGGTTTCCATCTGCGGCTGCGGGGGCCGTGCCCCGACCGGGAACGGCTGTACGCGCTCGTCGGCGACCGCTCCCGGGGGCTGCCCCCGCTCACCCACCGGCTGGTCGGGGACGGGGAAGGCGCCCGGTGGGAGCCGGACCCGGCCTTCGACCCGGCGCACCACGTCCATGTGCTGACGGACCGGGACCCGACCCCCCGCCCGGCGCGGGCGCTGCCCGGTCTGCCGCTGGACGGGCGCCGACCGCGCTGGGGACTGTGGCTGCACCGGGGCGGCGGGACGGCCGGGGACACAGGCGCGGGCACGGACGGGTACACGGGCGGGGACAGGGACGCGGGCACGGGCACGGGCGGGGACAGGGACGCGGGCGGGGAGTGGGCGCTCAGCCTGCTCGCCCACCACGCCGTGCTCGACGGCCTCTCGCTGCTGTCCGTGCTCGGCGCCCTGTTCGCCGAACGGAGCGGTACACGGAGCGGTACATGGGGCGATACACGGGGCGGTACGGGGCCGGGGCCGGGCGCGTACGGACGCGTCGGGCGCGATGTGTGCGCGGGGCTGCTGTCCCTGCTGCCGGATCTGCTCCCCGGTGCGGCGGCGGCCCCGGTGCCCGCCGCTCCGCCACCGGCGGCGGCTTCCCGCCCGTCCCGGGAGCTGTCCCACGCGGCGGTCGACCTCGGCCTGTTGACGGCGACCGCCCGTGCCACGGGGGCGACGGTCAACCAGGTCCACCTCGCGGCTCTCGCGGGGGCCCTGCGCGACGGACGGCCGGGCCCCGGCGCGCCCGGGACCGCCCTGGTGCCGGTGAGCACCCGCGCACGGGGAGCGGACGGCGGCGGCCGGGAGCTGCGCCACGTCAACCGGCTCTGGCCGGTCCGCGTCCCCCTGCCGCTCGCCCTCCCGGACCCCGCGGCCCGGCTGGCCGCGATCATGGCCGGAACGAGCCGCGGCACCCTGGACCGGCGCCGGGCCGCCCTGCGGGTCCTCACCGAACGGGCCCCGGAACGTCTGGCGGTCCGGCTCCTGCGGCGGCTCACCGACCCCCGCGGGGTGCTGCTGACGGCGTCCCATGTCCGGGTCCCGGAGCTGGGACGGGTGCTGGGCAGCCGGGTCACCGCCGTGACGGCCGTCCCCTGGCTGCCCGCGGGCACCGACTGCTTCACCCTGCTGGCCGCCGACGGCCGGGTGGCCCGTCTCTCCGCGCTCGTCTCCGCGCCGGAGCGGGACCCCGGGCGGCTGGTCCGGCGCTGGGCGCGGGAGGTGGAGATCCTGCACGACACCGCCGGGAACGGTGCCCGCCGTCGCGGCGGGGCGTAGTCCTCCCCCGTCCGCTCAGCGGCCGACGGGCACGGGGACGGGCCGCCGGGGCCGGTACAGGGCCGTCGCCGCGGACAGCACGGCCGGGGCGGCGGCCAGCGCGAAGCACACGGGCACCGGGACATGGCCCAGCAGGAGCCCGGTGACGGCGGTCGCCCCCGCCGAACCGGCGTTGAGAGCGGTGTTGACCCATGCGCCCGCCCGGGTGCGGGAGGCCGGGTCGGCGCATTCGTCGGCGATGAGATAGGCGGTGGTGAGGGCCGGGGCGATGAAGAGTCCGCCGATCGCCGCCCACACGACGAGCACGGCGGGATGGGGGAAGAGCCCGGCCGCGGCCAGGACCAGCCCCAGGGCCGCCGCGAGGACCGCCAGCCGCAGCCTGCTGGAGGCACGCCAGGCGACGGCGCCGTAGACCAGGCCGCCGATCGCGCTGCCGCCGGAGAGCGCGGCCAAGATCCAGGCCACCGACCCCGGGGTCCCGTGTTCGTCGGCGACGGCGATCGCCAGGAGTTCGAACGCTCCCAGAGCCGTGCCCACCGCGGCCGAGACGACGATCGCCTGCCGCAGACCGGGGCCGCCTCGCGACAGCCGTCGGAGCGGCGTGCCGGGTCGCCCGCCGGGGACGGACCCCCCGGACGGGGCCGCTGCGGCGGAATCCCGCTGCCGGCCGGCCCAGCCGTGCACCGCCGGGGACATGACCAGGGCGAGCGAGCCGGTCCCGACGAGCGCGGCGCTCACGGCGAGCCCGGCCGACGGTGACGCGATGTGCATCAGCAGCCCCACCAGCAACGGACCTGCGACAAAGAGGAGTTCCTCGGCGACCGCGTCCAGACTGTAGGCGCGCTGGAGGAGCCGCCGGTCGGGCAGGAGGTCGCTCCAGACGGTCCGCATCACCGGGCCGAGCGGCGGCGTGCACGCGCCCGCGGGCACCGCCAGGATGCCCAGCAGGATTCCCGAGCCGCCCGGCCACGAGGTCGCGAAGGCCAGCCCGGCCAGCAGCAGCGCATAGCAGGCGGCCATGGGGAGCAGGGCCCGGCGCGGCCCGTACCGGTCGACGAGACCGGCCCGGGTCGGTGAGAGGAAGACACTG